>WHTP01000034.1 GCA_009377695.1 Hyphomicrobiales bacterium | reverse complement strand
TTCCGGGGCGAGGCCGAAGGCCGAGAGCCCGGAATCCATAACCCCAGTCCGTGGTTATGGATTCCGGGCTCCCTCGCTACGCTCCGGCCCCGGAATGACGGCCGTTGGATATGAGCGGTTTCATGGAATCGATCGTCTAGTGGAGTGGGTTTGACATTCGCTACCCCGTTGACCGCAGACTCCCAACGCGAATGTCAAATCCAAAACTCCACTAGCAGCTTATATTTGCTAGTGGTCCTTATGACTCTAACATTCGCAAAGTCGCCCGCTGAGAAGGGATGCGAATGTTAGAATCGGACCATTAGACTAATGACTCATGCCCAACGCCTGCACAACCTTGCCCCACTTCAGCGCTTCCGCGACGTAGAACTTGGCGAACGCCTCAGGCCTCATTGGCATCGTCGTGAAGCCCTGCGCGTCGAACACCTTCTTCGTTTCTGGTGTGGCCATCGCCCGGTCCAGCGCCTGGACGAGCTTCTGGATCACCGGCTGCGGAGTGCCTTTGGGCGCGACGAGGCCGAACCATAGCGGCACGTCGAAGTTGGGCAGGCCGGCCTCCATGATCGTCGGCAGCTCGGGCAGCACGAAGTCCCGTTTGCTCCCGGTGGTGGCAATGCCGCGCAAGCGCCCGTCGCGTACGAAGCTCAGCACGGGCGGGATGGTCGAAAACATGATCTTCACCTGGCCGGAGAGCAGGTCTTTGACTGTCGCGCCGCCGCCGCGGTAGTGCACGGGCATCATCTTGATGCCGGCGGTCGTGTTGAACAGTTCGGCGGCGAGATGGGTCGACGTTCCCGCGCCGGCAGTCGCGTAAAGCAACTCGCCGGGCTTTGCTTTGCCGAGCTTGATCAGGTCCGACATGCTCTTCACCTCGAGCGAGGGGTGCACGATCAGCACGAGGCCGGTCTGGGCTATGCCGCCGATCGATTCGAAGTGCTCCGTGAAGCGGATCTTGAAATTCTTGTACAGGCTCTCGTTGACTGCGGCGGTCAGCAGCGTCAACAGCAGCGTGTGGCCATCGGGGTCGGCGCGTGCGACTGCCTCGGTGCCGAGGTTGCCGCCGGCGCCGGTCCGGTTCTCGATGATGACCTGCTCGCCGAGTACATCGCCCATGCCCTTCCCGATCACCCGCGCCAGGATGTCGGTCGGACCGGCGGGCGCAAACCCAACGACCAGTCTAATCGGCCGGTTCGGATAGGCGCTTTGCGCCAGCGCGACACTTGCCGAGAACAACACCAGCGCGCCGGCAACGGCGCCAAGCAATGTGCGCATGGCTTCCGATCGGCCCAAGCATCGGCCCAAGCGTCGGCTCAAGCGTCGTCCTTTCTTCAAAGTCCTCATTGCTCCCTCCGCGTCCGTTCGTTCTGATTTTGCGCACACCATAGCATAAGCGGTGGATCGATGATCCTTGCCCTGTGAGAAGGGTAGCAACTTGCCAGCGAGCGAGGCGGTGGTGGGTTTGACCCAGACTTCGCTGCGCCCAATCCGGACTACTTGCTGCATTGCGCAAGACGGGGCGACGCCGGTTGGTGGGGTGACCTCCGGACGTTAATTAACGCAGTGAATCTGTTGATTATTTCGGCCTCCGGTTCCTCAATCAGGACCGGTTAACCGGTTGGCTGACCCCCCGTTTCCGGTCCTTGTGCGGGGGGGTGCCACCCTCTAAGATTCCCCTCGGCCGCTGCTTGCGTCCGGCTGTTTCTGGTCAGGAACACAATAAAAATCAGTAGCTTGCGCCATCCCTTGGTTGTCGGGGCAGGGCGCGGGTTCGGTGGCTTTCTAAGTGTGGGTTGGGTGAGTTCCGGTAGGTCGACAGTGCGTTATGTATCCACCCGCGGCGAGGCTCCGCCGCTCGGTTTTGTCGATGTGACGCTCGCTGGGCTTGCCCGCGACGGCGGTCTCTACGTGCCCGAGACCTGGCCGCGGCTCGAGCCCCGCGACATCGCTGCCTTTGCCGGCCGCCCTTACGCCGAAGTGGCGGTCGAGGTTATCCGCCCGTTCGTTGGCGGCGCGATTCCCGAGCATGAGCTCGCCCGCATGGCGCGGGAGGCCTACGGCGCGTTCCGCCATCCGGCGGTGGCGCCGCTATCCCAGTACGGCGCGAACGATTTCATGCTCGAGCTCTTCCACGGTCCGACGCTCGCCTTCAAGGACCTGGCGATGCAACTCCTGGGCCGGCTGATGGATCACGTGCTCGCGACCCGCGGCGAGCGCACCACCGTTGTGGTCGCGACCTCGGGCGATACCGGCGGCGCTGCCGTCGAAGCCTTCCGCGGGCGCAGCCGCACCGATGTTTACGTGCTGTTCCCGCAGGGGCGGATCTCTGCCGTGCAGCGGCGCATGATGACGACCGCCGCGGACGACAATGTCCACGCGCTCGCGATCGAGGGCACCTTCGACGACTGCCAGGCGATCGTGAAGGGATTGTTCAACCATCACGCCTTCCGCGATCGCGTGTCGCTCTCCGGCGTCAATTCGATCAACTGGGCCCGCATCGTCGCGCAGGCGGTCTACTACTTCACCGCCGCCGTCGCGCTCGGCGCGCCGCATCGCAAGCTGGCGTTCACCGTGCCGACCGGGAATTTTGGCGATATCTATGCCGGCTACGTCGCCATGCGCATGGGCCTGCCGATCGACCGGCTGGTGATCGCCACCAACGTCAACGACATCCTGGCGCGCGCGCTCGCGACCGGATCTTACGAAACGCGCGACGTGGTCGCGACCACCTCGCCGTCGATGGACATCCAGGTCGCTTCGAACTTCGAGCGCATCCTGTTCGAGACCGGCGGCCGTGACGACAAGTCGATCCGCGCGATGTTGGGCTCGCTGCCGCAGTCGCGGCGCTTTGCGCTTCCGGGTCAATCCCTGTCGGCGCTCCGCGGGCTGTTCGCCGCCAACCGCGCCGACGAGGCGGAGACCGCCGCTGCGATCCGCACACTGTTGCGCGAGAGCGGGCGGTTCATCGATCCGCATACCGCCGTCGCCATCGCCGTCGCGGAGAAGGAGCGACGCGACCCGGCGATGCCAATGGTCGTGCTCTCGACTGCGCATGCCGCGAAATTCCCCGACGCCGTCGAGGCTGCCTGCGGCCAGCGTCCGCCATTGCCGGACTGGCTTGGCGACCTCAACGGCCGCCCCGAACGAATGACGACGCTGCCGGTCGATCAGGCCGCCGTCGAACGCCACATCCTGTCATCCAGCCGCGCCGCACGCGAAGGAGCCGCCGCATGAGTGTCGAGATCACGCGCCTACCCACGGGCCTGACCGTCGTGACCGACGACATGCCGCATCTGGAGTCCGCCTCACTTGGAGTCTGGGTCGGCTCCGGCAGCCGCGACGAGCGGCCGGACGAGCACGGCATCTCGCATCTCCTCGAACACATGGCGTTCAAGGGCACTAAGCGCCGCACCGCGCGGCAGATCGCCGAGGAGGTGGAGGCGGTTGGCGGCGATCTCAATGCCTCGACCAGCGTCGAGTCGACATCGTATTACGCGCGCGTGCTGCGCGCCGACGTGCCGCTCGCGGTCGACGTCTTGTCCGACATCCTGTCGAATCCGGCCTTCGACCCGGAGGAATTGCAGCGCGAGCAGAACGTGATCGTGCAGGAGATCGGCGCGGCCGACGACGCGCCGGACGATATCGTGTTCGACAAGCTGCAGGAAACGGCGTTCCCCGGCCAGCCGATCGGCCGCTCCATCCTGGGCACGCGCGAGAGCGTGAAGTCTTTTGACCGCAAGCGACTCGGCGCCTATCTGACGCGCAACTATCGCGCACCCGACATGGTCGTTGCGGCGGCCGGCGCGATCGAGCACCGCGCGCTGGTCGAGCAGGTCGAGAAACAGTTCGCGAGCTTCGCCGGGCCGGCCGCGCCGGTGCCGGCGTCGGCACATTTCGCCGGCGGCACCTATGTCGAGAGGCGGGACCTCGAGCAGGTGCATGTGGCGCTGGCCATGCACGGCTTGCCGCAGCGTGACCCCAATCTCTTCAGCATGCAGGTCTTCACCAGCGTGCTGGGCGGCGGCATGTCGTCCCGCCTGTTTCAGGAGGTCCGCGAGATCCGCGGATTGTGCTACGCCATCTACGCGTTCCACGCGCCCTATTCGGACACGGGCATGTTCGGCCTCTATGCCGGCACCGACGCGTCCGACCTGCCGGAGCTGATGCGTGTTGTGGTCGCCGAGATCGCGAATGCGGCCGAGACCGTCACCGAGGTCGAGGTGGCGCGCGCCAAGGCGCAGATGAAGGCCGGCCTCTTGATGGCGTTGGAAAGCTCCGGCGCACGCGCAGAGCAGCTTGCGCGGCAGATATTCGCATGGGGCCGTCCGATGCCGCTGGCCGAGGTGGTGGCGAAAATCGAAGCCGTAACGGTCGAAAGTGCCCGTGCCGCCGGACGTGCGCTGATCGCGCGCGGCCGGCCCGCGATCGCGGCGCTGGGACCAGGTTCCGGGCTTGAAAGCGCGGCATCGATCGTTGAAAGTCTGGTCAAGCGGGCGGCGTGACGGCGGACGATCAATGACGGGCGAGCGAATTCCAGAAGGCGCCCGCCTTTCGTTTGCCGCCGCCGGCCCTGTGACGGCTGAATCCATGGCCTTCTTCCGCACCGTCAGCTTTTCCGAACAACCGCCGGCGATCTCCGGCGACAGCGTCCTGCTGCGCGCGCCGCAGATGTCGGATCATGCGGAGTGGTCGGCGCTGCGCGCGGCGAGCCGCGACTTCCTCACGCCCTGGGAGCCGACTTGGCCGGCCGACGATCTGACGCGCGCGGCGTTTCGCCGCCGCATCCGCCGTTACGCAGAAGACCAGCGCAGCGATATCGCCTATCCGTTCTTCATCTTTCGCAAAAGTGACAATGTGATGGTCGGCGGGCTGACGCTCGCCAACATCCGTCGTGGATGCGCGCAGGCAGGCAGCCTTGGCTACTGGATGGGCCTGCCTTATGCGGGGCAGGGCTACATGACCGCGGCGGTAGGCACCGTTCTGCCGTTCGCGTTCGGGACGCTGCGGCTGCATCGCGTGGAGGCGGCCTGCATCCCGGGAAACGATGCGTCGATCCGCCTCCTGGAGCGCAACGGGTTCCGGCGCGAAGGCTTCGCCCGGCAATACCTCTGCATCAACGGGATTTGGCAGGACCACATCCTGTTCGCCCGGTTGCGGGACGATCCGCCGCTCTAACCGAGCCTAAGGCAGGCCTTGGGTCCGCCATGGTTGCCCTGCTATAAAGCCGTCCAACGAGGGGATTTTTGTCAGAGTTGAACGTCGTGATGCGGTTCGCGGGCCCGAACGATCAATTGCGCGGTATCATCCGCTTTGCGGCTCTGCTCGGCGCCGGCGCCATCGTTGCCGGCTGCTCGTCGGGCGGAAGCCTGCCATCGATCACCGGTAGCCTGCCGACCTGGTTCGCGCGCCCGAGCCCGGCGGCGCAAGCCCAGGCGTCGGGGGGGCCGGCAGCCCCGGCGAGCAATGTCTCGCTCGAGGACGACTGCCCCTCGGTCGCTATCAGGACCGGCGCCGGCACCTTCGCGGTCGGCGCCAAGCAGCAGGATCCGACCCCCAACGATCTGCGCTACCAACTCACATTCCTGGAAATGGCGCGGCAATGCTTCGTTGACGCCGGCACCGTGCGCATGCGCGTCGGGGTGCAGGGACGCGCTGTCCTGGGTCCCGCCGGTTCGCCGTCGCAGGTGAGCGCACCGATCCGCTATGCGGTCGTTCAGGAAGGCGTGCAGCCCAAAACCATCGTGACCAAGTTCCGGCGCGTGCCGGTAGCGCTCGATTCCAACAGCACCGTGTTCACAGACATCGAGGAAGATTTGAGCTTCCCGATGCCACCGCCCGCCGATTTGCAGAAGTATGTCGTCTATGTCGGCTTCGACGAAGCCGGCGACCGCGGCCGGCCGCAGTCGAAGAGGAAGAAGGCGCCGAAAGCGCAGAAGCCACCGCCCAAGCGACTGGAGCGGTCAGTGGCGCCGGAATTCCGGCGTTAGCCGGATTTTGAAGTGAGCCTTTGAGGCAAACTCAGCTTTCGATTCCGTCATCCTGAGGTGGCCGCCGTAGGCGGCCCTCGAAGGACGACGGCCCAAGTGGTGCGGCAAGGCCGAGGCGTGCATCCTTCGAGGCCCTCGCTGCGCTCGGGCACCTCAGGATGACGATTGAATTTTGTCTATTGGAGAGAGAACCGGCGAAATCTAATTCAGCTTCGCCTTTACTTCCGCAATGCCCTTGCCGATCAGGTCATCGGCGAGCTTGCCCTTGACGGTGTCGGTCAGCACCCGCTCGGCGGCAGCGACCGCGGCGTCGGCGGCGGCATTGCGCACATCGGCGACCGCCTGCGCTTCCGCCTGCGCAATCTTGGTCTCGGCGAGCTTGGTGCGGCGGGCGAGGAATTCCTCCGACTTGGCCTTGGTCTCGACCGCGAGCCGCTCGGCTTCCGCCTTGGCGCCTTCGATGATGCCCGCGGCTTCGCGTACGGCCTCGCTCTTCTTGCGCTCATATTCGGCGAGCAGCGCGCGCGCCTCTTCTTTCAGGCGGCGCGCTTCGTCGAGTTCCGCCTTGATGCGCCCGGCGCGTTGATCGATGGCGTCGAGGATCATCTTGTGAGTGCCAAAATAGATGAGCACTCCGATGAAGATGACGAAAGCGACGGCAACCCAGAATTCAGGGGTGAACATCGTGTCGATCCTCAGCTCTTCAGCGTGCCGGCAACGGCCTTCGCGACGTCAGGCTTCGCCGGCGCATTGCCGGTGAGGCGCTCGACAATCGCCGCCGCCGTCTCGACCGCAATGTCGTGGACGTTGGCCATGGCGGCGGTCCGGCGCGTCGCGATCGCCTGCTCGGCCTCGGTGAGGCGGGTGTTGAGCGCCGCATCGAGCTCCTTGCGGGCAGCTTCCGCTTCAGCCGCGAACTTCTCGCGGGTCTCGTTGGCCAGCGCCTGGGCGCGGCCGCGCGCGTCCGCGAGCGCCTTCTCATAGGCCGCGATGGCGGCGTCGGAGGAGTCCTTCAGGCTCTTGGCTTCGGCGAGGTCGCCTTCGACGCTCTGACGCCGCGAATCCATGATGGCGCCGATGCGTGGCAACGCGATCCGCGACATCAGCAGGTAGAGCGCGCCGAACACCAGCACGAGCCACACGAATTGCGAGGCGAAGGTCGTCGGATCGAACGGAGGGAATCCCTTGCCGTGCTCCGATGACGGAATGTGCTCGATCGAGGTGATCGGCTCTGCGCTCTTCTGAGCCATCGTCAATCCCACAAAGCGGGCGCCAGCGTCGGCCGGCGCCGCTTGCGGCTCCAGATCCTTAGAGGGCGAACAGCAACAGCAGCGCGATCAGCAGCGAGAAGATGCCAAGCGCTTCGGTCACGGCGAACCCGAAGATCAGGTTGCCGAACTGGCCTTGCGCGGCTGACGGATTGCGCAGCGCGGCGGCGAGATAATGCCCGAAGATGGTGCCGACGCCGACGCCGGCGCCGCCCATGCCAATGCAGGCAATGCCGGCACCAATGAACTTTGCGGCGGTCGGATCCATGAGAAGCTCCTTTTCGACAGTTGATCGGGTCAGTGGCCCGGGTGAATTGCATCATTGAGATAGATGCAGGTGAGGATGGCAAAGACGTAAGCCTGCAGGAAAGCCACGAGAAGTTCGAGCGCGGTCAGTGCCACAGTCAGGCCGAGCGGCAGCACCGCGCCCATCCAGCCAAAGAAGCCGGCGGCGCCGAGCATGGTGACGAAACCGGCAAATACCTTGAGCGTGATGTGCCCGGCCAGCATGTTCGCAAACAGACGCACGCTGTGGGAGATCGGGCGCGAGATAAAGGACAGGACTTCGATGAAAGTCACCAGCGGCAGGATCACGATCGGGATGCCGCTCGGCACGAACAGTTTGAAGAAGCGCAGCCCGTTCTTCTTGAAGCCGTAGACAATGACGGTGAGGAACACCAGGAGTGCCAGCGAGACGGTGATGATGATGTGGCTCGTTACCGTGAAGGTGTAGGGGATCAATCCCAGCATGTTCACCGTCAGGATGAACATGAACAGCGTGAACACCAGCGGGAAGAACTTCATTCCCTCCGAACCGGCGCTCTGCCGCAGTGTGTTGGCGATAAACTCGTAGGAGATCTCGGCGATTGATTGCATGCGTCCGGGCACCAGCGCCCGCGAGGTGGTCGCCCCGATCATCAGCGCCGAGATCACTGCGAGCGCGATGACCATATAGAGCGCGGAATTGGTGAAGGCGATCTCGTGGCCGCCAATGCGCGTCAACACGAAGAGATTCTTGATCTCGAACTGGTGGATCGGATCCATATCCGCCTTCAAACGTCCGTCTTCAACCCTGAGACCGTCCCGCGCGGACGGCCTTCGCTATTTCGACCCCGGCGGATCCAGCTTGTTGGGCTGAACCACACCCGCCACCCGCATCACGTTGAGAACCCCCGCGGCGAAGCCAAGCAGCAGAAACACGATCATTCCCCACGGCGAAATCCCAAGCCACCGGTCAAGGAGCCAGCCGATGCCGGCACCGACCAGCACGCCTGCGACCAGCTCAACCGAAAGCCGGAGGCCTCGGGCGATCGCCGACGGATCGGAGGCCGGAGGTTCGCCGGGCTGCCTGTCGGATGCACGGCTGCGGTTGAGCTTGCCGAGCCGTTCACCGAGACGCTGGAACCGCGCGGAGAGCGCGGCCTCGTCGGTTGGCTGAAGCTTGCGATCGTCTTTATCGTGTTGGTCGCGCGCGTCGTCGGCCATGCTTTCGACACCCGCGAACACTACGGAGAGATCGCGGCAGTCCGCCGCCCCGAGGCCGCGCGGACCATACTGGCCGGGTCTGGTCAAGTCAAGAACAGCAGGACCCTGGCTAACTAGTTGAAAAGCCTTTTGGATCGGCGATTTATCCAGGGTTCGGCTGACGCGAAAAGCGTCGTGGTGCGCCGTCGGAATGAGCATTCGAACTTCGGAATCGAAGGACACTAAGCAACTCTTTGAATCTAGTGTGGCTTTGGTTCAGAAGTCCCCCTGTCGGACTCGCCGCGAGAATCGAGAATAGTGCCGCTTTTCGATTTTGAAGTTCCTGGTCGAATTTGCTGCAATTGCTGTAGGACCTTCAAATCGGCGGCACGAGCGCAACCGCGGCACGGTTCTGCGGCGGGCGCGGAAGTGATAACGTTCCGCGGTTGCGGTCCTGCAGTTTCGCGGCTCGCCGATGCAAGGAGTTTCAGCATGATCCGGTCGCGCATCACGGCTGTCGTCATCGCCGCTTGCGCGCTTGCCGCGACGGCCGCCGGCGCGCAGCCGACCTCGCCCGAAGGCGGGGACGCGCGTTTCACCTTCCATCGCGCCGACGAGGGCTACCTGCGCCTCGACGGCCGCTCCGGGCAGGTGGCGATGTGCAATCGCCGCACCAGCGGCTGGCAATGCCAGCTCGTGCCGGACGAGCGCACTGCGCTCGAAGCCGAGATCTCCCGCCTGCAGAACGACAATGCCGCGCTCAAGAAGGAGCTGTTGAGCCGTGACCTGCCGCTGCCGGACGGCATGCGTCCGGATCAGGCGGGGAAGTCCCAGGTGCGGCGTCCACAATCCCCGGACGATGCCGAGATCAACCGGGTCATGTCCGTTATCGAGAAGGTCTGGCGCCGCCTGGTCGAGATGATCGCAAGCGTGCAGCGCGACATCCAAAAGCGGATCTAAGGGAAATCGCGTGAGCCGGCTGTCCGCGATCCACCGTGTGACGCCGGACCTCATCGCCACCGCGACACTTGGGATCGACACGTCAGCGCCGGGATTCTTTGACTTCACTCGCGATGCCGCACGCTTCCTGACGGAGGCGGGGGCGGGTGACGGTGTGCTACTCGCCTACCTTCGTCACACCTCGGCGTCGCTGGTCATTCAGGAAAACGCCGATCCCGACGTGCAGACGGACCTTGTGACCGCGCTCGACCGGCTTGCGCCTGCTGATGCAGGCTGGGTGCACGACGCCGAAGGGCCCGACGACATGCCGGCGCACATCAAGGCGATGGTCAACGGCGTCTCGCTTCATATTCCTGTCATCGGCGGTAAGCTTGCAGTGGGCACCTGGCAAGGCCTTTATCTCGCCGAGCATCGCGCGCAGCCGCATCGGCGCGAGATCGTGCTGCAATTCATCGGCAGCCGGCGCTGATCGCGGCTGGTGTGTCGGTTCAGAAGTCCGCATCATTCTCGCGGCGAGTCCGAGATGCGGACGTCTGAACCAAAGCCACACTGGATTCCCACGCTAGCCTCAAAGAGTGCTAGCGTTCTTCGATTCCGACGTTCGTATACGAACTCGACGCGAAACGGTACGAACTTCGGAATCGGGACACTTGTCGTGCTTCGATGTTGCGGCCATTCAAATTCGGCGTAGCTTGATGCTTAGCGAATGCACGCGCGTCGCATGTCTGGAGTTGGGGCATGGCACTGATCGACCGCTTCCGTCGCCGCACCGCGCGCGATAACACCGCGCCCGATAACACGACGGGCGAAGGCACCGCGCGTGAGCAGGCTGCCCATGAGCAGGCTGCCCATGAGCAGGCTGCCCGTGAGCAAGCTGCCCGCGCGCAGCTCACTCGCGACAACACCATGCGTGACCACGCCGCTGTCGGTACGTTTATTGACGAGCAGTCCTTCCATCTCGCACAAGGTTGCGTGCAGGACTATGCGCGGCTGCGGGTGGGTGCGGATGCGTTGCTTGCGGACGCTTCATTCGCTGTGGCGCTCGACAAGGCGTGCTGGGAAGGCTATCCGCGCGCGCTCGCGATGGTTGGCACGGTGGTCGAGAGCTTGCTGCGTCCCCATGCCGGCGACAATCTGCAGGCGTCGCAGCTCGGCCTGACCGCGACGATCCTCGAGAATTTCGACCGACGGCCGGTCCCGCCGGTGATCGGAGACGTCGACTGGCGCGCGGCGCGCACCGACCTCGAGCGCTCGCTCGGCGATTTCGCGCGGGCGCGGCCAAAGACCGCCGACGCGGTCGCCGAGGATCATTCAAGCTTCTATCTCGCGATCATGCCGCTGCATCCGAAGCTTGGCGCCGACGACTTCCCGGCGCTGCGCAATCAGCTCAAGCGTTCGCTCCTGCAGATTCAGGAGACGTTCGTACAACGGGCGGACTTGCCGGCGCTGGCCGGCGAGCTGATGGCACAAAAGCCAAACGTTGAGGCCAGCGACGCGTCCTCCGCGCTGTCGTAGCCGTCGGGCGGCCCGGTATACGCGGCGGCCTGAATTAGCGTCATTTGACGCATCGCACCCTGCACGGCATTGATCGCAGGCGATGCCGCTCGTCCTTCCCCCACGCGACCTTGTTCTCCAGACCGTCGAGACCCTGCTGGTCGCCGCGGCAGGCGGCATCACGCTGGCGACCCTTGGGATTCCGGCCGGCTTGGTATCGGGCTCAGTGTTGGCGGTGGCGATCGTGGCGCTCGCCGGCCGCCAGATGCGGGTACCGAATGCTGTCCAGCGCGTCTGCTTCGTCCTGATCGGCATCCTGCTTGGCGCGATCGTCACGCCCGAGACGCTGAAGGGGATCGCGACATGGCCCTTCAGCATCGCCGTCCTGGTGGTCGCCACCATCGCCATGATCGCCGCGACCACGTCCTATCTGCGCTTCGTCCATGGCTGGGATTGGGTCTCGGCCTTTCTCGGCGCGAGCCCGGGCGCGATGGCGCAGGTCATCGCGCTCTCGGCCGAGTTCAAGGCCGATCTGCGCGGCGTTGCGATCGTGCAGGTGATGCGGGTGCTGCTCATCATGATCGGCTTGCCAGGCACGCTCGCGCTGTTCGGGCTCGTCGCCGGCGGCGTGTTCGGAGCGCCCGAGCCGGCCGGCGGCTCGTCGCTTCTCGAGCTCGTGATTCTTGTCGCAGTGTCGACGGCGCTGGCGCTGTTCCTGCGGTGGATCAAATTTCCCGGCGGCATGTTGTTCGGTGCAATGCTGGGGTCCGCCATCCTGCACGGCACGGGTTGGGTGCATGCGATCTTGCCCTGGTGGCTTGGCGGTGCCGCCGTGATCGTGCTGGGTGCGGTCGCAGGCTCGCGCTTCTCCAATACTGGTTGGCGCACCGTCGTGGATTATCTCGGTGCGGCGATTGGATCGTTCGCGGTGGCGGTCGCAGTGGTGGCGTGCTTCGCGGGACTGGTGCTGGTGCTGCTGCCGTTCCGTCCTGCCGACGTGGTCATCGCCTTTGCGCCCGGCGCACAAGACCAGATGATGCTGCTCGCGCTCGCGCTGACTCTCGACCCGGTCTATGTCGGCGCCCATCATGTGGCGCGCTGGATGATCTGCACCTTCGCGCTCGCGATCTTCGCGAAGTCGATCTCGATCGGAAAAGGCGGCCCACCGCCCGAGCAGAAACCCTGGACGCGTCCGGGGCAGGGAATGACCGACGATTGAAGCGCGCTTTAGACTAGTGTGACTTGGTTCAGAAGTCCGCATCATTCTCGCGGCGAGTCCGCCATGCGGACTGCTGAACCTGAGCCAAACCAAAATCAGTAAGCGGGTAGTCTAGACGGCGACGCAGGCCTTCCCGACTCTCGGCCTCAAGCGGCGACAAAAGCACGCATGCGGAACCTACAAACCGCGACGGCGATTAATGGCGCGGGGAACGGCCGGCTCGCGGCCACGGAGTAGATTCAACCAAGAGCCCGCTCGCCGCGCTAACCGCACGGCGGGACGTAAGCGATCGCGTTGGTACCCGGGGGGCGTACATGGAAACCAAGCCAGGCGACGGCTCGCCCGCGCGACTTCGGAGCGGACCCCAGTCACTGGCCCCCTGGGTCGACGATTCCACGCCGGCGATGCCGGTGCTCCGTGGTGGGACCGCGCCTTGGCTGGGTGGCGTGGAGCCGGCCACTTGGGAACGACCGGCGAGAACGGACACCGCGGCAGGTCAGTATCCGCTCACCCTCACTGTCTCGCTGTTCGCGCTCGCCTTCCTGCTTGTGGCGTGGCCCTGGCTGTCCGGGCGAGTCACGATTCCATGGGACGCCAAGTCGCAATTCCTGCCACCTTTGCAATTTCTGGCTAGGTCGCTGGCGATCGGCCAGTCGCCGCTATGGGCGTCTAACATCTTCGGCGGCTGGCCGCTTGTTTCCGATCCGCAGTCCTTGCTTTTTTCCCCGTTGCATTTCGTGCTCGCCTATTTCGATCGTACACTGAGCTTCCGCGCAGTTGACAGCCTGACCTTCGTCTATCTCCTGCTCGGCGGCGTCGGCATCATATTGTACTTTCGAGATCGTGGCTGGCATGCTGCCGGAGCGCTTGTGGCTGCGCTCGCGTTTGCCTTCGGCGGCTCGGCCAATGCCCGATTGCAACACACCTGTCAGATCATCAGCCTCGCCTATTTCCCGTTGACGCTCTGGATGCTTCACCGCACGCTAGAGCGATCTTCATGGCGCTTCGGCGCCATTGCCGGCTTGTTCGGCGGGCTCCTCGCCATCGGACGCGATCAGGTCGCGTTGATTTCGCTCTACACGCTTGCCGGGTTCGTCGCAGCGTATTGGGTCGGAGGCGACGATTGGCGCAAGCGCATGTACGCGACCGCCAAGCCGCTTGCGGTCGGCGGCGCGGTCGGCATGCTTGTCGCCGCCGTGCCGGTAGCCATGACCGCGCTGTTCGCCATGCGCTCCAACAGGCCCGAGATCGGCTTCATGTTCGCTGCGCAGGGCTCGCTGCATCCTGCCGATCTGCTCACGTTCGCCTTCACTGATCCCTTTCGTGCGATGCAGACTGCCGATTCTGCCTATTGGGGACCGGGCACTGCGCCTTGGAAGGCCGCACTTGGCGGTGGCGAAGTCGGTCTTGCGAAGAACATGGGGCTGATTTATGCGGGCGCACTGCTGCCCGTCGTCGTTGTCTCCTTTGGCATCATTCGCGGTCTCGCCTGGTCGCGTGAGATCCGCTTCTTTTCGATCGCTGCCGGCGCCGTTCTGCTCTATGCGCTGGGGTGGCACACGCCGGCCTTCCGCGCGATGTACGAACTAATGCCAGGCGTGATGCTGTATCGGCGGCCTGCCGATGCGACCTTCGTGCTCGGCGCACTGCTCGCCATCATCGCCGGCTACCTCGTGCACCGCTGGCTGGACGGCTCGGTATCTCCAGCCGGCCGGGTTCAGCGGACGATCGAGCTGACGATACCAGCAGCGCTGGTCGTGCTGGCGTTGTGGCTCGCCCATAAGATCGTATCGCTCAACGTCATGATCATGCCAATGGTCACCGCGCTGGTTTTCGCCGGGGCATCGATTGCAGTGCTTCTCTTCGCGCGCCGGCTCCAAGCTCTATCGCCTCTCGCGGCGGCGCTGCTGCTCACTGCCTTCATGGCTGCCGACCTCTCATGGAACAACGCCCCGCACGTCTCAACCGGGAGGGCTCCGAAAACGTTCGACGCGCTGCGCCCAGGCACCAAGAACGAGACGCTAGCGATTCTGAGATCAAAGCTCGCCGCGACTGCTGCGCCAGACCGGCGCGATCGCGTCGAACTGACCGGCATCGCCTATCACTGGCCGAACCTGTGCTTGATCCAGGGCTGCGACCACGTGTTCGGACACAATCCGTTGCGACTCAAGTGGTTCTACGATGCAACCCGCGTCGGCGATACGGTGGCATATATGGATCACCGTCGTTTCTCGCCGCTGTTTCCTTCCTACCGATCGGCTTTTGCTGACCTATTCGGCCTGCGCTTCATCGCCGTGGGCGCACCCATCGAAAAGGTGGATGGGTCGCTCCAGCCCGGTGACCTTGCGTTCATTGCACGCACTAAAGACGCCTACGTCTACGAGAACACCCGCGCCCTGCCACGGGTGATGCTGATGACCGATTGGCGCATCGCCGACTTTGATCGCCTGCTCGCAGAAGGTTGGCCGCCGGACGTGGATCCGCGCCACACCGTTTTGCTGAAAACAGCACCGGGGACCCCCGTGCCGAGTGCGGCAGGCGCGGTGCCCGGCTCGGCACGCCTGACGCGCTACACCAACACGGAGGTGGACGTCGATGTCGACGCGCCCTCCGGCGGCATCTTGCTGCTCAACGACGTCTGGCACCCGTGGTGGCGCGCAACGGTAGACGGCAGGGCCCGGAAGATCCTCAGGGCCAACGGGATCTTTCGCGCCGTTGCGATTCCGCCGGGGAGGCACGTGGTGCGCTTCAGGTTCCATCCGTTCGCCGAGGCGCTCGCGGAGCTGACAGGCAAGTTCGTCCATACTCATTAGTCGGCGCGAGCTAGCGCGTTCACCGAGCTAGCGCGTCACTCGGCCTTGATGTTTGCGGCCTTGATCAGCGGCCACCATTTCGCGACCTCGGCTTTCTGAAATGAGGCAAGCGCCTCGGGCGTCTGCTGGTCGGGTGGGAAAACCGCCTGGCCGATGCCGGCGAGCCGCTTTTGCACCGAGGGATCGGCCAGCGCTGTCGCGATTGCACTATTGAGCTTCTCAACCACGTCTTTGGGCGCGTTCTTTGGAAGGAACACGGCCTGCCAGTTCAAGGCGTAGAGCCCAGGCAGGCCAGCCTCATCGACGGTCGGGATATCGAGCGCCGCCGCCAGCCGGGGTTTCGATGTTACGGCAAAAGCCTTGATGGTCCCGGCGCGGACTTGCGGCAGCGAATTCGCCGCGGTGTCGATCATGAAGTCGATCTGGCCGGCAACGAGATCCTGCATCGCAGCGGCAAGGCCGATGCGATAGGGCACAAATCGAAATTTCGTGCCCGATTGCCGCTGGAAGAACAGGCCGCCGACGGTCGAAATGCCACCGGCGCCCGTGGTTCCTTGCGTGGCCTGATCGGGGTTGGCCTTCAGCCATGCGACGAACTCTTTCAGATTGTTCGCCGGCAAGGCTTTCTTGCCGACGATCATCAGCGGATCGCTGGAAACGAGTGCAACCGGTTCGAAGTCGCCGATGAGGTCGTATGGCAGCGTGAACATCGGGCCGTTCAGAACATGCGTGGCCCAATTGCCGAGCACCGCCGTGTAGCCGTCCGGCGCCGCCCGCGCGACCCGGCCGACGCCGATGGTCCCGGATGCGCCGGCGACATTCTCGATCACGACCGGATGGCCGAGGGGTGCTCGCATGCCGTCGGCGAGAATGCGTGCAATGACGTCCGACAGTCCGCCCGCCCCGAACGCCACCACGATCGTCACCGGCCGCGTCGGATAGGATTGCGCGCACGCAATGCGCGAAAAGGCAGGTAGCGTGGCCGCTGCCGCGGCAAGGTGCAGGAATCGTCGGCGGGCTAGCGTCATTCGCGGTCCTCGCATTGCTTCGATCCCATCATGAACCGGATCGCGACCCTTTGCATGATGATCTTGCGAGCGGCGGGCGGCAAGAAACGAGCAGGCACGATCGTCCCGCCAACGCGAGGCGTTAATCCGTCACGGCGCTTGCGCGCCTCCTCAGCATAAGGGCCGTGAGAAGGGAGATGCTTATTCCGCCGCCAGCGCGCGCGGCTTGAACGGCAGCTCCAGCCGCTCCCAGACATCGACCAGGGCTTCGGCGAGCACGTCGATCAACGCGTCCTCGTGATAGGGCGAGGGCGTGATGCGCAGCCGTTCGGTGCCCTTGGGCACGGTCGGATAGTTGATCGGCTGGATATAGATGCCGTGCTCGGCGAGCAGGATGTCGGTCGCATCCTTGCACTTCTCCGGATCGCCGACGAAGACAGGCACGATGTGGGTGTCGTTCATCATGACAGGGAGGCCGGCCGCGCTCAGCACCGCCTTCACGCGCGCGGCGCGCTCCTGGTGACGGTCGCGCTCGTAGCTCGATGTCTTGAGGTGACGGATCGCGGCGGTCGCCGCGGCGCAGATCGCCGGCGGCAGCGCCGTGGTGAAGATGAAGCCGGGCGCGTAGCTGCGCACCGCGTCGATCAGCGGTGCCTTCGCAGCGATGTAGCCGCCAAGGCAGCCGAACGCCTTCGCCAGCGTGCCTTCGAGCACGTCGACGCGCTCCATCGCGCCCTGGGCCGCCGCCTGGCCGGCGCCGCGCGGGCCGTACATGCCGACGGCGTGCACCTCGTCGGCATAGGTCATGGCGCCGTATTTTTCCGCGAAGTCGCAGATCACGTTCACTGGGGCGACGTCGCCGTCCATTGAATAGAGCGTTTCGAACGCGATCAGCTTCGGCCGGTTCGGATCGGCGGCACGCAACAGCTCTTCGAGATGCGCCGTGTCGTTGTGGCGGAAGATCTGCTTCTCGCAATGTGACTGCCGGATGCCCTCGATCATCGAATTGTGATTGAAGGCATCGGACAGGATCAGACAGCCCGGCATCAGCCTGGCCATGGTCGAGATGCCGGTCTCGTTCGAGACATAGCCCGAGGTGAAGACCAGCGCGGCGTCCTTGCGGTGGAGGTCGGCGAGTTCCCGCTCGAGTTCCACCAACGGATGATTGGTCCCGGCGATGTTGCGGGTTCCGCCGGCGCCGGTGCCCATCTTGGTCGCGGTCTCGACCATGGCGCCGATCACCTTCGGGTGCTGGCCCATGCCGAGGTAGTCGTTGGAGCACCACACCACGACGTCACGGGGACCGTCCGGCGAGTGCCACACGGCGCGGGGAAACCGCCCGGCCAGCCGCTCGAGATCGGCAAAGACCCGATACCGGCGCTCCTCCCGCAGACGAGCCAGGGCATCGCTGAAAAACGCATCGTAGTTCATGGACAGCCTTCCCGACCGCGCGCGGATTACCTGTTTGTGTCCAGCCACCTCCCTTTTTAGAAGGGTTCCAGCCGGTTTGTCGAGGCGGTTATGGTGGGCATCGGCGCGGCCGCCGGCAGGGTCCTTGCCTTGCCGACGGCGGTTTGATCTAGCTCATGCATGGGAGGGGGATCGATGACCGAACGCGGCGAAGGCCTCAAACATGGCCTCACCAATTACGGCGACCGGGACTTTTCGCTCTATCTGAGGCGCTCCTTCGCGCGCTCGATGGGCTATTCGCGCGAGATGCTCGAGCGTCCGGTGGTCGGCATCGCCAACACCGGCTCGGGCTTCAACAATTGTCACCGGCATTTCCCGGAGCTGCTTGACGCGGTGAAACGCGGCGTGCTGGCGGCGGGCGGCTTGCCGATCGACTTTCCGACCGTATCGCTCGGCGAGGTGTTCCTCAACCCGACCAGCCTGAAGTATCGCAACCTGATGTCGATCGATACCGAGGAGATGATCCGCGCACAGCCGATGGATGCGGTCGTGCTCATGGGGGGGTGCGACAAGACCGTGCCGGCGCAACTCATGGGCGCGGTCTCCGCCGGCCGGCCGGCGGTGATGCTGGTCGCGGGGCCGATGATGACGGGCCGGCACAAGGGCGAGCGCTTGGGCGCCTGCACCGACTGTCGCCGCTTCTGGGCGCGTTACCGTGCAGGCGACGTCAGCGCCGAAGAGATCGCCGAGGTCGAAGGCAATCTCGCGGTGACGGCGGGCACCTGCGCCGTCATGGGGACAGCCTCGACCATGGCCTGCATCGCCGAGGCGCTCGGGCTGATCCTGCCCGGTACTGCCGCGATCCCGGCGGTGCACGCCGACCGCCTGCGCGCCGCCGAGGCGACCGGCATCGCGGCGGTCAATCTGATCGGCTCGGCGGTCACGCCCGAGCGTATCGTCAACGAGAAATCGGTCGAGAACGCGCTGCGTGTGCTGCTGGCGCTCGGTGGCTCGACCAATGCGATCATTCACTTGACCGCGATCGCCGGACGCGCCGGCGTGACCGTGACGCTCGATCAGCTCAACCGGCTTTCCGATACGACGCCGGTGCTGGTCAATCTCAAGCCGGTCGGCAATGGCTATATGGAGGACTTTTTCGCCGCTGGCGGTATGGGCGCGCTGCTGCGCGAACTCAAGCCGCTATTGCATCTCGATTGCGTGACTGTGACTGGCGACACGCTGGGTGAACGACTTGATGATGAAATCGGCGCCTATGTCGATCGTACGATCATCGCGTCGCGGGACGAGCCGTTTGAACCGCAGGGTGGATTGGTCGCGCTGTTCGGCAATCTCGCGCCCAAGGGCGCGATCCTCAAGCGCTCCGCGGCGGACGCAAACCTGTTCGAGCACGAAGGCGTGGCTGTCGTGTTCTCCTCGCTCGCGGACCTCGCAGCGCGCATCGATGATCCCACGCTCGATGTGCGGGCGGAGGACATCCTGGTGCTCCAGAATGCTGGTCCGCACGCGCCCGAAGCAATGCCGGAGGCCGGCTATCTGCCGATCCCGAAGAAGCTTGCGCAGCTTGGCATCAAGGACATGGTGCGCATTTCCGACGCGCGCATGAGCGGCACCGCCTTCGGCACCATCGTGCTGCATGTCACGCCGGACGCCGCGTCCGGCGGCCCGCTCGGCCTCGTCCGCAACGGCGACCGCATCCGGCTGTCGGTGAAGAATCGCGGCATCGAATTGCTGGTCGACGATGCGGAGCTGAAGAAGCGGATCGCGCCGGTCCCTCCCGAGATGGAAAAGCCGACGCGCGGTTATGCGAAGCTGTACGCCGAGCAAATTCTCGGTGCCGACCAGGGCTGCGATTTCGCATTCCTGCGGCCGCAATAAGTTAAGAGGGGGTACGACGGTGAAAAGCGAAGCGGTGAAATATTCGGTCGGCGGCGCGAGCCGCGTGGGCCAATTGATCTACGACGAAGGCAAGACAGGCCAACCACTCCTGCTGGTGGCGCCAAACTGGCTCAGCGTGTGCCCGCAAAACATCGCCATCGGGCAGCGGCACGCGAGCGATGGATATGTCGTGTTCATCCCCGACATGTTCGGTGAGGGCAAGGGTCCGAAGGGCACCGAGCAGCCGATGGAGTTTCTTGCGCCGTTCATCGAAGACGTCGCGGGCACGCGCCGCGCCATCGTCGGCGCGTTCGATGCTATGACGGCGGAGGCTGCGAAGCGCGGTATCGGCGACGGCAAACGCCGCGCTGCGATCGGCTACTGCTACGGCGGCAGCAACGTGCTCGACCTCGCACGCGAGGGCGCCGACGTCGCCGCGGTGGTGTCGATCCACGGGGTGCTGGCGACTCCGAAACCGGCGAAGAAGGGCGATGTCAAGGCCAAGGTGCTGGTGCTGCACGGCGCTGCCGATCCGGTGTCGCCCAAGGCGCATCGCGACATGTTCGAGGCCGAGATGGACGCCGCCGGCGCGCGCTGGATGCTGCTCAATTTCGGCGGCGTCGTGCACGCCTATACCGACCCGAAAGCGGACTTCCTGCCGGCCGCGAAATATGACGAGCCGGCCACGCGCTACACCAACGCGATGCTGGATGCGTTCATCACTGATGCTTTCAACGGCAAGCTGTAGAGCAGCGCGCAGCGGAGCGACCACGTGATCCGCACCGTCACCGGTGACGTCGAAGGGATCAGCGGGCGCATCCTTGCGCACGAGCATCTGCAGATCGATCTCTCGGCGCAGAAAGGTCCCGCCAACAAGGTCGGGGCGGACGAAGAAGACGCCGTGGTCGAGGACCTGCGCGCCGCGAAGGCGTTCGGCCTCGCTGCCGTCACCGATCTCAGCGCACCGCGCTGGGGCCGCGATCCCAAGGCGCTGCGGCGGATCAGTGAGCGCGCCGGCGTGAAGGTCGTTTGCGCCGCCGGCTATTACTGGGATCCGTTCCCGGAGATCGCGCTCGCAAGCTCGGTCGAGGAGATCCGCGATGCCATGATCGCCGAGATCGAGGAGGGGGCGGACGGCACCGAGATCCGCTGCGGCGTCATCAAGGTCGGTACCGCGCGCGAGCCGAACGAGCCCGCCGAGCGATTGTTCAAGGCGGCGGCGCTGGCGTCGCGCGCGACCGGCGCGCCGGTCATCACGCACACGTCGAATACCGGCCAGGCGCAATGGCACATCCGCGTGCTGGAAGCCGCCGGCATGGACATGACGCGTGTGGTCATCAGCCACATGGGGGCCGCGAAGGACATCTCGGAACTGCTCGAGGTCGGGCGCTGCGGCGCCTTCATGGGCATCGACAAAGTGAGCTTCCCGAAGGGCCCGACCAATGTCGAGCTTGCCGATCTCGTGCGCGACGCCTGCGACCGAGGGCTGGCGCGGCAGCTCATCCTCTCGTCCGACGTTGCCCGCCGCACCATGCTGTCGCGCTACGGCGGGCGCGGCTATCCGACTGTCATGCGGGACTTTGTGCCGATGCTTCAGGGGCGCGGTATCCCGGACGCGACGATCGAGACGATGCTGTGCGACAACCCGGCGCGGATGCTGACCTTCGCGAAACGGCGGGATTGACCGCGCCCCGCGTTCGCCCGATCATCGCCGGAATCGAGAGTGCAGGCATGTCCGACCCGGACCGAAACCGCAGCATCCGCCGCATGAGCATGATCGCCTTCATCCTGGCGGCGATCGCCTGGCTGGTCTCGATCATCTATGTCCGGCCTGTTCCGGTCGACGATACGCCGCCGCCCGCAACGACAAGGAGCCCCTGATGCACAAGATCGCCATTCCGCAGTCGGTCGTCGATCGTGTGATTGCAAGGCGCGGCCGCGAGCACATCCACGACGATCTCGATCCGGCGCGTGCCGCGCTGATTGTGGTCGACATGCAGAACGCCTTCATGATGCCAGGCGTGGCGCATTCGCTCTGCCTCGAGGCGCAGGAGATCGTGCCCAACATCAATCGGCTCGCGCAGGCGGTGCGTGAAACCGGTGGCGTGGTGGTCTGGGTCCAGACCGCCTTCACTGAAGAGACCAAGACGAGCTGGTCGGTCTATTACGACATCAGCAAGCCCGAGCAGAACAAAAAGCGCGCCGAGGCGCTGGCGCCCGGCAGCAAGGGCTACCAGTTGTGGGAGACGCTCGATGCACGGCCGGACGACATCTTCGTCGAGAAGATGCGGTTCTCCGCGTTCATCCAGGGCTCATCGAATCTGGCCGACGTGCTGCGTGCCAAAGGCATCGACACGATCCTGGTCACCGGCACCGTCACCAATGTGTGCTGCGAGTCGACCGCGCGCGACGCCATGATGTGCAACTTCAAGACCGTGATGGTCTCGGACGGCAACGCCGCGGCCTGTGACGAGGACCACAACGCCTCGCTGGCGGCGTTCTATCTGACGTTCGGGGACGTGATGTCGACCGACATGCTGATCGGCCGCCTGCGCAGCAACGCGAAGAAGGGATTGGCGGCAGCGGAGTAGTTGCACCACCGGCGCAATTCCTGATCCGTCATCCTGAGGTGCCCGCCGAAGGCTCGCTTCGCTCGCGCCTCAGGGTGACGGGGTGAGATTTACTGCTTCGCCCGCGCGTCCTCGATCGCGCGCCAGACTTTCTCCGGCGTCGCCGGCATTTGCACATAAGGCGCACCGATCTGCGCGAGCGCGTTGTTGACCGCGTTCATCACGGCCGGCAGCGCACCGACGGTGCCGGATTCGCCCGCACCCTTCACGCCGAGCGGATTCGTCTTCGTCGGCACTTCGTTTTCGCCGGCGACGAATTCGCAGAAGTTGTCGGCGCGCGGCATACCGTAGTCCATGAACGAGCCGGTGACGATCTGGTCGCCCTCGTAGACGATGCTCTCGATCAGCGCCTGGCCGACACCCATGGCGATGCCGCCGTGGAGCTGGCCTTCGACAAGCATCGGATTGATCATGTGGCCGACGTCATCCACCGCGTGATAGCGCACGATCTCGATCGCGCCGGTCGCCTCGTCGATCTCGACCTCGACCACATGGCAGCCGTTCGGATAAGTGCGCTCGCCGCCGTCGTAGGTGCCGCTCTCGAACATGCCGGCTTCCATTCCCGGCGGCAGCGCCTTCAGGTTGAAAGAGCGACGGGCGACCTCGGCGAGGTCGATGGCCTTGTCGGTGCCGGCGACGGTGAACTTGCCCTTCTCGAACACGATGTCGTGTTCGGCGGCTTCGAGCGTGTGCGCCGCGAGCTTCTTGCCCTTGGCGATGATCTTGTCGGCGGCGGCGAGCAGCGCAGTGCCGCCGCAGGCCATCGAGCGTGAGCCGAAAGTGCCGGTGCCGATCGCAACCTGGTCGGTGTCGCCGTATTGATAGCGCACGCGCTCGGGCGGGATGCCGAGCTTGTCGGCGATGATCTGCCGGAACGCAGTGGCGTGGCCCTGGCCGTGATCATGCGTGCCCATCGCGACCGTGAGCGCGCCCGATTGATCGAAGCGCAGCTCCGAATGTTCGATGAGACCCGCGTTCGAGGCTTCGACGGTGCTCGAGATGCCGAGCCCACGCAGCTTGCCCTGCTTTGACGAATCCCGCAGGCGCTTCTCGAAGCCTTTGTAGTCAGCCATATCGAGGCAGTCGGCGAGGTTCTTGCCGAAGTCGCCGCAGTCATACGTGTAGACGAGCGCCGTCTTGAACGGCATCGCCTCCTTCGGGATCATGTTGCGGCGGCGCAATTCCGCGGGATCGATGTCGAGCTTGCGTGCTGCAAGATCGACCAGCGTTTCGACGACATAGGCGGCCTCCGGCCGTCCGGCGCCGCGATACGGGCCGGTGAGCATGGTGTTGGTGAAGGTGCCGTTCACCTCGACGTGGCCGGCCGGGAACGTATAGGTGCCCGCGAGCACGCCGATATTGTTGGTGGGGGGACCGGCGCTGCGGTCGCTGGCGTTGTAGGCGCCGATATTGCAGTAGTTCTTCGCGCGTATTGCAAGAAACTTTCCATCTTTGTCGAGCGCGAGCTCGGCTTCGGTGACGTTGTCACGGCAGTGCTCGTCCGAGAGAAAGGACTCGCTGCGGTCGCCGATCCATTTCACCGGCCGGCCGGTGAGCTTCGCCGCCAGCATCGCGAGCTGATATTCCGGATAGACGCCGCCCTTCATGCCGAAGCCGCCGCCGACATTGTCCGAGATCACGCGGATTTTGTTCTCCGGGATGCGGAAGACGTCCTGCGCGAGTGTGCGCCGCACTTGATGCGGCCCCTGCACCGTGCAGCGCAGGGTGTAGCGGTCGTCGCGCGCATCGTAGTCGGCGAGGCAGCCGCGCGGCTCCATCGACACCGTGGTAAGCCGGTTGATCACCATGCGGTGCTTGATCACGTGATCGGCCTTGGCGATGGCCTCCTCGGCCGCCGCCTTGTTGCCGGCCTCGTGCACGAAGGCGACGTTGTCGCGGCACTCCTCCCACACGGCCGGTGCGCCGGGCACGATCGCCTGTTCCAGCGTGGTCACCGACGGCAGACCCTCGTATTCGACCTCGATCAGCTCGGCGGCGTCCTTCGCCTCGTTGAGCGTCTCCGCGATCACCATTGCGACCGGCTGGCCGATGTAGCGCACGCGGTCGCGCGCGAGCAGCGGCTGCGGTGTGGCGAATTGCGGAGAGCCATCGCGCCGCTTGCGCGGCTGCTTCGGCTTCTGAAGGCCAAGCGCGAGTACTGCTGAATCGTTGCCGGTCAGGATGTGAAGCACGCCAGGCGATTGCCGCGCGCGTTTCACATCGATCGACACGACCTTGGCGTGTGAGTACTGCGAGCGCAGCACATAGGCGCGCGCCTGATTGACGAGGCTGACGTCGTCGACATAGCGGCCGTCGCCGCGCACAAGGTAAGGGTCTTCTTCCCGCGGGACCGGCTGGCCAATTCCAAATTCGCCCATGATGTCCTGAAGTGTTGTTTGAAGGTGTCGGTGGCGTTCAACGCCAGAAAGCTGGATTGCGGCGAAATGTATCGCGGCATTGCTTTCGGGGGTCAAGGCCTGTCACATCGGCCCGAATAGCTAGTGTGGCGGTTCAGAAGTCCGCATCATTCTCGCGGCGAGTCCGACATGCGGACTTCTGAACCAAAGCCACACTAGATTCAATAAGTTGCTAGTGTCCTTCGATTCCGAAGTTCGTTTAAGAGGCCGCTGCGAAATAGTACGAACTTCGGAATCGGGACACCAGCACGCACATGCCTCCGGCGTGGCTATTGATTGGGCAAATCAATGCAGTTCTTTCGCGCGCTGTTGGTCGGCTTGGGAGTCCTGGTAGCCGCGCCTGCGGCTGCCGCCGACTTCTACCAGGGCAAGACGCTGACCGTGATTGTCGGCTACGCGCCGGGCGGCGGGGTCGACACGACGGCGCGCGCCGTGACGCGCCACCTCGGACGCTTCATTCCGGGGAACCCCGCCGTCACCGTCCAGAACATGGAAGGCGCCGCCGGCATCGTGTCGCTGAACCACCTGGTGCGGCGGGTGGCGCCGGACGGGCTGACGCTCGGCGTCCCCGGCCGCTCCTGGTTCGTCGAGGGCATCGTCAAGCGGCAGGGCGTTGCCTTCGATCCCTTGACGCTCACCTATATCGGCAGCCCTGGCTCGGTGACCTCGGCGGCCTATATCCGCACCGCGACCGGCATCACGACATTCGATGAGCTGAAGACGTCGGCAAAGCCGGTGAGCTTCGGTGCCCTCGGTGCCGGCACGCACACGGCCACCGTGCCGAACCTGCTCGCTGCCGCCGGCGCGCCGATCCGGGTCGTTCTTGGCTACGTCTCGACCGCGCGCATCCTGCTCGCGCTGGAGCAGGGCGAGGTCGACGGCTCCTTCACCACCGGCGATGGTCTCGCCAATCGCGCGGCACTGGCGAAGCAGGTGGTGCCGATCGTGCAGTCGTCGGATCGCTATCCGGGGCTGCCACTGGTGCGTGACGTCGTCCGCCCGCAGCATCGCCCCGTGCTCGATCTGGTGTTGGCGACCGACACATTCGGTGTGCCAATGATCGGGCCGCCCGGGATTCCGGCAGAGCAGACGGCCACTTTGCGCAAAGCGTTCCTGGCAATGGCGCAGGATCCGGACTATCAGGCCGACGCGCGGCGGGTGGAATTGCCGGTCGGCCGCCCGATCGAGGGCGGCAAGCTCGCCGACATGATGCGATCGCTCGCCGCCGCGACCACGCCTGACGTGATCGCGGAGTTCCAGAAGCTCGCGTCGGGGAAGTAGCGCCTCGTGTCCCGGATGCGATTAGCGCGTTTACGCGCGTCTTCGACGCGCTATGGCAGCGCGAAGCGGTGCACTGCCGATCCGGGACCCCGGTTCGGTTACTTTGATATGGAAGAAACCGGGGTCCCTGGTCTGCACAGCAGCACTGCGTGCTGCAGTGCGCCCGGGACACGCAAAAGCGATGATTGCTTAAGCAGCGTCGCGTCGTTTGGCGGGGCTGAGCATGTCCATGAGCGCGCTCACGGAGGGCAGATGCTCAAGTCCGTTCACCGCCGCAATGACATCCTCGATCGCCGACGCCGGCAGGCGCCCCTTGGCGTAGACGCGGAATTTGTGCTCGACCTCTTTGCGCGTGAGGGGGTTCTCGAACGATCCCTTCGGGTGGTCGCTGCGCACCGTGTGCACGGCGCCATTGGTCATCTCGACGTCGACGACCGTCTGCACGATGGTCAGCGACGGATCGACGCGCGTCACGACCTGATGCTCGGCGAATCGCCGCAGTTTTGGATCGTCGTAGCGCGCCGGCTCGAACTCCGCGAGCGTGAGCGAACGATCGTGCAGGATGACGGCCGCGGTGTAATGCGCGGAGATCAGCGCTTCGAACTTGGCCTTGTAGACCGGCAGCTTGCCGTGCATGTCGAACGCCATCGGCGGCAGCGTCACCCGCACGGTCTTGACCGCCGCCGGATCGATCGCGTGCTGCGCAAGGATATCGAACAACGCGGTGTTCATCCCCTGCATCAGCGATGCCGACGGCCGTAGCCGCAGCGCAATCTGCTCGAGCTCCCAACGCTTGCCGAGGTCGCCGACGGCGAGATCGAGCCGCCCGCCATTGGCGTAGGTGTTGAACAGGCCGCCGTCCTTGGCGGTGAGGAATTCGCGCGTCGCAACGAATTGCTGCTCGGCGAGCAGGGCGGCCATCAGCCCGGAGAGGGCGCCGCGGCATTGGTGGAATTTTACGGTCGGCGTTCCCCAGGCGGGGTAGGTGCCGGCGGACTGGCTGCCTGCGAGGCCGAAGGCGCGCGCCATGGTGTCGGTGTCAAAGCCACGCAGGCGGCCGGCCGCGGCGGCCGCGCCGAACGGCCCGAGCACGCCCGGGCCATGCCAGCCGCGCTTGCGGAATTCCGGATAGTCGAGGCCATTGCCGATCCGCGTCGTGACCTCGCAACCGGCGGCGATGGCGGCGAGCAGGTCGCGGCCCGAGTTGCCATCGCGCTCGGCGATTGCAAGCGCTGGCGGGATCACCTCCGGCGTAATGTGAGTCATCGTTGCACGATGCACATCGCACATCGTCGTTGCGGTGATCAGGTAGCCATTGAGCAGCGTCGCGCCCGCGAGCGACAGGCGGCCGCCCCCGATGATGCCGGCTTCGCTCGATTGCGCGAGCGCACCCGCCAGCGCCTCAAGCTGGTGGGTTTCCTCGCCCTGGTGGCCGGACAATGCGCAGGCCAGCGCATCGAGGAGAAGGTTTTTGCAATGCCCCCGCACGCTCTCCGGGACATCATCAAAGCCGAGCGAGGCTGCAAATTCTGCCAACACGCCGGTTGCTTCACCTGGCATTCAAACCCTCCCGCTCTTGTGTTCATCATTGTCCCGCGACACTAGCGCCTATCATTGCGCATGACCTAGAATGACACCAGTGTGGCGGTTCAGAAGTCCGCAACAGTGTTGCGGCGAGTCCGAATTGCGGACTTCTGAACCTAAGCCACACTGGAATCAATAAGTTGCTAGTGTCCTTCGATTCCGAAGTTCGTATCGGAGGTCCCTGGAGGTTGTACGAACTTCGGCGGGACACTAGCCCGGATCGCTCCAAAAAAAATCGGCCGATGGAGGAAGCACGTGTTTTACGAAACCGCCAAGAACAACCACGGACTGCCGTTCAATCCCTTCAAGTCCTGCGTCGTGCCGCGGCCGATCGGCTGGGTCTCGACGGTAAGCCACGACGGCATCATCAATCTCGCACCGTTCAGCATGTTCAACCAGCTCAACTACGATCCGCCGTTCGTGTGCTTCTCCGGCTCGAACCGCACCGGCACCGGCCAGCGCAAGGATTCAGTCACCAATGCGGAGGAAACCGGGGAGTTCGTGGTCAACATGGCGACCTACGAGCTGCGCGAGCAGATCAACGTCACGTCGCAGTTCGTCGATCCCGACGTCGACGAGTTCGAACTGGCCGGGCTCAACAAGATTCCGTCGAAGCTCGTGCGGCCGCCGCGGGTCGCCGAATCTCCGATCCATCTCGAATGCAAGTATCATGGGACGTGGACGCTGCCCGCGAACCGGCGGCATTCCGCGCATCACGTCGTGATCGGTGAGGTGGTCGGGATTCATATCCGCGACGATGTGATCGGCGCCGACGGCAAGATCGACATCAAGAAGATCCGCCCGCTCGCGCGCCTCGGCTACATGGACTACACCAGCGTGACCGAGGTCTTTACCATGCAGACGCAAGGCAACCCCGCCGGCCAGATCGGTGAGGCGGTCGCAAAGGTGAAGCTCGCAGTCTGAGACCGCGGCCTACGCCGTCGTTAAGCGGAACTGCCGCACGGCTTTCACGCACAGCCAGATGATGGCCGCCAGCAGGATTACCTGCGCGATCAGGAACGGCGGCTCGCTGCTCGCGGTCGGAGCGCCGAGCGAGGGCACTTTCCTGAAGAGCTGCGCAATCGCGACCAGCGCATCGAAGTAGAACGCCAGCACGATGCTGAGCGCGAAAATCCAGCGCCATGGGCCCGCGAGCTTGAAGACGTAGAGTCCGAGGATCGCCGCCGCCAGGATCACCAGCGAGATGATCCCAACATAGTGAGACTCGCCCAAACGGTCGAACGGAAAGCCGAAGCCGGTCGCGCTGGTCAGCACGCCACTCACCAAGAAGACCGCCATCCAGGCGGAGTCGATGCGGGAGCGGAGCAGGTCCTTCACGACCACGAAGCCGGTGACGAGCATCACGAGGCTCAGCAAAATGTGGAGCCAAGTGTAGAGCGAGAACCCGAGAATCGTCATGCCAGGACCCTCCAACCGTCCCAGGGTAGGACGCCAAGAAGGCTGCGGCCAGCGACATTATTGAGCACCATGCCGCCCGCGACCGGCGGCCAAATCGTCGCGCCGATCGCTGTTGCGGCAGGAGCGGCAAGTTCCTAGCATACCTCGCAATCAATCAGATCGTTTGGGAGAAACGCCTATGGACAAGCCGGACAAGAGCCTTGCAGCGCCATCGCGCCGCCGGGTGATCCAGAGCGCGCTGGCGGCCGGCATTGCCGCGCCCGCGATCCTGCGCGTCACGCCGGTGTTCGCCGGCTATCCCGACCGTCCAGTGCGGATCATCGTCGCCAACACCCCGGGGGGCCCGTCCGACATCATCGCCCGTATCATGGCGGCGGCGTTGCAGCAGGCAATGGGCGGGACGTTCTTTGTCGAGAACCGCGGCGGCGCCGGCGGCAATCTCGGCATGGGACTCGCCGCGCGTTCCGATCCGGACGGCTACACCATCCTGCTGACGACCAGCGCCTATTCGGTCAACCCCGGGCTCTACAACACGTTGCCCTACGATCCGTTCAAGGACTTCGTGCCGATCTGCGAGCTCGCAGTCTCGCCGCACGTGTTTGCGGTCAAGCCCGAGCTCGGCCCGAAAACGATGAAGGAATTCGTCGCGCTCGCCAAAGCCAACCCGGCCAAGTTCAACGTGTCGACGCCGCCGATCGGCACGACCCCGCAACTGCAGGCCGAGGTGTTCAAGCAGCGCGAAGGCTTGCAGGGCATGGCGACGGTGGTGTTCGCGGGCGGCGGCGACGCGCTCAAGGCGGCGATCGCCGGCACCGTGCAACTTTCATCCGGCGTGCTCGCGCCCGCGCATCCGCACATCAAGGCCGGGACGATTCGCGGGCTTGCGGTCACCGGCAACTCGCGCTGGCACGACCTGCCGGAGATTCCGACCATGGTCGAGGCCGGCTACAAGGATTTCGTGTTCGAAACCTATACGGCGCTGATGGCGCCGGCGAAGACGCCGCCGGAGATGGTGCGCGCGCTTGAAAAGGCGGCGCTCGAGATCCTGAACCGGCCCGACATGCGCGCGAAGCTCACGCAGTCCGGTTTCGACGTCACGGCGCGCGACGGCAAAGGCCACCTGGCGCGTATTACCAAAGAGGTACCGATGTTCCGCGACATCATCACCCAGGCGGGGATCAAGAAGCTTTAGCACCAGCCATGCAGCCGTCATTCCGGGGCGCGGGCTTTAGCCCGCGAGCCCGGAATCCATGTTTGGAATTGACGTATGGCGCAATGGATTCCGGGGCTCGCGCCTTTGGCGCGCCCCGGAATGACGGCGGAGAAAATGCGCCGCGATCACACCTGCAGCATATTCACCGTGCGCGCCTCGATCTCTCCGCGTACATGCGCATAGATGCGAGGGCTGCGCGCCGAGAGGATTTGCAGAGCGGCGAGCACCGCGTTCGCCGGCTCGAGCACGGTCATGGCCGGCACGTTGCTCGGCGCGCGCAGCGATGACCACACGTCTTCGGGGAATTCCCGGTAGCCCGCAGGCACCGTGATGACCGGGATGTTCGACAACGCCGACAAGGTCGGGCCGGCGCCGTTCGAGCGTCCGATATTCGCGATCACGACCGTGTCCGGGACCTCTTGCGCCATGCGATAGAGCGTGGTCGCGCCCCTGACCGGCTCCTTGTGCACGGAGCAGGTGACAACGGTCATCATGTCCTTGAGCTCGCCGAGCGCGGTCTCGAAAGGTTCGGTCTTGTCGGACTCCGACCCGCGCCAGAGAATGATGCGCTGGCGCGGCAGCTCGAAGCGGTCGGTGATCTCGGCGACGCGGCGGTACTTCGACACGACATCGTCGAGCGCGCCGCCGTCACGGTAGACCTGCTTGTCGATGTAGGAGCCGTCTTCGATCACGCGCCAGGAGTCGTTGTCGATCACGTCCGCGAGCAGCAGGCGCCCCTTGCCGTCGTAACCGAACTCCACCTTGAGATCGACGAGCGTGCCGCCCTGGAGCTGCCAGGCTTTCTCGAGCACAAGAAATGTCTGACGGGCAATTCTTCGCATCTCCGGGAAGATTGCCCACTCGTCGTTCGAACTCAACACGTCGGAGGCCGGAAGCACCAGGAACGGCTCCTGCCCGACCACCGGCTTCGCCGGATTGAGCAGCTTGATCTGCGAGCCGCCGTCGATGAAATCCATCAGCGGGTCGTCGGCGACCAGGGGCTTGCCTTTCCAGGTCTTGTCCTTGGTCTTGAGATAAAACTCGACGAGCAATTGCGGAAATAGTTGCCCCTTGGCGATATGTGGATGGCGCTTGAGGTAGGAGCCGTGCGCCTCACGCCGCGCCACCACCTCGTAGGGCAGCATCTTGCAGCCGGGCGCGATGAACGAGGTGTCGCTGTCCTGCTCCTCGAACGCGACCGGGAGCCCGCAGGCCTTCAGCAGGCGGAACACGTTGCAGGTGGTGCGGTTCGCGAGCCGGCCCTTCTCGGGGATCACATCGTGCTTGGCGCCGTCGCCGGCGGTGATGTCGTCCTTGGCGATCAGCGTCACCAGGTCGGTGCTGCCGGCAAGCTGGTGGATGCGCTTGGTCTTGCCTTCAGCGACCAGCGCCCCAGGCGGGCGTTTCGCGAGTGTTGGAGTCTTGGCGTCCACGATCTTGTGCTTCTCCCTGAAAGAAGCGAGCGAGAATAGTCTCCAGGGGCCCCGATACCAAGGACAATTAGGCAGGAATTTGCGCCTTCAACAGCGTTACCGGCGAGGAAAAATCATGGTTCTCCACCTCGTTGGAACGGCGAGCAGGCGATCCGGTCCCGCGTCGTCGATGAAGGGCAAACGCAATCAGGAGCGTTCGATACAAAGGCAATCCAGAGTCGCGTCTTTTCATGCACACAATGGGACAGTCGGCCGCACAAGGCAGCCTGGTGCGCCGGAACATCTGGTTCCGCCCAAACGTTTTTTTCCAAACGGCCCCTTCCGGGCCCGGAGGAAAGTCAATGAGAACGTCAATCAAGGTAGGAATGTTGGCACTTCTGGCCAGCATGGTGCTGATGACGGCCCGAGCAGACGCGGCCGCTGCTCCGAATTCCAGTGGGATTCGAGCTGCCATTGATGCGCTTTCGATGGTCGATAACGTTCAAGTCTACTTTTATCGCGGTCACCGATACTGCTGGTATTTCGACGGCTGGCGGGGTCCGGGATGGTATTGGTGCGGCTATGCTTGGCGTCGCGGCTTTGGCTGGGGCGGGGGTTGGGGCTGGCGTGGTTGGCGTCATCGCGGCTGGCATCGCGGGATGCGCGGCGGCATGCGCGGAAGGGTCATCGTGAGGCCTGGCGGCATGCGCGGAAGGGTCATCGTGAGGCCCGGCGGCATGCGCGGCAGGGTCATCGTGAGGCCCGGTGGCATGCGCGGCAGGACTATTGTTAGGCCCGGCGGCATGGGCGGCAGCGGCTTCCGAAGCGGCATGCGTGGCGGTGGCTTCCGAAGCGGCATGGGTGGTGGTGGCTTCCGAGGCGGCATGGGCGGCGGTGGCTTCCGAGGCGGCGGCATGGGTGGCGGCGGCATGGGTGGCGGCGGCATGGGTGGGATGGGGAGGTAGGCGCATTTTCTTCTTCGCGCCTGACGAACAAATTGCCGCCGAGCCGGGAGGCCCGGCGGCATGACCTCGGCGCTGCTGTCTTCTCATTCCGCGCCCGCACATCCGGCGTACTCGGATGCCCAATATGAGGCGCGGCTTTGATCGAGAAATGCCAAGTCCATCGCATCTCGCGACTGGCGAACCGCGCTCAAGACATTGACGCGATGTTGTCGCCGCCGGTCGTGATCGAGTGCAACTATGGCGACATCGGAAGTGATGATGTCCGCGAGCGCGATGATCGACGCGTTGCGCGAGGTGGAGCGGCTGCTGCACACAAGCAGGCGATGACGTCTTTTCGTACGCAGTGTGAAATATCTCACTAAACTTCTTGCATACGACGTGAGCTGCTTCACGTAGCGGCGGCGAATTGCGTGGTTAGTGGCGGCCAGCGCTCAGGACAACGCGTGCGACGCGAGGAAACGCCATGGGTACCGTCATTCGATTTCCGTTCGCGAGAGTGTCTCGTCGCCGACCGACCGGATTTGCGCGGCACCAATCCGCATCCATCATCATTCTTCCGGTGGTCCGGATCAAACGCTGGGGCACACCAGGTCAATCGGGACCGCCCGCAGCCGTCACAAAATCTCCAGGGCGTCGTCGAGCGAGGACGCGGACCTCGGCGTGACGCTTTCATTCTGTTGCGATCGCCTGGACATCGCTTCTGAGCCGGACGGCCTTGCGGCTCGCTCGATGCGAGTGGCGGCGGCGGAACTCACGCAACTGCTGGGACATGGCTCCATAAATAAAAGGAGTGATCGCGCGGGGTTCGCGAGTCGGCCCAGGCGGGGCCGTTAACCATTCATTCACCTTATGGTTGCGGGGCTGCCCCGTTTGCGCCACAAAGCAAAAAAAGGCCTCATGGGGACCTTGCCACTTCCCCCCGACCACCCCTCCGAACGGGCGGGGTCCCCGCTTTTTCAAGCCCGATCAGACCCATCTCGGCGGCCCCGGCTCCCTTGACACCTACCCCGCCGATGGCACGCGAACAGGTTTCCTTCGTAGACGCTGGGCAGAGTAAGCTCATCAAGTATCATGCTTCCTCACGACAGGACTACCTCAAGGCCATTTTGGAAAAGGCTAAGATCCTTGAGGTGCAGTGCGCTATGAGAATCAGCTTGAGAAGCTTTTCGGGGAACGTCGAAAGCCCATGTTTCGTTTCTAGCTGTAGCACGTTAGCTAACGCTCTATTTCCGGAAGCCAAGCTAGATTACACCTCGACCTTTCCTAACCCCCCGTGAACAGACTCAACTCAGTTTGTCGGCCGGAAACCGTTCAGCCGATGCTCAACCACGGCCAACGCCCATATGCGCGGTAGTGATTGGTCGACCAAAGCGATCGAGTGGCTAGCTAGGAAAACTGGCCCCGTCTCCTTTTGCTGGGGCTCAACCAATCATCCTGAACCAATCTTTGACGGTTAGCTGCAGCCTATCGACCTCGTCTTCTGACAATGGGCAGCAATGAGCGATTGGACCGCGCAGGAGATTCAGACTGCTCATGACCCGTTCCACTGCGCGCGGGCTCTTGAATATCGTAGCGAACAAACTCCAATTGGAGCTTATGATGATCGATAGCTGGCCAAACGTAGTGTAATCGATCGCCCGATCGGAACGCCTAGTAATTCCATTATCTACTTCCTTGTCGATAAGCTTTTTGACCTCGTCACGTATCTGTTGGGGAACCTTTTCTTCCCACCAGTTGCCGCCTTCGACATCTTCCATTGCCTCAGTGATGAGTTTTCGTATCGACTGTTCAAGGCAATAAAATAGCTCATAGTGCTGCGCCATCTGGGCAGCTTCCTGACGTACTGTCTGTTCAAACTGGGGGTAGTATTCGGTCGCGCTTTCTTGGGTCGCTCGGGGCAAATGTCCGAGTTCGATATCAAACTGCTTCTCTACGGCTTTTAAGTTTTCGGCCGCCAGCAATCCCGACATGCCAAAAGACCGCAGGTAATCATCCGTTCCCATCGGGACCCTTCAAGGTTATCTCTAAGACTTTTGAAGATGGCGTTGAACACGGCGATGTCTGATGTCGCCGGCAGATTCAGGTTGATTGTATATCCAAGGTTTAAGCCAAACGACTGAGCGTGCTGGGCTGGAGGTGGGGGAAGGGCAGGTAAGCCAGACGGAGGAAGCTCACTTATGGCAGCAGGCTTTGCCTCATCTTCCGGCTTCTCGAAGGTAGCGAACTTTTTGACGCCCTTGAGGGAGTTCAACGTCATCGTAAGGAGGGGAGAGTCCTCTCCTAGGCCGGTTTCTTCGATAACCAGTCCTCGTAACTCGTCGTCAGTTAGCGTATGCCAGTACTCGTTCCTACGAAATAAGGGTCCGTAACCGAAGCGGAGAGCATCAAGCGCGGCGGGGCCGGTGCTAGATTTGTTACGGAAGCGCTTGTAGATGTCAGAAGGCGTGCTGTCGGAGTTTACGAAGCCCAACTTTCTCAAGAACGAAGTCATCTGATCACCCGATCCCCCGGGGATCTTCAAAATCGTCTTCACAAAGTCCTGAGTAACCTTGTCAGGCGTTGCCGCAGACTTGATAGCAGTCAGCGCCTTCTCAACGTTACCGGTCGCGGTGACGTACGGGAGTGCGGCCATTGTCTTAGGCTTAGATAACGGGTTGCCCTTCAGAGGCTTCTGCCTCCACTCATCCTCGGCATGGCTGAAGATGTGGCGCAGAGTATTTATCTCCCTTTGCGCCGTCCTCGGCGTGATAGGTTTGAGTGAGGCTGTCTAGCCGTTCTCTCTTCCACTCTTGAGCGTGCTTGCGCTCGATCGTCGCGAAGCTGTGCTTGCAGATAGGATGCTCACTGAATTCTTGAGCCAATAGGCTTTTTCGTAGTGACCTCGGTCAGGTAGCGTGCACGACATCGCCAACGATGATCTTGCGCGCTTCCTCGATGCCTAGGTCCACGCCCGTCATCGCGATCTGATTGTCCTGCGCGGCCTTCCACTTGATCGCGTCAGCCTTATGCTTGAACGTCTTTCCGATTTGGCGGCCATGTCGATGGACGTGCGCGCGATACGAGACGTTGCCCTTGCTGTCAGTGTGCTTGTAGATGCCCGGAGTACGACGCGCCATTGCGACCTCCACCGCGATGATTTGGACGCGTCTAGTTGCGCTGGTTGCCCTGAGCGTCAAATCGCATTTATGCGATGTCGGTAAGCTGCTGATTTTGCTGGTGCTGCCGGACAGGATTGAACTGTCGACCTCTCCCTTACCAAGGGAGTGCTCTACCACTGAGCTACGGCAGCATGGTCGCGGATTTGTCGCGGGCGCTCCGGCGGTGTTCCAAATCGACGCCGAAGCGCGGCGATCCTTGCCACAAGGGCGTCCATGGCGCAACCTCGGCGGACCACCAAGGCGAGAGCCGTGACCGGACCGAAAGACCCGCAGAACAAGGACCCGCAGAAAGAGAGCCGCGCCCGCCGCCTGTCGGCGGCCTTGCGGGACAATCTCAAGCGCCGCAAGGCGCAGGCCAGAGGGCGTGATGCGGGCCGCAACGCCGGGCGTGACGAGGGGGGCAGCGCCGAACGCGCACCCGAGCCGGCGTCGCCCCGGCCGCCCTCCGGAACTCATGATTCCGCCGAATTTGCCGAGAACAACAAACGGAATAGTTAGACCCGCCGTGCTAGGGTAACGGTCGGTGGGTCCACGGCCGGATGGGCCGCCGTTCATGTGCAGGTCCGGCAACGAGTGCCGGCGTCAGGAGCAGGGGGAATGGATCGCATTCGCATTGCGGGCGGAAAGAGGCTCAACGGATCGATCCCGATCTCGGGCGCGAAGAACGCGACGCTGCCGTTGATGATCGCCAGCCTGCTCACCGACCAGACGCTCATTCTCGACAATGTCCCGCGGCTTGCGGATGTCGGGCTGCTGCAACGCATCCTCAGCAACCACGGCGTCGACGTGATGACCGGCGGCAAGCGGCCGGGTGAAACGCAATATGACGGCCAGACTCTGCACATTTCCGCCGAGCGCGTCATCGATACCACCGCGCCCTACGAACTGGTCTCGCGCATGCGGGCCAGTTTCTGGGTGATCGCGCCCCTGCTGGCGCGCATGGGTGAGGCCAAGGTGTCGCTGCCAGGCGGCTGCGCCATCGGCACGCGTCCCGTGGACCTTTTGATCATGGCGCTGGAGCGGCTCGGCGCCGACATCGACATCGACGGCGGCTATGTCGTCGCCCGCGCCAAGAACGGCTTGAAGGGCGGGGAGATCAACTTTCCCAAGGTGACGGTCGGCGGCACGCACACCGCGCTGATGGCCGCCGCGCTCGCGAACGGCACGACGGTGATCGAGAACGCGGCGCGCGAGCCCGAAATCAAGGATGTCGCCGACTGCCTCAACAAGATGGGCGCGAAGATCAACGGCGCCGGCAGCTCGCAGATCGTGGTCGAGGGCGTGTCGAAGCTCAATGGCGCGCGTCACCGTGTGCTGCCGGATCGCATCGAGACCGGCACCTATGCCATGGCGGTCGCCATGACCGGCGGCGACGTGATGCTCGAGAATGCGCGCGCGGAACTCCTTCAGGAGGGGCTCGACGTGCTCGCCGCGGCGGGTCTCGAGTACAACGAAACCAACCGGGGCTTAAGGGTCGCGCGTAACGGCGGCGCGCTCAAGCCGGTCGAGGTGACGACGCAGCCGTTCCCCGGCTTCCCGACCGATCTGCAGGCGCAACTCATGGCACTGATGACGTGCGCGTCCGGCACCTCGCGCATCACCGAGACGATCTTCGAGAACCGCTTCATGCACGTGCAGGAACTCGTGCGTTTCGGTGCGCGCATCCAGCTCGATGGCGAAACCGCCACCATCGAAGGTGTGGACAAGCTCAAGGGCGCGCCGGTCATGGCGACCGACCTGCGCGCGTCGGTGTCGCTGGTGATCGCCGCGCTCGCCGCCGACGGCGAGACGATGGTGAACCGCGTCTATCACCTCGACCGCGGCTTCGAGCGGCTGGAAGACAAGCTCTCGGCCTGCGGCGCCGAGATCGAGCGGATCGTGGGGTAGGGCAGCAACTCCCACCCTTGATCCGTCACCCTGAGGCGCGAGCGTAGCGAGCCTCGAAGGGCGACGGCCCGAGTGGCGCGGCAAGTCGTGGCCGTGCATCCTTCGAGGGCCGCTACGCGGCCACCTCAGGATGACGGAGACAGAGCGAAAGCATCCAGTCTTCTATTTCGCCGCCTGATACATCCCGATCAGCCGCTTGAGGCTAACGCAAACTCCGGGCTGATTCTATTTGCGACGCAGTCGCCGCCCGGCCGCCCGGCCCTACGCCGTTGCCTTAGCACTTCGATGCAGGAACATCAGCGGCAGTCCGACCGCCAGCACTACCACGCCCATGATTGAGCCCCAGCCGGCATAAACCAGCGCCGAATAGAACATCCAGGCACAGGCGGCGGCGAGGATCAGCGGCGGCAGCGGATAAAACGGCACGCGGAACGGCAGCTCGCGGCCGGGCTCGCGCATGCGGAATAGGATGATCGAGATCGCCACCAGGCACATGAACAGCCAGAACACCGGAGCGGTATAGGCGACCATGTGCTCGAACCCGTCACGCGTCGTCGATCCGAACAGGATCAGCACGATGGCGATAAGGCCTTGGACGATGAGGCCGTTCGCCGGCGTATCTCCACGCTCCTCCCAGATGCCGAGGCGGTGGAAGATGCTGACATCCCGTCCCAGCGCGTAGTACGAGCGCGCGCCGGTGAAGATGGTGCCGTTGAGCGTGCTCAGTGCGGTGCAGGTGACAACCAGACTGAGAATGATCGCTCCGTTCTGGCCGGCGACGATTTTCATCAGGTCGGCGCCGACGGCGTTGCTCTTGCGCATCCCATCGAGGCCGAGCACGTGCAGGTAGGCGAAGTTGATCAACATGTAGAGCGCGACGATTACGGCGACGCCGAGCATCAACGCGCGCACCATGTTGCGTTTCACGTCTTTCAATTCGCCCGAAAGGTACGCGGCCTCGTTCCAGCCGCCATAGGTCAGCAGAACGAACACCATCGCAAGTCCGGCGGCGCCCAATCCGACGTCTTTCGGTTGCGCGGGCACCCGCACGACGTCGTTTGCAAAAAAGCCGGCGACTGCAACGACGAGGATGGCCGCAATCGTCAGCAGCACCAGCACGAGCTGGGTCTGCTTGCCCTGCAACGTGCCGACGAAATTGACGCCCGTGATCAGGAGGACGCCGAGGACTGCATAGATTGCAGGTCCATACGGTCCGAGATTCAACAACACATTGGCGTAATCCCCGAGCACGAAAGCGACCGCCGCGATCGCGCCCGGTTGAATGACGCTGCAGCGCGCCCAGGCGAACAGAACGCTCACCCTCGGGCCGTACGCATCCTTCAGGAACTGATACTCGCCGCCGGCGCTCGGCCGCGATGAGCCGAGCTCGGCATAGCAAAGCGCGCCCACCAACGTGACGAAGCCGCCCAACAGCCAGATGGCGATGAAGAACGTCTCATTGGGCACGAAGTTCGCGACCAGCGACGGCGTCTTGAAGATGCCGATACCGATGACGATGCCGACCAGGATGGCGGCGGCATCGAGCGTGGACAGGCTGGCGCGAGGCGCCGCGGTCGCAGGTTCGGCCATGTCGGGAGTTCTCCGGGAGGTTCGAGCGCGGCTGTGTGATGAGGCCCGATCGGGCGCGTCCGCCGGTTCTGATGGTTACATGCCCAGCGGCGGCGTCAAGACCGCGTGGCGCGCAGGGTTTCGCCTGCGATGGCGTCGTCCTTGATCTCTCCGCGCAGCGGCGTCGCTCCGCCGCCGAAGTCGGCCGACAATTCGATCGTATTTCCGGTGAGGCGTCCCGTTACCGGTACGGACTTGCCATCGATGGTGGCGGTGCCGGTGAGCTTCTGGAACGCCTGCTTCAAGTTAAGCGTGAACTTGCGCCCGCCGCTCTCAGCCTGCCAGGTGCCCTCGGCTTTTCCGGGAACGATCCAGAGGTAAATGTTGCGGCCATTCAGGTTTGCATGCTGGTCCGCCTCCCAGTCATTCATGGTGAAGGCGTGGGAGACGACGCGCGATCCCGGACGCAGGTCTGCGAGGATGCGCGGGCGGAGCCGAAGATTGACGCCCTGCAGGAGGTACATCGTCAGCACATCGGCTTTGCTGATGTCGATCTCGAACAGGTCGCCCTGGATGAAGGCGACGCGGTCGCTGACGCCGGCTTTCTTCGCGTTCTCGTTGGCTTCCGCGACCCGGGTCGGGTTGAGGTCGACACCGGTCGAGCGCGCGCCGCGCTTCGCCGCGGTGATGACGATGCGGCCGTCGCCGGAGCCGAGGTCGACGTGGACGTCGTCCGTCGTGAGCTTTGCCATGTCGAGCATGTGATCGACGACGTTCTGCGGTGTCGGCACATAGGGCACGTCGAGACGGACCTGCGCATGACTTTGCGCAGAGGTCATCCCGGCCAGACCGGCGAGCAAGACGAACCCGAAAATGATGCGGGCGGCGGTCGATAAAGGCTTCGGCATCGGCGGTCCCTCGCGGCTGTTAATCGGCCATTAGATCGGATCGTATGTCGCGGGGGGTAAGGGGACAAGTTAAGCGCTTGCGCATCGCGGGGGCGCTTCCTAGCTACCAGCTATCCTCGGGGAGGATGGCAATAGGGGTAAGCCATGGAGCCGGCGACGATGGAGCCGCTGAAATTTGTCGCTCTCGACCCGGACGACCTCGAGGTCGTGTCAACCCATCTGCAGGACGCCGAGGTCAAGGTCGCGGACGTGCATTGGCGCCCGCAGGAGAAGCGCCTGGTCGTCGGTCTCGACCGCTTCGATTGGCAGGCCTGGACCGCATCGAACCCCGACATGCGCCGCCGCCGCGCGGCGCTGCGGTTCGACCGCGTCCTGAATTGCAAGTGCAAGCAGGTCGCGCCGACCGGAAAGGACAAGGTCCTTAACCTTTTGGCAGTCGAATTTGAAGCGACCGATACGCCCGCCGGCGTCGTGACGCTGTTGTTCTCCGGCGGTGCGGCGCTGCGGTGCGAGGTTGAGTGCCTGGAGGTCGAACTGGTCGACCTTGGTCCGGCCCGAGTGGTCGAGACGCGAGCGCCGAGCGCGACAGAAGCGACCGGCGTCCGGCATTAACATCTCCCTCGTTAGGGGGCATAGCCCGTCGAAGATGGGCGTAAACGCCATGGTGCCCGGCCATCCACGTCTTGATTTGAACGTCGATATCAGACGTGGATGCCCGCGACAGGCGCGGACGGCGAAACATCTGACATCTCCCCTTTTGCGAACGGGTGCTCTATGAAGGGGCATGCCCATCCGTCTTGACGCCCAATCCCCCGATTTTGCGCAGCGTTTCCGCGCCTTCCTCGACACCAAGCGCGAGGCGGCGGCTGACGTCGAGGCGACCGTCCGCGGCATCATCGCTGATGTGGTCGCCCGCGGCGACCAGGCACTGGTCGAACTGACCAACAAGTTCGACCGGGTGTCGGTCGGCGCCAAGGATCTGCGCGTGACCGCGGCCGAGATCGAGGTGGCGCATGCGGCCTGCGACCGCCGCGCGCTCGATGCGCTCAATCTCGCCAAGCAGCGGATCGAAGTCTATCACAAGCGCCAGGTGCCTTCGAACGACCGCTTCACCGATGCGCTCGGTGTCGAACTCGGTCACCGTTGGACCGCCATCGAGGCGGTCGGGCTCTATGTGCCGGGTGGCACCGCCGCCTATCCATCGTCTGTTCTCATGAACGCGGTGCCCGCCAAGGTGGCGGGCGTGCCGCGCGTGGTGATGGTGGTGCCGGCGCCGGACGGCAAGCTCGCACCGCTGGTGCTGGCGGCGGCGAAGATCGCCGGCGTCGACGAGGTCTATCGCGTCGGCGGTGCGCAGGCGGTGGCGGCGCTCGCCTACGGCACCGAGACGATCAAGCCGGTCGCGAAGATCGTCGGGCCGGGCAATGCCTATGTGGCGGTCGCCAAGCGGCTCGTGTTCGGCAAGGTCGGCATCGACATGATCGCCGGCCCGTCCGAGGTGCTCATCCTCGCCGACAAGAGCGGCAATCCCGATTGGATCGCAGCCGATCTGCTGGCGCAGGCCGAGCACGATGTCAGCGCGCAGTCGATCCTGATCACGGACGACGACGCGCTCGCGAGCGCGGTGGAAAAATCCGTCGAAGCGCAGCTCAAGACCCTGCCGCGTGCGCCGGTCGCCTCCGCATCGTGGCGCGATTTCGGCGCCATCATCAAGATCGCGAAACTCGACGACGCGGTGCCGCTGGTCGACGCGGTCGCGCCCGAGCATCTCGAGATCGAATGCGACGATGCCGAGGGCATCGCGGGACGTATCCGCAATGCCGGCGCGATCTTCCTCGGCGCGCACACGCCGGAAGCGATCGGCGACTATGTCGGCGGCTCGAACCATGTGTTGCCGACCGCGCGCTCGGCGCGCTTTTCCTCCGGCCTCGGCGTGCTCGATTTCATGAAGCGCACGTCGATCCTCAAATGCGGGCCCGAGCAGTTGCGCCGGCTCGGTCCGGCCGCGATCGCGCTCGGTGAAGCGGAAGGGCTCGACGCCCACGCTCGTTCGGTCGCGATGCGCTTCAATCCGCAATGATGCGCCGGCCACGCGCCGCCGGCAGCTCCCGCCGCCTCGTGGCCGTGACGCTGGATGAGGCCTCGATCGGCCGCTCCGGCCCCGACATCGAGCATGAGCGCGCGGTCGCGATCTACGATCTGCTCGAAGCCAACAGCTTCGATCCAGCGCATGCGGCGCGCGGGCCGTTCAAGCTGCACCTGAGCATCACCGGCAGCCGGCTCGTATTCGACATCCGCCGCGCCAACGATGAGCCTGTGATGGCGCATCTTCTGTCGCTCACACCGCTGCGGCGCATCGTCAAGGACTACTACATGGTCTGCGACAGCTATTACGAAGCGATCCGCACCGCGACCCCCGACCGGATCGAGGCGCTCGATATGGCGCGCCGCTCGCTGCATGACGAGGGCTCGCAGCTCCTGGCCGAGCGCCTCAAGCGCAAGGTCAACGTCGATGTCGAGACCGCGCGCCGGCTGTTCACGCTGATCTGCGTGCTGCACTGGAAGGGTTAGCGCATGTCCCGGAAAAGTGGGAACCGGTTTTCCGAAAAGGACATGCGCCGTGCAAAGAATCGAGAGCGCATTCCAATTCCACTGGAGCGGGATGGGCTCTAATGGAGGTCGCCGCATCACGGCCGCGGTCGGTGCTGTTCGTCTGTGCCTTCAATTCGGTGCGCTCGCCGATGGCGGCCGCGCTGCTGCGTCAGACCGCCGGGGAGGGGATGACGGTCGCCTCGGCTGGCGTGCGCAAGGATGTGCTCGATCCGTTCGCGGTCGCCACGATGGCGGAGAGCGGTATCGACATCTCCGAGCACGAGCCCATGACCATCGAGGAATTGGAAGACCTCGAGGGCCTCGATTTCGATCTGATCGTGACCCTGTCGCCGGAAGCCCATCATACGGCGCTGGCGCTCACCCATCGCATCGCCGCCGCGATCGAATACTGGCCGACTGCGGATCCGACCGCGACCGAAGGCAGTCGCGCGCAGCGGCTCGACGCCTACCGCGCGGTGCGGGACCAGTTGCTGGCCCGGATCAAGGCCAGGTTCTTCGGGGGCGCAAGCACGCAAAGATGAGGCAAAGAGGAGGATGGTGGCGCGGACATCTGTCGGTTATCCGGTTGTCGAAAACGCCGCCTTCCGGTAACCCCTTGCGATCTCACCGAGCGCAGCATGAGCGAAAGTCTTATCCCATGATCGGCCGGCCCAAACTCGTCCTCGCTTCCGGTTCTCCGCGCCGCGTGACGCTCGTCAACCAGGCCGGCATCGAGCCCGATGCGCTGCGTCCGACCGACATCGACGAGACGCCCAAACGCGGCGAGCTGCCGCGCGCCTGCGCCAACCGGCTGGCGCGCGCCAAGGCCGAGGCCGCGTTCTCGCTGGTCAATGTCGATGAGGAATTGCGCGGCGCCTATATCCTCTCCGCCGATACCGTGGTCGCGGTCGGGCGGCGCATCCTGCCGAAGGCCGAACTCCTGGACGAGGCTGCGCAATGCCTGCGGCTCCTCTCCGGCCGCAATCATCGCGTTCATACCGCGGTCTGCCTGGTGACCCCGGCCGGCGCGTTCCGGCAGCGGCTGGTCGAGACCAAGGTACGCTTCAAGCGGCTCAACGAGGAGGATATCGAAGCCTATCTCGCCTCCGGCGAGTGGCGCGGCAAGGCCGGCGCCTATGCAGCGCAGGGCATCGCCGGCACCTTCATCGTCAAGCTCGTGGGGTCCTACTCCAACGTGGTCGGCCTGCCGCTCTATGAGACCACCGCGCTGCTGCACGGCGAGGGCTATCCGATCCGCTTCGGCTGGCTCAACGCGGTCTGACAACCGTTGGCCGCGCCGCCGTCGATGCCCATATAAGAGCGATGTCGGATCACGCCTCATCCCGCGCCGTTGGGCGCTGTCCGATCTGCGCCCGACCGGTCGCGGATCAATTCCGTCCGTTCTGTTCCAAGCGCTGCCGCGACGTCGATCTCAATCGCTGGCTGTCCGGCGTCTACGCCGTGCCCGGTAAGGAGGACGAGGATGAGGACGGCCTGCGCGACGACGGCGCGCCGGAGAACGAGCGCGGCTGAGGGCGGATACCCCCGCAAACATCGCGCATTTTTCGCGGTTCGCGCTGTTCTGGACAGTGCGGCAGCGAGCCTCTATAACGCCCCGCGCTCCGCATATCCCCCGTCGTTCGACGGGTCGGCGCCCAGGTAGCTCAGTTGGTAGAGCACGTGACTGAAAATCACGGTGTCGGTGGTTCGATCCCGCCCCTGGGCACCATTAAATCATTGAAATAGTGATAGATATTTTCAGGAGCCGGGGCGAGCGACACGGAGCGGAATGACCCGGGGCGGTCCTGGGGCGACAATGGGGCCGGGTGCTCAGGCTCGCGGCGACGGTGTCACGATCGAGATCCACGCCGCGCATTCGCTTCTTTGGCACAGCACCGACGCACCGAAAAAAAACCAACTTGCGTGCGCCCGACTAGCAACGTTGGCGCTGCGGCAGCAAAGGCGCGAAGCCTGCGCACGGATCGCGCACGCTCCAATTCCCGATTAGACTCCTGCACATGTCTTTGCGGAGTTCAAAATCCAATGTTCCAACGTTCTCATGGATGAATATGTCATATCCACGGTCAGCGAGTAGCATCGATCCCGACCTCAATTGGGCCAAGAGTTTGGAGGCGAGACGGTTGTCGTGCGCTTCGCCCGTTGTAACTCCCAGACGAACGGGCAGCCCTTTGGCATCGACCACTGCATGAATCTTGCTGGTCAGGCCACCTCGTGACCGGTCCATGGACTGTTTCTTGTTACGAGCGATGCAAGCTGCGTGCTGATGAACACGCACAATCGACGTTTCGATCATTTGGACAAACTGCATCATGAGCGCCGGCAAGTGCCTCCATGATCCGGCTCCAGACTCCAGCCCGACGCCAGCGAACGAAGCGGTTGTAGCAGGTGGTGTAGGAACCGAAGCTCTGCGGTAGATCGCGCCATGGTGCCTTAGATCGTAGCAACCCAGAAGATGCCATTCAGAACACAGCGGTCGTTCACACGCGGCACACCGCGCGGTTTGTTCCGCAGGAACGGCTTGATAGCGGCCCATTCATAATTGGTGAGTTCGTAGCGCATGATTCGAGGCTCCGGTTTGGGAGCTCGAATCACGCGCCAAGCGACACCATCAACCCGCTACAGCCCCATCGAGGCAGATGCCAATACCCTGATTTTAGTTCCGCTTTCGGGGGCACAGCCGACATGGCGGGACCGCTGGCCTGGTCCCGGGTCGAAAATGACCCTGGCCGTGCGAAAACATTTGGTGGGGGGCAATGGTCGAGGATCCGCTCAACACTGCGCAGCTTATTACGCCGCCCCAACCGCTGTGAGTGATCTGGCGATGTCGGGAGTTTATCGGGGCGATGCTGCCCTCATG
>WHTP01000076.1 GCA_009377695.1 Hyphomicrobiales bacterium | reverse complement strand
CCTGATATCGTCGTCAATAATGCCGGATTCGGTTTGCTTGGACCCGCTGCATCGTTGAGCCGGGCCGAGCAGCTTGCGATGGTCGACGTGAATGTGCGTGCACTGACCGACGTATCGCTCGCCTTCGTCGACTCGTTGGAACGTCACAAGGGTGGAATTCTCAACATAGCATCGATCGCTGCCTTCTCGCCGGGACCCAACATGGCGGCGTATCACGCCACCAAGGCCTACGTGCTGTCCTTCAGCGAAGGGCTGCATTGGGAGCTGCGCTGGCGCGGCATCCGCGTGACTGCGCTGTGCCCGGGGCCGGTGCCGACCGAGTTTCAGGTGCGAGCCGGTTACACTAGCGATAGCGATCCGGACATGCTGAAGCGAACCGCCGACCGGGTTGCGCAGGACGGCTATCGCGCTCTGCAACAAGGCCGACGCGTGGCGGTGCCCGGCGCCCTGAACCGTCTCACGGCCGCGGTCACACGGATGCTGCCGCGGCGTTTTCTGACGGAGGCGGTCGGACGCTACAACAACAAGCGCATTCCAAAGTAGAGCGCGGTTTTCGGACAAGCACGGCCTCGGGCCCTGAGCCGAGCGATCGTGCTTGCAGGCATTGATGCCGATCAAGCGATGGCGACCTGGCTGTCGGAGTGCCGATCATCATTGCGGTCGCCGCGCGACTCGGTTGCGCCTTTCAGCGACGACAGCCCGCTCACGGACAGCACGCGATTGCTGTGTTGGATTGCGTCCAGCAGAATCTGGTTTGCCGACAGCAGAGAAGGATCGGCGAGCGGATGCCAGAGATGGAACACGCCGGTCGAGAACCGGCCGTCCTTGCGGTTGACGCCCGCGCGCAACAGGCGGATCAACAGGTCGGAATCTTCCAGTCCCCACCCCACATAATTGCCGTCGAAACCGTCCACCCGATCGAGGTCCGCGCGCCAGACGGCCAGGTTGCACGATCGTGCACCCCACCAATACTGAGGACGGATCTTTCGCACCGGTCCAAGCCGCGCCTGCAACAAGGGTGCGATGCGATTGATGTCGCCGTGGAAACGTGCGCGACAGGCATCGGCGAACGTCCATTGCTCCGGTTCGAGGCTCTGGCTCAGGACCCGATCCGTCAGCCGCTTCGACATCAGAACGCGGTTGCCGACGACGAACCACCCCGGTTCGGCCAGCTCGCGGTGTTCCTGCACGAAGTCGCGTCGGGGAATGCAGTCGCCGTCGAGAAAGATGCAATACGCGCCGTTGCTGGCCAGGATCGCGCGGTTGCGGATCTCGGCCGCGCGGAATCCGCGGTGGTCCTGCCAGATGTGCGTCAGCGGTTCCAGCAGGCTGTTCTGCCAGGATTTCAACATGGCCGCCGTGTCCGGCCCCGAGCCGTCATCCGCAACGATCACTTCGAAATCTTTGTCCGACTGCCGTGCCAGCCCGCGCAGCACGGCGTCGAGCGCATCGGGGCGGTTGTAGGTGGTGACGATGATCGAGATCGGAACGTAGCGCGGAACCGTTATCGCCCCCGATAGCGCCGTGATAGGCTGCACAGTGGACCGGCCTTCGATGACGTCGGCGGCTTGGTCGAGGCCGGACACCGGCGCGGTGTCGCGCCCGTACTGGATGCCGGCGAGGGACATGGTCTCGGCCACAGCAGGATCGCGCATGCGCGCGAGCGCCCGATCGAGCGCGGCTTGCGAGAACGGTTCGGGCAAGACGATGCCGGCGCCCGACTTTTCGATATGCTCGGCAAAGCCGCACAGCCCCGTGACCACCGCAGGCAGGCCGTTGACAATGGCTTCCATGATGACCTGGCCGGTCACGTCCAGGCGCGACGGATGCACCAGCACGTCCGCCGCCGCCATCAGGTCCGGGATGTCATCGCGGAAGCCCAGGAAGCGGACGCTGCCCGGCTTGCGCCCGAGCATGCGTCCGGCCTGAACCGCATCCTTCGAATCGGGGGCGACGCCGGCAACCAGCAGTGTCGTGTCCGGCGGCGCTGACTGAAGCGCCGCAAGCACGCGATCGAGACCTTTGACCTGGGCCTGCGCTCCGACCCACAGCCAGGTCCATCGGTTGAGCGCGAGGCCAAGCTTTGCCCGAACCGCCGCTCGATGCGGGGCGGATCTCAGATCAGGCCGCTGGCGCGCCGGGTCGATCGACGGTTGCAGCACGGTGATTCGGTATTCTTGTGTTCTCCAATAACGGCGATAGCTCTCCGCTGATGATGTGGTCAATGCCAAGATTTGGGTGCGCTGCAGCGGGCCAAAGGATTCCTGTTCCAGCATCGCCTGCACGCGGTGTCGGGGCAGCGATCGTTCGAGCGGATTGCGGCCGCGATCGAGGATGGAGGGATCGCCGCAGTAGTAGAAGTCCAGCTTGGTGAGCTTGTTGAAGCCGACCACGCGATCGAAGCCCTCGGTGGCCGCCGCGAGTCGCTTCGCGAAATTCAGGTCCAGCCGATGATTGGTATAGGCGCGCACCGGCAGGAGCACGATGCGGCAGGGCGGGTGGTCGAATGACCACTTGTTGTCAGACGTAAAGATGGTGACGTCGTGCCCACGCGCGACCAGGATGCGGGCCAGTCGGATGCAATCGCGCTGCAGCCCTCCTTCCGGAAAAAGCTTGACGATTCCGAGGGCTATTCGCATCGATACTCAACACGGCCGGTTCTCAATTCGAGGTCGCGGCAGCATGTCCGAGGGCATCCGCCTTGGCAAGTGAGCTATTCCCGGAACGCCGGGATTGCCTGGTTCCCAGGTGGCCCGGCGAGGCGCTAGGAATAACAGCTGTGCCCCCCGCGGTGATTGCCGATAATATCATGCGCCTGCCAATCCTGATCGTCCTGCACCAGGAGAACTCGACGCCCGGCCGGGTCGGGCACGCGCTGCGCGAACGCGGCTATACACTCGACATCCGCAAGCCGCGCTTCGGCGATCTCTTGCCGGAGACGATGGCCGGTCACGCCGGAGCGATTGTCTTCGGCGGACCGATGAGCGCGAACGGCGCCGAGGATTTCGTGCGCCGCGAGATCGACTGGATGGCGGTGCCGCTCTCCGAGAACAAGCCCCTTCTCGGGATCTGCCTTGGGGCACAGATGCTGGCGCAGCACGTTGGCGCGCGCGTCTATCGGCACGCCGATGGCCACGTGGAGATCGGCTATTACCCCGTCCGCCCGACCGAGATCGGATTGTCGATGTGCGATCCGTGGCCGGAGCAGGTCTATCAGTGGCATCGCGAGGGATTCGATCTGCCGGCAGGCGCCGAGCTTCTCGCGGAAGGCGACAGCTTCCCGGTGCAGGCGTTCCGTTACGGCTCAGGCTATGCGTTGCAATTCCATCCCGACGTGACGCACGCCACCATCTGCCGCTGGACCACGCGCGGTCACGAGCGCATGTTGCTGCCGAATGCGAAGCCGCGCGCCGCTCATTTCGCCGACCGCGCGGTCTACGATCCCGCCGGGCGCGCCTGGCTTGCGGCGTTTCTCAATCACTGGCTTGGGTTGAAGATCGGGTGAGGCCGCGCAAATCGTCAGCGCCGATCTCGGTAGAGGCCCCATACGGCGACGAGGGCGCTGATGCTGGCGAGCAGGAACAACACCGAATACAGCGGCCCCTCGACGTTCCACCCCAGCCAGCGGGCAAGGTCATAGAGTACATAGGCGGCGTAGGTAAGCGCGAGGCCGTACATATACGGCCTGCCCTGACGGGCGATCATGATGACGATCACCGCCACCGCCGCTTCCACAATGATCGAAACGATGAGAAGCATCGGCGGAGAGCCTAACGCGTTTTGAACGCGGCACAAGCGTGCTGGAGCGACCAAAGGCGCGCTTGTTTCTTCGCCAGCATCACTCCGTCATCTTGCCGATCTTCTTCAGCGTCTCCTGCACGAGCACCGATCAGCACCTGTTGCCATCGACGGCCAGCTTGCACTGAAATGCCGCCCGTTGCGTATCCACCGCATGCGTCAGCCCGCGGACGCGCGCGCGAGCTTGTCGCATTCAGCCTTGAAGAGGTCGTTGAGGCACCACTCGGCGAGCTCGATGCCGGTTGGGAACCACAGATTTCCAGCCTTCTTCATGTGCTGAAGGATGCCGCGCAAAGCCAGCGTGCGGCCCGGCCGACCGATGATGTAGGGATGCATCGTGAACGGAATGTAGCCCGGGCGCTGGGCGGTTTCGGCATAGAGTTCGTCGAAATAGGCCTTCCAGGTCTCTAGCCCATGAAACGGGTTGCCGTATTCGCCATGGCGGTGGCCGAACAGCGTGCCGTCGCCAAACGGCTGCCGCGGCAGCTCGACCATCACCTTGCCGTTGTTTTCCCAGAGGAACGGCTTTTCTTCATGGAAGCAATTGGTGTTGAAGACGAAGCCGTGTTCAATCAGAAGCTCGATGGTGTTCGTGCTCTGCGTGCACGAGCGCCAGCCGAGGGGGCGCCGTCCCGTGCGGTCCTTGATCATTGCGATCGTCTTCCGCATCACCTCGGATTCCTGGTCGCGGGGCAAGTAGCGCGCAATCTCGTGATTGTATCCGTGGCCTTCCACGACATGGCCGTGGTCGAGGATCGCCTGCACCGCTTCCGGATAGCGCTCGGCAATGGCGCCGCAAGTCAGGAAGGTCGCCTTGACGTTCTCTTCCTTCAAAATCCGCAGCAGCCGATAAATCGCATGGTGAGGACCATATTCGCCCTGGCTCCACATTTCGTAATTGCGAAAGCCATTCTTGTCCGGCTTGACGTCCTCGCCGCCCTGAAAATCGAATGTGAGGAAGACCGCGGCGCGTTCTCCACGCGGCCAGCGGATGAGGTGGTCGTAGTGATATTCCTTGAGCATCGCGATCCCTCCAAAATATGAGCGGGCCAGCTTCGTGTCGTTCATCGACCAGGCAATGGGATGGTAGGAGCGGGGGCGAAATCTGGTAGCCTGTTTCTCAGAACAACTGTTGTTCCAGGGGAGCGGCGCAACGCCAGGCAAGGCGAAAGACAAGCCGAAGAAGGCCGCGGATGCCCCGAATATCTTGTTCGATAAACGGAGCGAGATTATCAAGACCGTTGATGGTCCGATACCGCAGACTGAAGATTACGGGATGCTTCGTTCGGCGAGTGCGAAGCTCGGAAGGGCATGAAAGATGTCTCTGACAGCAGCGCTGAGGGACTTGAACAAGCTCAATGCCTTCGTGCGGGTGGCGGAACGCCGGAGCTTCACCAAAGCGGCTGCGGACCTGCGCACGACGCCTTCAGTGGTCAGCAAACACATGAAGGAATTGGAGGACGCGCTCGGCTTCAGCCTGTTGAACCGCTCAACCCATGGCATTGTCCTCACGGATGCTGGCGAGGGACTGTTTCAAAACTGCCTTCAGATGCTTGCGAAGCTCGACGACTACGTTGTCGGAACGCGCAATCTTCAAACCGGACCGTACGGGACGCTTCGCGTTCAGGCGGCAAGCGATTATGCGCGCTGCGTTCTCACGCCGCTGATCCTGGAGTTCGCCAAGCGCCACCCAAGCCTGCGCGTCCATCTGTCGGTCGTCACCGGCGACAGCAATTCCGTGGAGGATGGATTTGACGTCATCATCGCCGGCAAAAAGCCGTCATTGCCTGGCCTTGTCGATCAAGATCTCGGAGAGGTTCAGCACGTCGTCTGTGCGTCGCCGGCGTATTTCCTGCGCTTCGGCCGGCCCAAGGAGCCGCAAGATCTCCGCGAGCATAACTGTCTCGCCAACCTGTATTCCGGGCCAAAGGACTGGTCGTTTCAAACGGCCTCCCGGCAACTCCTCGTGGGGGTGAAGGGCGCGCTATCCTCAAACAGCAGCGCCGTTCTCATCCAAATGGCCCTGCAAGGATATGGAATCATCCGGGTTCCTCGCTACGCCGTGAAAGCAGAGCTCGCCGACAAGACGCTGAAAGCGATTTTCGAGAGGGTGACGCTTTCGCCCGAACGCATGTACGCCTACTTTTCAAAGGCGAAGCACCTGCCGGCAAAAACCAGCGACTTCGTCCATTTCCTGCAGGCTTCGATCGCCGCGCGATAAGGCCAGACCGCGAATTCTGTGGTTAGCGCTTGCCGCGCGAGACTGTGCGGCTCACACCGACGTGGGTTCGGCGCCTTCCCGCACCTTCAGTGCTTCCGCCGCCGCCTCGTGGAAGCTTGCGCTCGCCGGCAGCACGATCGAGGCCGACCGTACCGCGTGCGTCGCCGGATCGAGGCCGTCCGGCTCGCGACCTTGCTGCGCCGCGAGCGCCGCCTTGCGCAGGCGGATGCGCGCCATGATCACGCCGTTGTCGGTCGAGGTCAGGTTTTCTTTGCTGCGGTCCTGGATCGGACCCATGCTCTCCTGGATCGCGGCATCCTGCATGGCGATGGTCTTGACCCCGCAATAGGTCTTGTTCGTCTTTTGCGCGGCGCGATCCATCAGGTAGTCGTTATCCTTGTTGATCACCGGGCGGAACGAGCCTGGGACCAGGCTGACATGGATGCCGCCACCGTTGCTCATGACGTGGAGCTCGTGGTCGGTCAGCGCACGCGTTGGATGGTGCGTGAAGCACCACGACCAGCAATTCTCGTCATCGATCGGCACCCAGGCGTGGCCGTTGAGCGCGTTGTCGCCATACGGCGGGATCATCGTGTGGAACGGCATGATCCATTGCGTGATGCGCCAGTAGTAGTGGCCGTCCTGCGCTGGACGGCGCACGCCGATCACCATGCCGCCCTCGGTCTCGATCACCTCGAAGGCGACGTCGGTCTTGGCGGTCAGCTCCGCGCCCTTGCTGACGTGCAGCGAGTCGTTCTTGAGGTCGAAGCGGTGCAGGAACGACACATGGGCGGAATCGATGCCGCCTTCCATCGCCTGCAGCCAATTGCATTCCTGCGTGCGCTTGGAGACGAAGCGCTGCTCGCGCGAGACCGCGCACCATTCGAAATTGGGCCGCGGCGGCTTCAGTTCGGGCGGGCCCATATAGGCCCAGATGACATCGCCGAGTTCGACGCACTCATAAGACGTGAGCTTGATCTTGCCGCAGAAGCTCGATTCGATCGGTTCCGAGGGCACGTCGACGCATTGGCCGGTCACATCGTATTTCCAGCCGTGGTAGGGACAGCGCAGGCCATTCTCCTCGTTGCGGGCGAACCATAGCGACACGCCGCGATGGGCGCAGAACTCGTCCATCAATCCGACGCGGCCCTGCGAGTCGCGGAATGCGATCAGCCGTTCCGACAGAAGCTTGACGCGCACCGGCGGACAATCCGGCTCCGGCAGCTCGGACGACATCAGCGCCGGGATCCAGTAACGGCGGAACAGCGTGCCCATCGGCGTGCCGGGGCCGGTCAGGGTCAGGAAGGCGTTGAGTTCGCGCGTGGTCATTCCAGGGGCTCCCCTCGCCGGAATCTCTAGTGGGCCGATTCTAACATTCGCATCGGGTGCTTGCCGTCAGATGGGTCGCGAATGTCAAATCCACTCACTAATTTAGTGCGGTGGATTTGAAGTTCGTACCAGTGTTGCTGCGAGTTCGTAGTACGAACGTCAAATCCAAAACCGCACTAGCACCAACGAGTTCTAGTGTCCCGATTCCGAAGTTCGTGTCATTTTGCGGCGGCCTCGTATACGAACTTCGGAATCGAAGGACACTAGCAACTCTTTGAATCTAGTGTGGCTTTGGTTCAGAAGTCCGCATGTCGAACTCGCCGCGAGAATGATGCGGACTTCTGAACCGCCACACTAGACTAGTGTCCCTTTGGTTCCGACGCTTGTAAACGCATGTGCGGCAAGGTGATACAAGCGTCGGGAACCGGGACACTAGGTAGCGTTTCCGCAAGCAAGAGTAGCCGCCCAGGTCTCGGTCGGCAATCTCACGTGCTCAAGCGCCGCGACGGCCGGCGTCGCCCCCCTTCAACTCGGCTGCTTCTGCGCCTCCGGTCCTGTGTATTCCAGAATATCAAGTCCGTTCAGCCGGTCGATCAAATAGATTAGCCCGTCGTCGGCCACGCATACGTCGTTCGACTGCACTGATTTCTCGCCCGGTCCCGGCGTCGGGATGAAATAGCCGACTTCCTCCGGGCGCCTGGGATTGCGTATGTCGGTGATTCGCAATCCGCCGCGGAACCATGTCGTGTAGACCAGACTGTCGGTCATGCGCTCGTGGCATTGGTGTGCGCCGAAGCGCGAGCGACCCGCAGGCTCCTCCAGACGCCATGGCGTCTCCTGCTCGGACATCGAAAAGGTGGAAAGCGGCTTGGGGCTCTTCTCGTCGCTTACGTCGAACACCCATCCGAACGCCGGCACTTGCGTCGGTCGCCAGCGCCCAGGCTGCTCGTCAATGACGATCGCCAAATCCATGCCATCCAGCCGGAACGGCATGCGGGCGCAGGTATGCGTGCTGCTCACGAACGGTGGATGATAGTTGTAGTGGCTAAGCATCTTCGGCTTGGTGATGTCGCTGATGTCGAGGATGACCATGCCCGCTGCATGATACGAAACGTACAGCCTGTCGCCGAAGCGCAGCGGGTGGTGGCACTCAAAGCGCAAGTCGCCCCAGCCCGGCTGTTCCCCGCCCGCGATCCACTGGCCCGGCAACCACCAACGCGAGACTTCTTTCGGTCTGGCAGGGTCGGACAGGTCGACGATCACAATGATGTTGCGAAGATAGCCTTCGATGCCGGTCGAGAGATAGGCGTAGCGCCCGTCGAAGTCGAAGCGGTGCACACCATTACCCCCGGTCGGAAAGAACGAAATCTCCTTTGGGTTCTTTGGATCGGCGATGTTGTAGATGCGCAGCCCACCATCCTGGAAGGCCTCGCTCGCCGCGTTGCGCAGGACCGGAATGTCCTCCGGCCGGTAGTTCATCTCATGCGCGATCTCGGCGTCACTCGCCGCGCGACCGAGGCGCGCCGCCAATGCATCCGCGACCTCCTGGAGCTTCTTGCCAGCCGCTATCTGATGGCGGCGGTAGCTTTCGCTATTGATCAGCATGATATCGCCATGCACGCGTACCTTGTGTGAGTGCAGATGCGGCGGCACCTTCAGGGTCGACACCACCTTCGGATTGGAGCGGTCGGAGACGTCGAGGATTGATGTGCCGTACGGTGGATCCATATGGCCGACAAAAGCGAGATCGCCCTGCACCACTACTTGGCCGCCGCCCGGAATGTCGACGTGGCCCACGCGCTCGACGTTGTGTGAAACGGTACCGTCAGCCTTTTGCAGCATGAGTTCCTCTCCCTTTTTGCCGTGTCCTTGTTATTCCATTGCCGGCGCAACCTCGGCGGTGGCGCGCCCCGGCAGTACCACGCAGGCCTCCGGACCGAACCGCAGGTAAATGCGGTGGCCCGGCGTGAAGTCGTCGATCTGCACGAGCTTGGCACGCACGCGTTGCGCGCCGACGCGGATCTGACAGTCGATAGCATCGCCGAGAAAGGTCGCCTTTTCCAGTTCGCCCTCGAGCACGTTGCCGTCGGTTTCATCGCCACGTTGTGCCGTGGCACGCAGGCGTTCCGGCCGCACCGCGACCGAAACGGCCGCACCGGCCGCGATCTTGTTCGGCATCGCGCAGAGCAAACGACCGTGCGCCGTCTCCACCACCGCTAACCCGTTCTCTGCCTCACGCCCAACAGTACCCTCGAAGACGTTCACCTGTCCGACGAAGCCGGCGACAAAGCTGTTCGCCGGCCGCAGGTAAATATCTTTCGGCGAACCTTCCTGAAGGATTTGCACCACGGTGCATGACGGCGATGCGGTCCGACATCGCCAGCGCCTCGATCTGGTCGTGGGTGACATAGATCGCGGTAATGCCGAGCCGGCTGGTCAGTTCCTTGATTTCGATGCGTAGCTCCTCGCGCAGCTTTGCGTCGAGATTGCTCAGCGGCTCGTCCAGCAGCAGCACCTCGGGACGTGAGACCAACGCTCGTGCAAGTGCCACGCGTTGTTGCTGACCGCCGCTGAGGAACGGTGCGGGCCGGTCGGCGAACTCCGCCATTTGCACGAGACTCAGCGCCTCCATGACCCGCTTCCTGCGCTCCGTCTTATTTACCCAGCTGCGCGTTTGGCGTAGCGGAAATTCGACGTTACGGAACACGGTCATGTGGGGCCAAATGGCATAGGATTGAAATACCATGCCGATCGGCCGCTCATTCGGCGCCATCCACACTCCCGGCCCCACCACCGTGCGTCCTCCAAGCACGATTTCTCCGCCGTCGGGGCGCTCCAGTCCCGCGATGCAACGGAGCGTGGTGCTCTTGCCGCAGCCGCTAGGTCCCAGGAGGGTGTAGAACTCTCCCGGCCGGATATCGAAGCTCAGCTTTTCAAGCGCCGTCACATGTCCCTGAGACGTGGCGAACGTCTTCGTCAGCCCACGGACCTCGACCTCCATCGCCGCCTCCCTATCAGCCCTGCTGCCCACTGACCTGGACGATGAAGCGCCGCATCAGCAAACTCAGCGGGATGAGGGCGATGATCAGCAGGACGCCTAATCCCGAGGCTAGCGATGCGGTGCCGTTTTCCCAGAACTCCCACAGCAGCACGGCGAAGACCTCGTTGTTCTTGCTCGACAGCATCAGCGGGATCGAAAAAGCGCGCAGCGCGTGCACCGCGACCCATATCCATCCCGCCGCGAAGGCCGGGAAAAGCAGTGGGAGGGTGATGAAAAACAGGGTCTTGGCGGTGCTCGCTCCGCTGACGTAGGCCGCCTGCTCCAGCTCCTTATGGACCTGCATAATTGCGCTATTCATCAGCCGAGTCCCGAAGGATATGTACGCAATCACCAGTCCGATGACGAGAATGCCCATCGTGCCATAGAGTCCCGTGTAGCGCAGCGGCGGCGTGAGGAATGCCATGATCAGTGCGAGCGCGATAACGATGCCGGGTATCGCGTGCGGCACGAACATCAGGCCATCGAGCAACCCGCGTCCGCGCACCGGCGCCCGCACGATGATCCAGGATGCCAAGAAGGCCAGCACCATCGTGGCGGTCGCGGCAACCACCATCAGCACAAGGGTGTTCCAGATCACCTCGAATACCCGGTCGGTCGCGAAGATCTCGCGGTAGTTGTCGAGCGTGATCAGTCTGATGGCGTCGATAGACGGCACGCGATAGCCGGGCAGCAGCGACGTCCACAAGAGCACGCAGAACGGTGCTGCCACCGCGAAGAGGAAATAGACGACGAAAAGGGCGAGTGCCGGGTAGCGCCACTGTCCGATCGATACGATGCGGGGACGGAATCCTTTGCCTGACACCGTCGCAAAGCGCTCCGAGTTGCGGACCGCCCGCCGGTACCAGATCAGCAGAAATACCATCAGGATCATGTAGCTGACGCCGAATACCGCAGCGAGGCCGTAGTCCAATGGCGCCTGGATGCGCGTTGTGAAGTAGATCAGCGTACTCAGCACGAAGATGTTCGCCGGCAGGCCGATGGCAAGCGGTGCCTCGAACGACTCCATGCTGGAGATAAAGGAGTACATGGCCGCAGCGAGAATTGCTGGTGACAGCGCCGGCAGCGTGACGCGGAAGAAGGTAGCGACAGTGCCGGCCTTGGACACGCGCGCCGCTTCCTCCAGGCTCGGATCCATCATGCGGAAGGCCCCGACCACCATGAGGAACACTGTCGTCACGCCGCGAAGCCCGTCGAGAAAGATCAGCCCGCCGATGGAGTAGATGTTGATCGGGCCTTCAGTTATCTCCACGCCGAACAGCGCGAACACATCGCGCAAGAAAACATTCATTGCGCCTGTCTTCGGCGACAACAGCAGCGCCCATCCCAGGGCGAACAGCACTCCAGGAATAGCCATTGGAATAAGGATCAATGCCCACGCGAGATTGCGACAGGGCATGTCGGTGCGCTCGATCAGCCAGGCGAACAGGACTGCGATGACGACGGTGATTGCCGTCCCGATCGTCGCAAGGACCAACGTCGTTGCCAGCGCCTGGTAGAACAACGGCATCCCGAAAGCGGTCGTGTAGTTCTGCAAGGTCCAGCCCTCCGGCAGGGCCGGATGGCCTTCCAGGAAGCTGTTGATCAGCAGCCGACCGATCGGGATCACGATCATGGCCAGCAGCACGGCCATCACCACGACCAGCAGAATATTGCCTCTGAGCCTTTCCCAGCGGAGCCGCCATCTGGGAAACTGCCGGGACAAAGAGAGGGTATCGATCGCCATCGAAACCTCCGCGAGACTAGTGGAGTGGACTTGACGTTCGCGATCCCACTAGCAGCAGGCACGCAACGCGAATGTCACATCCAAACTCCACTAGCAGCTTGTATTTGCTAGTCGTCCTTTGATTCCAACGTTCGCAAAGTCGCCCGCTGAAAAAGGATGCGAATGTTAGAATCGGACCACTAGTCGATGCCGCTAGTGCAGCGCCGCTGCTATCGTCCTTTCGGAAAGCCCCAGGCTTCGACGATCTTCTTGGCGGCTGCCGCCTCCTTCGCGCCAGCGAACTCCCATCCGCCAAAGACCAGCTTCGCGCCCGCCTTGTTCACCTGCTCGTTGGCCAATGTACCCTCGACGAACGGGTTGCTGCGGCCATACAGGTGATATGCCGCTTGACCTTCGCTTGAGGCCAGGTAGCTGGCGAACAGGATTGCCGCATTGGGGTTCTTGGCGCCCTTCATGACGGCGAATGCCTCGCCGATCTGGATCGGCAACTCAGTCGGAATGCTGAACGCGATGGGCGCCGTCTTGTCGCGCCGTTTGATGTTCAGGAATGTGTGATACGGCAGGCCACATCCGAACGCATATTCGCCGGCTGCGACCTTGGCTGCGGTCCCAGTCTGGTCGGCAGTCCAGATCGGTCCGTTGTCCTTCAGCTTGCGGTGAAATGCGAGGCTCTTCTCCTCGCCCCAAGCCGGCCAGAGCCCGGTGAAGGTGCGCGGCCGCGTATAGACGGCCATCTTGCCCTTCCACATCGGATCCAGACAGTCTTCCCAGCGCTTGGGTGCCTTGTCGCTGGAAACCAGGCTGGTGTTGTAGATGATGCCGTAGCGGCTCATGCCGGCCGCAAGGAAGTATCCGTTGGGATCGATCAGCGTCGGTTGGACGTTGGGGAAGAGCTTGGACCAGTCGAGCGGCGTGATGACGCCTGCTTTGATATATTGCGGCCTCAGCTCGCCCGAGACGTTGACGAGATCGTACTCGACAAGTCCAGCCAGGGCCTCGCTCAGGATGCGCTCGCGGCTGTCGATCGCGCTGACATAGGTCTGTTTGAAGGTGAGACCGTGCTTCTTCTTGAAGCCCTCGGCAATTTCCTTGAGCACCGGGCCGCGCCACGAATTGGCGACCTGAACGGTGCGCTCTTTCTTCGCCAGCGCCACGACCTCGTCGATCGTCGTGCCGAACTGGGCTGCCTCGGCCGGTATCGCGCAAGCGACGCTGATCAACACAGTCGCCAGGCACGTCCGCCCGCATCCTGTCGCGGTGACGTTCATGAGTTTCCTCCCCACCGTTTCAATTTTTTTGGGTTTGAAACGGAATGGCTCCTGCAGGTTACCATTCGCTGCGTCGACGCACGAGGGGGGGTGCGATGCGTCACTTGGCCGTGTCACTTGGGCCGTGTCACTTGGCTCGTTTGTCGTGAAATCCTTCGACCCGATAGAGCTCCGGGAACAGGCGGATGCAGAGCAGCACCGTCAGCAGCGTACCGATGCCGCCGACCAGCACCGCCGGCACGGCGCCGATGAAGTTCGCGACCAGGCCGGCGCGGAAGTCGCCGATCTGGTTCGACATGCTGACGAACAGCGAATTGACCGCGCTGACCCGTCCGCGCATGTCGTCCGGGGTCTCGAGCTGCAGCAATGTCAACCGGATCACGACGCTGATCGCGTCGGCGCCGCCCATGACGGCGAGGGCGAACCAGGCGAGCCAGAACGATCCGGTCGATGCGAACACGATCGTCGCGACGCCGAACATCGCGACCGTGATGAACTCGATGCGCCCGACGTTGCGCGAGAACGACCAGCGGGTGAGCGACACCGTGATCAGGAGCGCGCCGACGGCGGGCGCGGCGCGCAGGATACCCAATCCGCTCGGTCCGACGTTGAATACGTCCTTGGCGAAGATCGGCAGCAGCGCGGTGGCGCCGCCGAGCAGCACGGCGAACAGGTCGAGCGTGATGATGCCGAGCAGGATGGGATTGCGGCGCATATACGCGATGCCGGCGAAGAAGCCGTTGAGCGTGACCGGCTGCCGCGTGACCGCGCGCTCGTAGTGCAGGAACGCAAGCTGCGTGGCGGCGGCGGCGAACATGACGAAGCAGATGGTGTAGACCGCCGTCGGATTGAGCGCATAGACCAGGCCGCCGACAGCCGGCCCGGTGATGGTGGCGACCTGCTGCGCGGCTGACGAGGCCGCCACCGCGCGCGGGAACAAGGCCGTCGGAACGACGCCGGGCAGCAGGGTCTGCATGGTCGGGGCTTCGCCGGCGCGTCCCGCGCCGAGGAAGAAGGCCGCCACCAGGATCAGTTCCTTGCTGGTCGTGCCAGTGAAGGCGCCATAGGCGAGCGCCGCCGCGGCCAGCCCCTCGACGAGCTGCGAGACCTGCGCAATGCGCCGGCGGTCGTAACGGTCGGCGAGCTGGCCGGCGATCAGGATCAGCACCGTCGCCGGCAGAAACTGCACGAGCCCGACGAGCCCAAGATCGAGCGCCGACCCGGTCAGCGCGTACATCTGCCAGCCCATCGCCACGCCCACCATTTGGAAAGCGAAGGCCGAGGACACCCGCGCGATCCAGAACAGGACGAACGCCGGGTGCTTCAGCAGCGAGTCCGGCGCGGGGGCGGTGGAGGTCATCGACGGGGCGGACTGCTTTGGTCAGCGTTGGGCTGCTTCTATCGCATGCCGGAGCGCTGTGGGCACGCGTTCATGCGCGTATCCGACCAAAAGCTGCATTGAATTCGATGTTGTCAGAAAACCCGCCTTCGTCCGAAAGCGGACTTCGTCGGTCAAAAGGCTCCGCCGGGCAGCCTTCGTACGAAGCTGGATTGCCAGCCGAAGCGGGGAGCCGCGAAAGGCTGGTGGAGCCGAGCGGGATCGAACCGCTGACCTCCTCATTGCGAACGAGGCGCTCTCCCAGCTGAGCTACGGCCCCAAAAGCGATGCGCGACGGATTCTGGGCTCGGCGCGCAGGTTCAGGGCGGCCATTTAGGGCCGCCTCCACGGCCTGTCAATAAGCCGGTCGATGAGCAGGCGGCGGGTTGTTCGCGGGAGCCGACGCAGCTACATGTTCCTATAGGCAATTATCCAGGGAATGGGGGCTCATGCGCGCGCTTTTCCTCGTCATCGACCTCGCCTTGGTGCTTTACATCTACCTCCTGGTCGCGGCCGCGGTGCTGTCGTGGCTGATCGCGTTCAACGTGGTCAACATGCGAAACCAGTTCGTGGCGATGGTCGCGGACTTCCTTTATCGCATCACCGAGCCGGCGCTGCGGCCGATCCGCAATCTCCTGCCCAATCTTGGCGGGATCGATATCTCGCCTGTCATCCTGATCTTCATCATCATTTTTCTCCGCTACGTCATCGCCCTCTACATCCTGCCCAACGTTCCGTGATCCGCGATGGGCGAGCGGCCATGGGCAGCGACGGCTGATGGCATCATCCTCACCGTCCGGCTGACGCCCAAGGGCGGCCGCGACGCGATCGACGGTATCGAAGCGAGCGCCGACGGACGTTTGGTGCTCAAGGCGCGTGTGCGGGTGGTGCCAAGCGGCGGTGAAGCGAACGACGCGCTGATTCGGCTGATCGCGAAGGCAATCGGCGTCCCACCGCGTGCGGTCGCATTGATTGCGGGACACACGGCGAGGGTGAAGCGCCTGAAAATCGCCGGGTCACCGGTTGTGCTGGCCGAGGCGCTGGAGAGAATCTGCTCGAACGGGTAATGATCCTTCTCGGGGCTAGTGTCCCAATTCCGAAGTTCGTACCATTTCGGCAGCGGCCTCCTCTACGAACTTCGGAATCGGAACACCAGCAAGGCTTTGAATCTAGTGTGGCTTTGGTTCAGAAGTCCGCATTTCGGACTCGCGGCAGCAATGTTGCGGACTTCTAAACCGCCACACTAGCGAGGGGCTGAATGACCGCCCGGATCATCGACGGCAAGACCATCGCAGCGGAGCTCCGCGGCCGCGTGGCGGACGCGGCGCATCGGCTGGCGCGCGACCGCACGCTGGTACCTGGACTCGCGGTCGTGCTGGTCGGCAACAATCCGGCGAGCGAGGTCTATGTCGGCTCAAAGACCAAGGCGACGGTCGGCAGCGGCATGCGTTCGTTCGATCATCGCCTGCCGGCGAACGTCAGCGAGGCGGACCTGCTCACGCTGGTCGGGCGCCTCAATCGCGACCCGGTCGTGCACGGCATCCTGGTGCAGCTGCCGCTGCCCGCACACATCGATTCGCAGAAAGTGTTGGCGGCGATCGATCCGGCCAAGGATGTCGACGGATTTCATCCCGTCAATCTCGGACGGCTGGCGGCCGGCTTGCCGGCGCTGGCGCCGTGCACGCCATTGGGCTGCGTCATCCTCGCGAAGACCGTGCGGCCGTCGCTCGAAGGGCTGGAGGCCGTCATCATCGGCCGGTCGAATATCGTCGGCAAGCCGCTCGCGCTGTTGCTGCTCGGTGAGAACGCCACGGTGACGGTGGCGCATTCGAGGACCGAGGATTTGCCGGAGGTGTGCAGGCGCGCCGATCTCGTGTTCGCCGCGGTCGGCCGGCCCGAATTCGTGCGGAAAGGCTGGATCAAGCCCGGCGCGACGGTCATCGACGTCGGCATCACGCGCGTGCCAGGCGCGGGCGGCAAGTCGAAGCTGCTCGGCGACGTCGCCTTTGCGGAAGCATCGGAAGTCGCGGGTGCGATCACGCCGGTGCCGGGCGGCGTCGGACCGATGACGATCTCCTGCCTGCTGGCCAACACCGTGCGCGCCGCCTGCATGCAGGCGGGCCTTCCGACGCCCGATTTCAGCCGGCTGTCGCCGGACGAATCGATGCGGGATTGATCGAGGTTAGGTTTAGCGCGTCCGCCCGCAGGCGCTGACGCACCATCGACGAGCGGCGGATAGAGCCGACCGATCGGACTTGATTATTCTTTGCCGTTGCCGTTCCAGGCGTAGGCGACTTTGTCGAGCACCTTGGTGCCGAACCGCTCCGACGAGCGGGCGACTGCGCGGCCGCCCAGCGCGCGATAGAACTCGACCGCGGATTCATTGTCGGACAGCGCCCAGACCACGAGGCTCTGCAAGCCAGAGGTGGTGAGATCGCGCCGTGCCGCGGCGAACAACTTGCGGCCAAAACCCAGGCCCTGGAATTCCGGCCGCAGATAGAGCTCGTAGATCTCGCCATCGTAATAGAGGCTGCGCGCGCGATTGCGGCCGTAATTCGCATAGCCCGCAACGGCACTGCCGAACGCCAGGATGGCGACCCGGCTGCCCTTGCGGATGGCGCTGTCCCACCAGTCCGGCCCGCGGCGATTGATCAGCCGCTCAAGCTCTGCCCCCGGGATGATGCCCTGGTAGGCGGCTCGCCATGAGTCGTCATGCGTCGCGGCGATTGCCGGCGCATCGGACGGCTTGGCGCGTCGAACCTCGATGAGTGTTGTGCTCATGCGCGAATTGAAGCGCGCGCCCGCGCGCCCTTCAAGCCTTATATTTAACAGGACCTTAATGATGTGGATTGACGGTGCCAAACCACCCTTGAACGACTCCGCAAACGCAAAAAAATCCAGGCATCATCGCTGTCTGGCGCGGTGTTGCCGCCGGGCAACGCTCGACAAGGAAAATTTGGTTGCAGTTGGCAGACGCTCAAAAACGACGTGCGTGGAAACGGTCCGACTCGGTCAGCGGCCGCGCGATTTTGAGTCGCGAACGCGAATCCCGAATCGGGACACGTATCGAACTACCGCGCGCTCCGTATCTATATTGAGAGTGGTTATGGATTCCGGACAGCGCGCTTCGCGGCTTCCGGAATGACGGCGGAGAAGCCTGCTAGACCTGCTCGGCTTCCTTGCGCCGCTCATGCCGCTTGCGGTCGTTGGGGTCGAGCAGCTTCTTGCGCAAGCGGATCGACTTCGGCGTCACCTCGACCAGCTCGTCATCCTCGATATAGGCGAGCGCCCGCTCGAGCGTCATGCGGATCGGCGGCGTCAGCCGCACCGCTTCGTCCTTTGAGGTTGTGCGGATGTTGGTGAGCTGCTTGCCTTTGAGCACATTGATCTCGAGATCGTTGTCACGCGTGTGCTCGCCGACGATCATGCCGCGATAGACCTTCCAGCCCGGCTCGATCATCATCGGGCCGCGGTCTTCGAGCTTCCACATTGCATAGGCGACGGCCTCGCCCTGCTCATTGGAGATCAGCACGCCGTTGCGGCGTCCGGTGATCTCGCCCTTGAACGGTGCGTAGGCGTGGAACAGGCGGTTCATGATCGCGGTGCCGCGGCTGTCGGTCAGGAGCTCGCCCTGGTAGCCGATCAGCCCGCGCGTCGGCGCGTGGAACACGAGCCGGACGCGGCCGCCGCCCGACGGCTTCATCTCCACCATCTCGGCCTTGCGCTCCGACATTTTCTGCACGACCACGCCGGAATGAATCTCGTCGACGTCGATCACGACCTCTTCGATCGGCTCTTCGAGTTCGCCCGCCTCGTTGCGGCGGAGCAGCACCTTCGGGCGCGATACCGAGAGTTCGAATCCTTCGCGCCGCATGGTCTCGATCAGGATGCCGAGTTGAAGCTCGCCGCGGCCGGCCACCTCCATCGAATCCTTCTCGTCCGATTCGCGCACGCGCAGCGCCACGTTGCCTTCCGCCTCGCGCAGCAGGCGGTCGCGGATCATCCGGCCGGTGACCTTGCTGCCCTCGGTGCCGGCGAGCGGTGAATCGTTGACGCGGAATGTCATCGCCAGCGTCGGCGGGTCGATCGGCTGTGCCGGGATCGGTGTGTCGACCTCGGGATCGCAAATCGTGTGCGCGACGGTGGCCTCCGGCAGACCGGCGATAGCGACAATGTCGCCTGCATCCGCCTCGTCCACCGGCACGCGCTCGAGCCCGCGGAAGGCAAGCACCTTGGTGATGCGGCCGGTCTCGATCTGATTGCCTTTGTAGTCGAGCACCTTCACCGATTGGTTGGGCTTGACGGAGCCGGACGTGATGCGGCCGGTGACGACGCGTCCGAGATAGGGATTGGCTTCGAGGATGGTGCCGAGCAGGCGGAACGGGCCTTCCTCGACCTGCGGCGCGCCGACGTGCTTGAGCACGAGATCGAACAGCGGCTTCATGCCCTGGTCTTGCGGACCATCGAGCTTCTGCGCCATCCAGCCCTGTTTGGCCGAACCGTAGAGGATCGGGAAGTCGAGCTGCTCGTCAGAGGCGTCGAGTGCAGCAAACAGGTCGAACACCTCGTTGACCACCTCGACCGGACGCGCATCGGTGCGGTCGACTTTGTTGATCACGACAATCGGCTTGAGCCCCATCTTGAGGGCCTTCGACACCACGAACTTGGTCTGCGGCAGCGGACCTTCGGCGGCGTCGACCAGCACCAGCGCGCCGTCGACCATGTTCAGGATGCGCTCGACCTCGCCGCCGAAATCGGCGTGGCCGGGCGTGTCGACGATGTTGATCCGCGTGCCCTTCCAGGCGACGGAGGCGCACTTGGCGAGGATGGTGATCCCGCGCTCGCGCTCGAGGTCGCTGGAGTCCATCACGCGTTCGGCGACGCGCTGGTTCTCGCGGAAGCTGCCCGACTGGCGGAGAAGCTGGTCTACCAGGGTCGTCTTGCCGTGGTCGACATGCGCGATGATCGCGATGTTACGAAGGTCCGTCACCGCCGGGGTTCCCGAATATCTGCATCAAAATACGCGGCAGGGAGGCTCCGCAAATGCCGGAGTCTCCCTGCCGCGCGAAGAAGAGATATTACCCCAGCCTGGATTTTACAAGAGCGGACAGCGAGGTTTCGGGGCGCGCGCCGTAATGGCTGATCACCTCGGCGGCGCAGATCGAGCCGATGCGGCCGGCGACATCGAGCTCGTAGCCCCGGGTGATGCCGTAGAGCACGCCGGCGGCGTAGAGGTCGCCCGCGCCGGTGGTGTCGACCACCTTGGCGACCGGCTCGGCCGGAATTTCGATAACGTCGTTGCCGGTGACGATGACCGAGCCCTCGGCGCCGCGGGTGATCGCCGCGATCTCGACATGGCCGGCGACGCTGGCCACCGCCTCGTCGAACGACTCCGTGCGGTAGAGCGAGGTGATCTCGTCGTGATTGGCGAACAGGATGTCGACATGGCCCTGCACGAGATGCAGGAACGAGGTGCGGTGGCGGTCGACGCAGAACGGGTCGGACAGCGTCAGCGCCACCTTGCGCCCCGCCGCGTGCGCCAGCTCGGCGGCCTTGACGAACGCCTCCTTGGCCTCGTCGCGGTCGAACAGGTAGCCCTCGAGGTAGGTTACCTGGGCGTCGCCGATGGTCTCGGGGTCGATGTCGTCGGGGCCGAGCAGGATGCTGACGCCGAGGAAGGTCTGCATGGTGCGGTCGGCGTCCGGCGTGACGAAGATCAGGCAGCGCGCCGTCGGCGGGCCCTCGGTCGCGGGCCGCAGCCGGTAGTCGACGCCGATCGCCGAGATGTCGTGGCTGAACGCGGTGCCGAGCTGGTCGTCGCGGACCTTGCCGATATAGGCGCCCCTGCCGCCGAGCGAGGCGATGCCGGCGAGCGTGTTGGCGGCCGAGCCGCCGGAGGATTCGATCCCGGCGCCCATCTCGCCGTAGAGGCGCTCGGCATCGTCGGCCTCGATCAGGGTCATGGCGCCCTTGGCGAGGGCGAGCCGTTCGATCAGCGCGGGTTCGGCCTGCGCAATGACGTCGACAATCGCGTTGCCGACGCCGACGACGTCGAGCGGCGCGTCTGGCATATCTGTCTCCCGGTTCGGTTCTGGATTCGGCGGCGCAGTATAACGGCGCGTCCCGAGACCGCAATGGAGGGAGCCCCGCCTTCAAGGAGCGAGGGATCTGCGATAACAGGAAAGCTATTGAACTTAGCTATTTCGCTCCGGGAGCGAACCCTGGACTTTGCGGGGACGTTTGCGGGGACAATGGCGGGAAAGGCTGTTCTTTTCTCTGAAATGCGCGCTTCCCGCTGGCCGTACGCACGAATTCGACGGATGATGCGATGGGGAGCACATCCATTCGTTCGAACCGTCGTCCAATAGGCAAAAACCGTCGTCCAATAGACAAACAAGTTAGGGAGGTGGGAGACATGGAGGTGCGCGCTCAACCGGAATCGAAAATCAACGCAATGACGGCGGCCGACGCCATCGTCGAGGCGCTGATCGACGAGGGAATCGACTGCGTCTTCGGAATCACGGGAGACACCGTCCTTCCCCTTCTGGACGCCATTCACAAGCGCCAGGACAGGGTCCGGTACGTCACGTGCCGCTTCGAGACCGGGGCCACCGCCATGGCGGACGCCTACTCCAGAGTTTCGGGCAGGATCGGCTGCTGCATTTTTCACGTCGGCCCCAGCATCTCGAATGCGGTGCTTGGCGTCTGGTCGGCGCACAAGGACGCCGTGCCGCTTCTCGTATTGTCGGCCAATCTGGATACATTCCGGCTCGGGCGGAATCTCTGGCACGAATTCGACGTCATGGGCGTGTTCGAGAAGTGCACCAAGTGGAACGCCCAGATGACCGAGGCAAAGGATGCGCGCCGGCTGATGCGGACCGCCTTCCAGGTCGCCAAATCCGGGATGCCGGGCGTCGTCCACCTCGACTTTCCGAAGGACCTCCTGCCCCTGCCCGCGGACGTCGAATCCAGCGACCTTTCCCTGTTGGGCGGCGCCCGTTCGGGCGCGGTCGCCAACAATCCGCGTCCGGAAGGCTGGGCGGTCGAGCGCGCCGCCGAGCTGCTGGTGGCCGCGAAGTCCCCCGTGATTCTTGCGGGGCGCACCGTGCGTTGGGAAAACGCGGGCGCCGAGTTGGCCAGGCTCTCCGAGCGGCTGGCGATTCCCGTCGTCACCACCGAGATGGGCCGCGGCGCGATGAGCGAGGACCATCCGCTTTGTGCCGGCATCGCGGGCCACTTCGGCCATGGAGCGGCCAACGGGCTTCTCAGGAAGGCGGACCTGGTGATGGGGCTGGGCTCGCGGTTCCTGAACGTCAACACGATCAACTGGTCGCTCATCCCCGCGTCCGCAAAGCTGGTCCAGGTCGAAAGCGATCCCTCCGAGATCGGCCGCCAGTACGCGGTGGACCTGGGCGTGCACGCGAGCACGCGCGCCTTTTTGACGGAACTGCTCGCATATCTGGAGGCGGGGAACATCGAGGAGAAGAAGAGCCTGAAGCATCCCCGCGTCGGCATCGTCAAGGAGCTGAAGGAGGACCAGAACCGCCGGTATTACGACACCGATCTCTCGGCGGTGCCGATCAAACCCCAGCTCATCGCCAAGGCCGTCGAGCAGGTTTGCGACAAGGACGCGATTTACTGCGTCGGCGCGGGTCTGCACACGCACTTCGCGCACGAAATTCCGATCCGGCTGCCCGATCAGTATCACTTGCCCGCCGGCTCGGGCACGATGGCATGGGCCTTCCCTGCCGGCCTGGGGGCCAAGCTCGCCAAGCCCGAGCGCCAGGTCGTCGTTGCCGTCGGCGACGGCGATTTCGGAATGAACGCGCAGGAGCTCGAAACCTCGGTAAGAGAGAAGCTCCCCGTTACGGCGATCGTCTACAACGACTGCAGCTACGGCGCGCTTCGCCTGTTCCAGAAGAACGTCTACGGCGGACGCTACATCGGCTCCCACTACGGCCAGACGGATCTCGTGAAGCTCGCAGAGGCCTATGGAGCGCGCGGCGAACTGGTCAAGCGGCCGGATGAACTCGTGCCCGCGCTCGAGCGCGCGGTGAAGGCCGACGTGACGACCGTCGTCGACGTGCACATCGACGGCTGGGAACCTCACTATCGCGAAAGCGAGTGGGGCGAGTTTCACAAGTTCTGAGCAGTCCTTCCATTTCAAGGCTCGGAACAAGGGAGCGCCGCCGAAGCCGCCGCCCAGGCTGTCCGCGGTCTGGGACGTCCGATACCTCGCCTCGATCCTCGGAATCCCGGCCCGTTAACCTGGATTCGGAGCCCTGGGCTGCCGGCTTTGCCGGTCGAAATGCTCCCGGCGGTCTCGACGGCCTGCGGCTGGTCGGCCAGAGCCTCTACTCGGCAAAATCGCGGCACTAGGTAGCAAACGCACCAAGCGGTGCAAACGCCCTAGTTGATCGAGCCAAGACCGCGCAAACGAATTTCCATGGCGGCTGGCGAAACCTGAAAATCCTTCGCGAGCGCTTTAACATCGGGCTGTCTCTCAAACGCCGCAATCACCAAGTCTTTTGGCATGAGAATAACAGCGGCGAACCGATTAGCTTCGGTTTCATGTTGCTTCTTGATCTTCGTGTTATAGAAATTGCCGCCCTCGGTGCTCCTATAGAGCTTGTCGTCATCCACTCCATCGCCAATTAGATCACGATGAAACACAAAATGAGCCAATTCGTGAGCAAGGGTGAATCGCTGACGAAAATAATGATCATCTTTATTGGCGCTGATTCGATATTTTCCAGAATCTAAACGTGCGATTTCGCCCGCAATTCCGGCATCGAGTTCAGCCTTTTTGTTCAACTCGATCCCAAGCCCTCTTATGATGGCTTCTACATTAACGGGTGGAGAAACGCTGTTCTCTTCAATAAGATCAAGCAGTGTCATTTTCATCCATCCGATTAATTATCTCTTCGGTATCTACCGTCTCTTCTTCGGTCGTGTTAACAAGATCGAGAGCTCGCTTAAGCGCTGCCGGATTGTTTTCTAACCAGTCTCCGATCAGAATGTTCCCTTGTTCCCCCAAGTACTGATCCACACGTTGCCCCACCAGCTGATCACCACGCCTTAACATTTGATCGGCCACCTCATCATGCGCGGCGTTAATCGCTGCACTACGGACCAAGAAGAAACCGCCGATGGCGGAAATAGCCAGAACCACGCTGAGTATGGTCAAGCCAAGCGCTACAAGGTCTAGTCGACCCATCTGAGCAGCAACCTGTATCGCGTCGCTCGGAGTGTGCGCAACGCTCCCCGTCTGCCGCCACACCGCAGACGCTAACCATAAGATAGCGGCTAACCAGACGAAGTGAAGAAGTAGTGAGGTCAGAGCTAACCCCGACCACCGTCTCGGCCGAGCGTCCGCCATTCGCACCCCCTAGATCGAATGATACACCTATCCTACCATATATAGTACATCTTTTCTCCCATTAATCATCTCCCAGCCGCACAGTCTGGCATCCTGCTGCCACCAGGCATTGGACAAAGAACGTTGCTGAGAACCATCGAGCGCGTAGAGGCTGGCAGCACGGTCTACGCCAACGAAGCGTCCTGCTGGGACATCTTCCACACCCGGTTCAAGACCAAGCGCATCAATCATTCGGTGCAGTATGCCGACGAAGTTGTCTGCACCAATCAGGCCGAAAGCTTTTTCTCACGTCTGCGCCGCGCCGACATCGGTACGCACCATCACGACAGCGGCAAGTATCTGCACCAGTACGCGCGGGAAATGGCGTGGCGCGAGGATTACCGCCGCCACCCGAACGGGGATCAATTCCTGATGATTGTGGGCGCGACGATGGCGCATCCGGTTTCGGAAAACTGGAAAGGCTACTGGCAGAGGGCAGCATAATGGAAAACGAACACGTCATAAGCGGACTGAAAAAGAAGCGGGCCGAACTGGCGGGAAAGATCGAACATCACCAGACCGTCCTGCGGCAACTCATCATCGACTTGGACAATCTCGACGCCACGCTTCGGTTGTTCGTCCCCGACATCGACCTAGAGGAAATCAAGCCGAAGCCGATGCCGCCGCGCAGCATGGCATTCAAGGGCGAAGTATCCCGTATCATCTTCGAGACGCTACGGGACGCCAACGGACCGATGACGGTTCAGCAGATGGCCGAGATCGTGATGGCGCAGCGCGGCCTGAATACGGCGGACAAGAAGCTGGCGAGGGCGATCAGCAAGCGAGTCGGGGCGGCGCTGCGCCACCACCGGAGCAGGGGCACTCTCCGATCAGTGAAGGGGCCAGGCAGCTTCCTGTTGTGGGAGATTGCGGGCTAGCACTCGCCGTTTTTGGGCACGAGCTGCACAACCGAATCCTTCGCCCCCAATCGAAGGCGGCGGGCTTCGTCAAACCGCTTTTTCAATTCCGGTTCAGCCGCGAGCCGGTCGTCAATAAACGCACGAAGCGCATCCCGGATGATCCTGTCAATTGGCGCGCCGCGATGCGCTTCGCAGAAATCGATCAGGTCGTCTTGCAACGGTCCGGTGATCCCGTAGCGTGCGCCGGTGGTCGGTTTGCGTCCCATACATCATTTGTACGAGATCGTACGAGTTTGTACAAATCGCTTGCACGTCGTATGGACTTGTGCGACGATTCGTACATGAAAAAAAGGGATGGTCGAAGCCATCCCTTAATTCTAGAGTTAAAATGTTGTGGTGGTGCACCCGGCTGGACTTGAACCAGCAACCTGAGGGTACGAACCACACGCTCTTTCCAGTTGAGCTACGGGTGCCCATCCACTTCCGACAGGCGCTCCGCCCCTACCCGGGCGGGGCGCTTTGTCGTTAGAGGAGTGTGGCCCAAGCCCTTGTGGATAGTCAATTTAAAATGACTAAATAGAGGGTTTTGCACAACATTTTGTGGATTAGAAGGGCGAACCGCCGGAAAGCCGGTACTTTCTATAGAGAGAATAACGGGGATAACTCTAGATATAGTGCTTCGGCGCCCTCTGAGAGCCCAGAAACCGGCGGAGATTCGAATCTTAGGTGCGTTTCCTACATACATAATACCGGTAATTACCGTCATCGCGCCGGCGAACGCGGGATCGTCGGTCTCGAATTCGACCGCCTCCACGATACGCTCGTCGGGAACGAGCTCCACGAACCGCCCGTGAAACACGTCGGCATGCTCCGAGGTCTTGCCGCGCGCCGCGTGACCGGCGTCGGTATAGGTGAAGGACATCCGGAAGGTGCCGCCCTCGCGCGGCTCGAACGCGTGAACGCGGCCTTTCATGCCTTCCGGGGTCCGCCACGACGCGACCGCTTCCGGATCCAGGAATGCCCGATAGGCGGTCTGCGGCGACGCCATGACGAGTCGCGAAGCGGAATCGACCCTCTTCCTGCCGGGCGCGTTCGCCACGACGTTATCCTCCTCCGGGCGGGGCAGGCGCCAGATTACCTTTTCCGGTGTCGGCGAGCGAGGCTCGGCGTATTGAGACTTCCCCCGCCGCCGCCGTGCCGCTAAACAGGCGCCGCGGGGGGCGCGTCAACGGCAGCAGGCGGGCAGGCGTGATAAGCAGGCAGACGTGATAAACGGACTCATCCGCGCCTTCGGGCAGCTCGGCGATCCGCGCATCCGCGGCGTCATCCTGCGCGCCATCGTCATCAGCGTCCTCGTGTTCGCGGCGCTGATGGGGGGCATCGGCTGGGGGCTGTCGCAGCTGTCGCTGGTCGGCATCGGCTGGATCGATACGACCATCGCCTTCCTCGGCGGCGCGGGCGCGTTCATGCTCGGGCTGCTGTTCTTCCCCGCCTTCACCGGCATGATCGTCTCGTTCATGCTGGAACCGATCGCCCGCGCGGTCGAGGCGCGGCACTATCCCGGGCTGCCGCCGGCGCGCGAGGAGCCGGTGATCGAGATGCTCGCCAACGCCGCGCGCTTCACCGGCGCGACGGTCGGGTTCAATCTCCTGGTGCTGCTGATCGTGGTGCCGCTGATGCTGGTGACGGTCGTTCTTATCCCCCTGATTCCCTTTGTGTTCTACGCGCTCAACGGGTATCTTCTCGGGCGCGAATATTTCGAGTTCGCGGCCGTCCGCCGGCTCGCGCCGGGGCCCGGCCGCGCGCTTCGCCGGCGCTTCCGGGCGCGGATATTCCTGTGCGGCGTGGCGATCGCCGTCCTGATGACGATCCCGGTCGTCAACTGGTTGATGCCGGTGGTCGCCGCGGCCTATATGGTTCACGTTTTCGAGGGCGTCCGCCGCCACGCGCGGCCCGCCTGAGACCCGCCTGAGAGAGGGGCACCCCGAACGCAGAGGCAAACGCGAGAGACGGCGAGGAAACGCGGCTGAGGAAGACGGCCGGACAGGCGGCGGTCGGGCGCAGGACGCCCGAACGCCCCCGAAAGTCCCGGACGCCCGAGATTCCGAAAGCCTGAGAGAGAGCAACCCCACCGGCCGCGGCGGCGACGAAGCCGGGCGGCGAACCCTGAAGGTTACCGACATGGCGGACAACGACACCCCCAAGACCCGGACACCCGGAGCGCCCGGAGCACCCGGGGCACCCGGGGCACCCGGGGCACCCGGGGCACCCGCTGCCCTGCCGCTGAAATCGGCCGGGCCGACGCCGCCGTCCTCGCTGCGGCAGGCCGAGGTCGCCCGCCCCATGCCGCACGACGTGCGCCCGGCGCTGCGCTCGGGCAGCATCGGCAGCCTCGACAGCAAGAAGCTGATCGTCGGCCGCGACATCGAGCTGAGCGGCAACATCAGCGCCTGCGACAAGCTGGTCGTCGAGGGCCGCGTCGAGGCCAACATCAAGGACTGCCGCGATCTCGAGGTCGCCTCGTCGGGCATCTTCGTCGGCGAGGCCGAGATCGACATCGCCGAGATCAGCGGCACCTTCGAGGGCACGCTGATCGCCAAGGACATATTGTTCGTGCGCTCCAGCGGCCGGGTGACGGGCACCGTGCGGTTCGGCAAGCTGGAGATCGAGCGCGGCGGCGAGATCGTCGGCGACGTGGGGCTCCACAACGGCGCCGACACCGGCGCGAGCTGAGCGCGCGGCCCGGCGGCGGGACCGGAAAGCGGCGACCGGCACGCGCCGCCCGCCGTGGCCCCCGGCCCGGTTTCCCGCCATGATCTCCCCGCATGATCTCCCCCGCATGATCT
>WHTP01000045.1 GCA_009377695.1 Hyphomicrobiales bacterium | reverse complement strand
ACTACACGCCGATCTCGCAAACTCGCCATTGATCCGACTCGGTTTTTGCCCCCTTCGCACCCCGAAAAACGAGCAAATCGCCGCGAATCGTGAAAGATGGGCTAGTGTGGCGGTTCAGAAGTCCGCATCATTCTCGCGGCGAGTCCGACATGCGGACGTCTGAACCAAAGCCACACTAGAATCAATGAGTTGCTGGTGTCCTTCGATTCCGAAGTTCGTATAGGAGGCCGCCGCGAAATGGTACGAACTTCGGAATCGGGACACTAGCATGGCGCGCTTGCATTCGCGTTCCGTTCCGCCGATATAGAGGCCGGGAGGTTGGCGGTGGACGAGCCACTCGCCAACCGGGTCAGGTCCGGAAGGAAGCAGCCCTAACGAGCTCCGGTTCGGGTCGCTCGTCAGCCTCCCACCGAATTCTTTGCACATCTCGGTCATGCGCGGGCTTGACCGTTGCAAGTCGGATGTTTCCGGCTTGCAGAGCTCTTAAATGGGCGGTCGAACTCGGGGTTGTATCCATCTTTCTGGAAAAATGATGGATTGCCGGGTCAAGCCCGGCAATGACGACGCGGAGGGGCGGAGCAACGAAAGTATGAACGACGCCACGCAATCCGCTCCGCAAGGCACCGGCTACCGGGTGCTGGCGCGCAAGTATCGCCCGGCGACGTTCGACGACCTCATCGGCCAGGACGCAATGGTGCGCACGATCTCGAACGCGTTCGAGGCCGGCCGAATTCCGCAGGCGTGGATCCTCACCGGGGTGCGCGGCGTCGGCAAGACCACGACCGCGCGCATCCTCGCGCGCGCGCTGAACTACGAGCTGCCGGACGGATCGGTCACCGGACCGACGATCTCGATGCCGACGCTCGGCGTGCATTGCCAATCGATCATGGAGAGCCGCCACCTCGACGTCATCGAGATGGACGCGGCCTCGCACAACAGCGTCGACGACGTGCGACAGATCAATGACGCGATCCGCTACGCGCCGGTGCAGGCGCGCTATAAGGTCTATATCCTCGACGAAGTGCACATGCTGTCGCCGGCGGCGTTCAACGCGCTGTTGAAAACGCTGGAAGAGCCGCCGCCGCACGCCAAGTTCATCTTCGCCACCACCGAAATCCGCAAGGTGCCGGTGACGGTGTTATCGCGCTGCCAGCGGTTCGACCTGCGCCGCGTCGATGCCGACGTGCTGGTCAGGCACCTGCAGGGTATTGCCGCGACCGAAAAAATCTCAGTCGAGCCCGAGGCGCTGGCACTGATTGCGCGTGCTTCCGAGGGATCGGTGCGCGATTCGCTGTCACTGTTCGACCAGGCGATCGCGCATGCGGCGGGCACGGTCCGCGGCGAGGACGTGCGGCAGATGCTCGGCCTGGCCGACCGCACCCGCACCATCGACCTGTTCGAGGCTGTCATGCGCGGCGACGCCGGGGCCGCGATGAAGGAGCTGCGCGCGCAATACGATATCGGTGCTGATCCCGCGGTCGCGCTGTCCGACCTTGCCGAGTTCACGCATTTCGTCACCCGCGTGAAGATTGTGCCGGCGGTCGCCGATGATGTCTCATTTGCCGAATCGGAGCGCGTGCGGGGCCACGCCTTTGCTCAGACGCTGTCGATGCGTGTGCTCGCGCGCGCCTGGCAAATGCTGCTCAAGGGCATCACCGAAGTCGAGGAGTCGGGTCGCCCGCTGGCGGCGGCCGAGATGGTGTTGGTGCGGCTCGCCTATGCCGCCGACCTGCCGACGCCCGACGAGGTGATCCGCTCACTCGACGGCAATGGTTCCGCGCCGGCGCCGCGCCCGGGCGGAAACGGCGGCGGAGCCGCTCCGACGGGAACGGCGGCGTCACGGTTCGAAGGCGCCCGTAGCGACGTGCCGCGTGCCGATGCGCCGCGTGGTGCTCCGCGGGCCGCGCTCGCGACCGCGCAGCCAATGAGCAACGTCGCGCCGGCGGTGGAAGCGACTGCGCCGATCCTGGCGATCGACAGCTTCGAGGGGCTGATCGCGCTCGCCGTGCAGAAGCGCGACCTTTCAGTCAAGGCCGCGCTCGAACGCGACGTGCGGCTGGTGCGTTGCGAGGACGGGCGGCTCGATGTCGCACTTGAGCCCAGCGCCATGAAGACGCTGGTCAATGATCTTTCGAATAAATTCACGCAGTGGACAGGCCGGCGTTGGGTCGTCGTCGTATCCCGCGAGTTGGCGCAGCCGACGGTGAAGTCGCAAATCGACGCGCGTCAGGCCGAGCTCAAGACCGGCGTGCGTGCCGATCCGCTGGTGCAGGCGGTGATGTCGCGCTTCCCTGGTGCGGAGATCGTCGATGTGCGTGCGCCCGACCAAGTGGCGGCACTGCCGTCCGGCGATGATGACGAGATGCCGCCGGAACTGCCGCCCGCCGACGACGATTCCAATGGTGCGGACTGGATCCGCGACGACGATCCGAAGAATTAGACGAGGATGGCATGGCCGATTTCTTAGGTCTGATGAAACAGGCCGCCGAACTGAAATCCAAGATGGAAGCGATGCAGACTGAGCTCGAGTCGAGCGAGGTCGAGGGTGTTGCCGGCGGCGGCCTCGTCGCGGTGACGCTCAACGGCAAGGGCGACCTCAAGGGCGTGCGCATTGACGAGACGCTGATCAAGCCGGGCGAGAAGGAAATTCTCGAGGACCTGATTGTGGCCGCGCATGCCGATGCGCGCCGTAAGGTCGAAACGCTGATGAAGGACAAGATGCAGAGTGTCGCCGGCGGTTTGCCGCTGCCGCCGGGGATGAAACTGTTCTGAAAATTCCCTCACCGATCGCGGTGCCACCCTCTCCCTCGAGGGGAGAGGGGTAACGGAGCAAGCCTCACGACAATGCCCAGCGCCGTTGCCGGACCCGAGATCGAACGCCTGATCCAGCTCCTGGCACGGCTGCCGGGGCTTGGTCCGCGCTCAGCGCGCCGCGCCGCGCTGTTCCTGATCAAGAAGCGCGAACAGATCATGGCGCCGCTCGCGGCCGCGGTGCAGACCGCGCTGGAAAAGATCGAGATTTGCAGCACCTGCGGCAACGTCGACACGCAGAATCCCTGCACGGTGTGCCGCGACTTCAATCGCGATCCTGCGATCATCGTCGTGGTCGCCGACGTCGCCGACCTTTGGGCGCTGGAGCGCGCGCATGCGGTCAATGCCCGCTATCATGTGCTCGGCGGCACGCTGTCGCCGCTCGATGGCATCGGCCCGCACGACCTGACGATCGACGCGCTGGTATCGCGTGCCCACGATCCGGCGGTGAAGGAGGTCATCCTCGCGCTCAATGCGACGGTCGATGGCCAGACCACGGCGCATTACATCACCGACCTGCTGCACGACGCCAACGTGACGGTGACTCGCCTTGCACATGGGGTGCCCGTGGGCGGTGAGCTCGACTATCTCGACGAGGGCACGCTCTCAGCCGCGATGCGCCAGCGTACGGCGATTTGAAGAATCCGCTGGCTCAATCGTCCAGGCGAACGACGCGCTTGGGTCCGAGATAGGCAAAGTGCCCGCGCTGTTGCAGATACGCGAGCAGCAGCAGGCTCGGAATCGCGGCCAGTGCGCTGATCGCGAAGAACAGGGGCCAGCCGGTGGCCTCGGCGACGATCCCGGCGCTGGCCGAGAGATAGGTCCGACCGACCGCGGCAAGAGCCGTCAACAAGGCGAACTGCGTCGCGGTGTGCAACGGGTTCTGGCACAGCGCCGACAGATACGCGACGAAGATCACGGTGCCGATCGCGCCGGCGAAATTCTCCGCGATGATCGCGGTCACCAGCGCCCAATGATTGGTGCCGATGAGCGCGAGCCAGGTGAAGGTGAGATTCGACGCCATCTGCAGCAGCGCGCCGAGCCAGAGACAGGTCACCATGCTGTAGCGCGCTGCCAGCGCGCCGCCGGCAAAGCCGCCGATCAGCGTCGCCGCGAGGCCGACGCCCTTCACGATGTTGGCGTAATCGACGACCGAGAATCCGATCTTGATGACGAACGCCGCCGTCATTGCGCCCGCAAAGGCATCGCAGAACTTGTAGAACACCACGAACAGCAGCACGATGATCGCCGCGTCGCGGGCGTGGAAGTCGGCGAAGGCGTGATAGGCGGCCTGCAACACGCGCGTGACCGAATTCTTTTCGGCGGCATGTGCCGCCTCCGCATCCTTCGATTGCTGCGGTTCAGTAGCGGCGATGGTGGTGGCCATGCCGATCAGCACCAGCGCCGCCATACCGATAAATCCCAGGTTCCACGCCGCCGTTTTCGCGAATCCGAAGATTTCGAAGGCCGCGACGAGATAGAGGATGCCGACGGTCGAGGCGAGAATGCCGATCCGGTAGGCGGCGACGTAGGACGCCATGCCGGCGGCCTGCTCGCTCTTGTCGAGGCTTTCCACGCGGAACGCGTCGATGACGATGTCCTGCGTCGCCGATGCAGTGGCGACGAGCAGCGCACCGAAGGCAACCTGCCACGGCGAGATCGCGGGATCGCAGAAGGCGAGGAACACGATCGCCGCCATCAGCAGGAACTGCGAGAACACCAGCCAGCCCCGGCGTCGCCCCAGCAGACGCGACAGGATCGGGATATCGATGGCGTCGACCACCGGCGCCCAGAGGAACTTCAGCGTATACGGCGTACCGACCAGCGTGAAGAAGCCGATGGTCTTGAGATCGACGCCGCTCTCCGCGCTCCACACCTGCAAGGTCGAGCCTGACAGCGCGAGCGGCAGCCCGGATGAGAAGCCGAGGAACATCACGAGCAGGACCCGCGGGCGCAGGTAGACCGCGATCGTGTCGAGATAGGAGGCCGGCACAGGTGTCGGCGCGGAATCAGGCGTGGCGGTCATGCGATTGTCTAGTGTCCCGATTCCGAAGTTCGTACCATTTCGCAGCGGCCTCCTATACGAACTTCGGAATCGAAGGACACTAGCAACTCATTGAATCTAGTGTGGCTTTGGTTCAAAAGTCCGCATGTCGGACTCGCCGCGAGAATGATGCGGACTTCTGAACCGCCACACGAGTGTTCCGATTCCGAAGTTCGTACCATTTCGCAGCGGCCTCCTATACGAGCTTCGGAATCGAAGGACACTAGCAACTCATTGAATTTAGTGTGGCTTTGGTTCAGAAGTCCGCATGTCGGACTCGCCGCGAGAATGATGCGGACTTCTGAACCGCCACACTAGCACCCCCGCGGTTTCCTCTGTCTTTATCCGGACTGGGAATCTGTATCCGTCATCTTGCTATGGCGCCTGAGGTGGCCATTTTGCGGCCGCCTCAGGTGACGGAACAAGCGAGTGGAACTTTAGAGGGCTACTCCCCGACCTGCAGCTTGCGTGGGATCGGCGCTGGGATGACGTTGTCGGCTGGCTGATCGACATCGTCGAACTCGACCTCCCGGATGCGCGTTCCTCTCTTCTCCACCTTTTCGGCCGAAATGAGGATTTGCCGCAAGTCTTCGCCGGCTTGGCCGTGATGCTGCTGCAGGCGCAGCACGCGCTCCTGCAGCCGCTTGATGTCGTCCATCAGGTGGCCGACCTCGGCGTGGATCTTGTCGGCGGCCTCGCGCATGCGCGCGTCCTTCTGGATCTGCTGCACCACGTTGATCGCGAGCATCAACAGCGAGGGCGACACGATGATCACCTTGGCGCGGTAGGCCTTCTGCACGACATCGTCGAACCCGTCATAAAGCTCGGCATAGACCGACTCCGACGGTACGAACATCATCGCGAGGTCCTGGGTCTCGCCGGGAATCAGATACTTCGCCGCGATGTCGCCGACATGCCTGCCGATGTCAGCGCGCAGCCGCGCCGCCGCCATCTTGCGCGCGTCGTCTGTCTTGGCGTCACGGAATGCGGTCACCGCTTCAAGCGGAAATTTCGCGTCGATCACCAGCGGCCGCTGGTCGGGCAGGAAAATCGCGCAGTCCGGCCGGCTGCGGTTCGAGAGCGTGAACTGGAACTCGTAGCTACCCTTGGGCAAGCCATCCTGGATGATGACCTCCATCCGGCCTTGACCGAAGGCGCCGCGGCTCTGCTTGTTCGAGAGCACGTTCTGAAGCGACGTCACCTGAGTGGCGAGGTCGGTGATGTTCTTCTGGGCGCCGTCGATCACCGCGAGCCGCTCGTTGAGCTTGGCAAGGTTGTCGGCGGTGTGCTGGCGCGTTGCCGTCATCGACTGGCTGAGGTGGTGGGTGACCGAATCCAGCCGCTCGTTGACCGCCCGATGCAGCTCGGCCTGCCGGCCGGCCAGCATGTCGCGCATTTCGTTCAGGCGAGCCGAGGTCTCGATCTGTAGCCGCGCCAGCTCCGCCATCCGCTTCTCGGCGGCCTCGGCGTCGTTGCGGCGCATTTTTCGGATGGAGGCGACAATGATCGCGATCAGGCCCGCGAGGACCGCTACGGCCGCCGATGCGGCGCCGGCAAGGATGAAAGGATCGTCGGTCATGGCAGCCCCACTCTACAGCGATTCGGAGCATAGGAACAAAAAGTGAACAAGATATCAAGAGGCTTCAAGGGGTTATGCCTGTGTGTTCTGCCGGCCTCCCGGACGCCATCGGATTGACCGATTTCCGGCGACCGCTTACATCGCGCGCATGGCGTTGCGCGATATCCTCATCCTTCCCGACAAGCGGTTGCGGCTCGTCTCCGAACCGGTCAAGAAGATCGACACGGACGTGAAGAAGCTTGTCGAGGACATGTTCGAGACCATGTACGACGCGCCTGGCATCGGGCTGGCGGCGATCCAGGTCGGCGTGGCCCGGCGCATCATCACCATGGACCTGTCCAAGAAGGATGAGGACAAGGAGCGGCGCGTCTTCATCAATCCAGAGATCGTGTGGTCCTCGGATGAAAAGGACGTGCACGAGGAGGGCTGCCTCTCGATCCCGGAATACTATGAAGACGTCGAGCGCCCGGCACAGGTGCGTGTGAAATATCTCGATCTTCACGGCCGGGAACACGCGCTCGAAGCGAGCGGCCTGCTCGCGATTTGCTTGCAGCACGAGATCGACCATACCAACGGTGTGCTCTTCATCGACCACATCTCCAAGCTCAAGCGCGACCGTATCACCAAGAAGTTTTCCAAGGCCGCAAAGCGTGCAGTGGAGGGTTGATTGCCCCTCCGCCTGATCTTCATGGGCACGCCCGATTTCGCGGTGCCGGCGCTGGCGGAGATCGTCGGGCGCGGGCACGAGGTTGCGGCGGTCTACGCCCGCGCGGCCAAGCCTGCCGGCCGCCGTGGTCTGGCGTTGCAGCCGACCCCGGTCGAGCACGAGGCGCGCCGTTTCGGCCTTGCGGTGCTCACGCCCGCGACGTTGCGCACGGAGGAAGCGCAGGACGCCTTCCGCGCGCATCGCGCCGATGCCGCCGTCGTGGTCGCCTACGGGCTGATCCTGCCGAAGCCGGTGCTCGATGCCGTCCCGCTCGGCTGCTTCAACCTGCACGCCTCGCTGCTGCCGCGCTGGCGCGGCGCTGCGCCGATCAACCGCGCGATCATGGCGGGCGATATCGAGAGCGGCGCCGTGGTGATGAAGATGGAGGAGGGGCTCGACACCGGTCCGATCGCCATGGCCGAACGCATCGCGATCGCGCCGGACATGACCGCCGGCGATCTGCACGACGAGCTCGCGCGCCGCGGCGCCGATCTCATGGTGCGGGCGCTCGGCGCGCTCGAGCGCGGCACGCTCACGCTGACGCCGCAACCGGAGGCGGGCGTTACCTATGCGACCAAGATATCCAAGGACGAGACCCGCATCGACTGGTCGAAGCCGTGGCGGCAGGTGCACAACCATATCCGCGGGCTGTCGCCGTTTCCCGGCGCCTGGTTCGAACTGCCGGGCGAGGGCGCGCCGGGGCGCGTGAAGGTGTTGCGCACCACCAAAGGCGAGGGCCGCGGCGCGCCCGGCACCGTGCTCGACGCAAACCTCACCATCGCCTGCGGTGACGGTGCCGTACGCATCGTCGAGCTGCAGCGCGCCGGCAAGCAGCCGATGAGCGCGGAGGAGTTCCTACGCGGCAACGTGCTCGCGGTCGGGACGCGGCTTACCTGAACCGCTATTTCGGCGCTGGCGCGCCTGGCGGCGGCACGATCTTCATCACAAAACCGGTCGGCTTTTCCGTCGCGCCGAACGGGCCCGGCACTTTGTTCTTCACCGGCGGGATGCTCTTGAGATAGAGCGCGATCGCCGTCGCGTCGTCCCTGGTGAGTTGCGCCAGCGCCTTCCACGGCATGATCGGCGCCAGGACGCGCTTGTCGGGGCGCACGCCAGTCTGCAACGCGGTCACGATCTCGTCGCTCGACCAGTTGCCGAGGCCGGTCTCCTTGTCGGGCGTCAGGTTCGGGCCGTGGAATACGCCCATCCCGGGAATCTCGAAGCCGACCTCGGACCCGCCGAGATAACGCTTCTCGTCCGGCTTGCCGAAGAAATACCCCGGCGTATGGCAGTCATGGCATCCGCCGAACGTCGCGAGATACTTGCCGCGGGCGACCGCGTCCTGCGCCAGCGCAGCGGATGACAGGCCCGCAACCGCTGCCGCGGTCACGCACGCGAAAAGATAACGTCCTGCAAGCATGGTGACCTCCTTCCTGCAAGCATCGTGATCTTCTTCCGGGAGATGGTATCTAACAATTTTTCTGTGGCGATGATACGACCTCTGCCATGCCCCGCTACAAGCTCACCATCGAATACGACGGCACGCCGTTCGCCGGTTGGCAGATCCAGGCCACGGCCCCGACGGTGCAAGGCGTGCTGACCGACGCGGTCGCGGCGTTCGCCGGCGAGCGCGTCACCGTCAATGGCGCGGGCCGCACCGATGCCGGCGTGCACGCGCTTGGGCAGGTCGCGCATGTTGATCTGTCCAAGGCATGGGACACCGACACCGTGCGCGACGCGCTCACCGCGCATCTGCGGCCGCATCCGGTGGCGGTGGTCGCCGCCGAGCGGGTGGCGGCGGATTTCGATGCGCGGTTCTCGGCCGTGAAGCGCCACTATCGCTACCGCATCGTCAACCGGCGTGGCGACCTCACGCTCGACCGCCATCGCGCCTGGCGGGTGCCGAAGCGGCTCGACGAAGTCTCGATGCAGGCCGCCGCGCAGCGGCTGATCGGCAAGCACGATTTTACCACCTTCCGCGATACCGAGTGCCAGGCGAAATCGCCGGTCAAGACGCTCGACCAGCTCGACGTCGTGCGCGAGGGCGACGAGGTGCGCGTCATCACCTCGGCGCGCTCGTTCCTGCATTCGCAGGTGCGCTCGATGGTGGGGTCGCTGGTGGCGGTGGGCGAGGGGCGCTGGAGCGCCGATGATCTGACCGCCGCGCTCGCCGCCCGCGACCGCACCGCCTGCGCCACCGTCGCACCGCCGGAGGGGCTGTATTTGGTCAGGGTGGACTATTGAGCGGGCAGCGGCGGCGCGGCACGCGCGGGTCGCAAGACGGATTGTCCGTGGTCAGGGCGCGGGGCCGAAGCGGTTCGGTCCCGGCGTTCCGCGCATCAGGCCGAGCTCGATGATCACCCAGAACAGCCCCAGGAAGGACAGCACGTAAAGGACCGATGCCAGCGCAAAGGACCTTGTCGTGTAGAAATAAGTTGCCGCGATGAAGAGCCCGGGCGGCGCGATGCCGTAGATCAGGTACCACAAGGCCGACCGATCGCGGTCATGCAGCCGCTTGACCGTGATCGCTGAGTGCATCCAGACGAACGTGCCGACGATGAAAACCAAGGCCACATAACGCCCGATGTCGCCGGTCCCGGCCGTCACGTCCTCGGCGATCGCGGCGAAGAAGCCGGTGATGGCCCACGCCGCCGCTAGCCCGAGCCAGTAGGCTATGCGGCCGATCCGTTCGTCATAGCCGAACAACAGATCGATGAAGGCGCCGAAACGACTTCTCGCGGGGGTCTCGGTCAAGCGGCCATTCCTCGGGCGAGCGGGCACCACAAAATCGATCATGCGACGGTGCGGCATCCTACCACAGCCAAGGCCGCAGGGACGGTGCACGCGGCTGGAATTGATGTCATCATTAACCGCAAGCGGGCCGTATTAATCCGCAAACGGGCCATCTATTCGCTTCTGGGGAGGAGCACATGTTCTCACGTCGTGCATTCTTGTCGTCCACGACTGCGGCGGGCGCGACCGCACTCGTGCCCCCATTAAGACCGACCCCCGCGCGGGCGCAGGGCTACCCGAACAATGGCGTGCGGATCATCGTACCGTTCCCTCCGGGTGGGGCGACTGATGTGCTTGGCCGCGTGGTCGCGCATCATCTTCAGGGCCTGTGGGGCCAGACCGTCGTGCCCGAATACAAGCCGGGAGCATCGGGGCTCCTCGGCGCACGGCAGGTCATTGCCTCGCCAGCCGATGGCTACACGCTGATGCTGGCGTCGACCGGGGCGATCCTGTCGGTGGCCGCGAGCCAGGGCGCCAAGCCCGGCAACTACAACGTCACGCGCGAGCTCGCACCGATCTCGCTCGTCGCCGCGCCGTCCTACATCCTGGTGGTTAATCCATCGGTGCCAGTGAAGAACGCGGCCGAGATCATCGCCTACGCCAAGGCCAATCCTGGCAAGCTGACCTTCGGCTCGTCCGGCGCCGGCACGGCATCACATCTGTCCGGTGCGCTGTTCGCCCAGATGGCAGGTGTTGACCTGCAGCACGTGCCTTATCGCGGCACCGGCCCGGCGGTGAACGACCTGCTCGGCGGCCAGATCAATATGCTGTTCTCGCCGCCGCAGGTGGTGACGCAGCACATTGCGGCCGGCAAGCTCCGGATGATCGGGATCACAGGTGCCGAGCGCTCGTCGATGTTCCCGGATTTCCCGACCATCGCGTCGACCGGCTTGCCGAATTATTCCTCGGTCGGCTGGTTCGGATTGTTCGCGCCGGCCAAGACTCCGGCCGCGATCGTACGCAAGATCAGCGCCGACACCGCGACGATCCTCGCGCTCGATGATGCGAAGAAACGGCTGACGGATGCGGGCGCCGAGCCGGCGCCGAACGCGCCCGACGTGTTCACCACGTTCGTGAACAAGGACATCGCCAAGTGGCTCGGCCTCGCTGAGAAGGCGAACATCAAGCTGAGCCCGTGAAGGAGCAAATAGTGGGTGACGGCGCTATGGGCGCGACACTGTTCGACAAAAATCTGGTCGCGGCATCGGCTTGCCGGGGATGAGGGTGGCAAGACGTTGCTCTATATCGACCGGGTCGTCGTCGATGACGTGCGCGCGCCGCAGGTTTTGAAGAACCTTGAACGGCGCGCGCTGGCTATCCGCCGCCCCGATTTGTCAGTGGTGGTGCAAGACCATTCGGTTCCATCGTTCCAGACCCATTCGGGTCTGGGCGGCAACGACTTTGTCGATGCAACGCGCGTAGCGGCGCACCGCCATGGCCTGCGGCTTCTCGATGTCGGCGACGCGGAGCAAGGTATATCCCATGTGGTGATGCCGGAACTCGGCCTCGTGCTACCCGGTTCGACCTATCTTTGTGTCGACAGCCATTCGCCGACCGTCGGCGGCGTCGGCGCGCTCGGCCTTGCCTGCGGCAGTTCGGAACTAGAGCATGCGCTGGCGACGCAAGCCATGTGGGTGCGCAAGCCACGGCAGATGCGTGTCAGGCTTGAGGGCGGTCTGGACGACGGCGTCTACGCGAAGGACGTCATCCTTCATCTGATCGGCCGGCTCGGCCTTGACGCGGCGCGCGGTATTGCCCTGGAATTCGCCGGTGGCCTGATCGCCTCGCTGTCGGTGGAGGCGCGGCTGACGCTGTGCAACATGGCGGTGGAACTCGGCGCCCGCACGTCCATCGTCGCGCCCGATGAAACGACATTCGCGTGGCTCGCGACGTCTCCGCATGCCCCGAGGGCCGACCTTTGGCGCAGGGCGCACGACCAGTGGCGGGATCTGCGGTCCGACGGTGATGCGAGGTTCGATGTCGAATTGGAGATCGATTGCGCTGGTCTTGCGCCGCAGATTACGTGGGGGACGACGCCGGCGCAGGTCGCCTCCGTCGCCGGCCATGTGCCGGACACGGCGGCGCAGGCGGGGCTCGACGAAGCGATCTGGCGGCGTGCGCTCGGCTACATGGATTTGACGCCGGGCACATGCCTCGCCGGCACCAGGATCAATCGTGTTTTCATCGGGTCCTGCACGAACGCGCGCTTCGGCGACCTCGAAATCGCGGCACGCATCGTCACCGGTCGTAAGATCGCCGATGGCGTCAAGGCTGTCGTGGTGCCGGGGTCGCGCGCGGTGGGCCGAAGGGCGCAGGAACACGGCCTGCGCGATATCTTCGAGGACGCAGGATTCCTGTGGGGCGAGCCCGGATGTTCCATGTGCGCGGGCGGCGGTGGCGAGAAAGTCACAGCCGGCGAGCGCATCGTCTCGACCACCAACCGAAACTTTGAAGGTCGGCAGGGCGCCGGCGTGCGCACCCACCTGGCAAGCCCCGCGACCGCGGCGGCCGCTGCGATCAAGGGCGAGATCTGCGATCCGCGTCCGCTCGTGCAGGAGCGCTAGACTAGACCATGATCCGTTTCAGATGAAACGGATCATGGTCTAGCTTGTTGCGTTTGAGCATGATCTTTTCCGAAAATCGGTATCCATTTTTCGGGGTCGTGCTCTATCGGGATCGTGCTCTAAAGGAACGAGATGGAAAAATTCGCCTCCGTCCGCGGCGCGGCCGCGCCCTTGCTGATCGACGACATCAACACCGATCAGATCGCGCCGGTGCAGTTCATGCGCGCGTTGGAGCCGGACTACGAGAAGGCGCTGTTTGCCCGCTGGCGAGGCGACCCGAACGCGCCCTTTGTCCTGGACGAGCAGCGTTTTCGCCGCGCACCGATCCTCGTGGCCGGCAGTAATTTTGGCTGTGGCAGCGCCCGCGAGGTGGCGGTGTGGGCGCTCGCTGCCCACGGCGTCCGCTGTATAGTCGCGCGCAGTTTCTCCGAGGTCTACCGCGAAAGCCTTCTTAAGAACGGCATGCTGCCGGTGGTGCTCAATCCGGCACTCCGTTCCGACTTCGAGGCGCGCGTCGTCGCTGCGGACGGTCAGGCGCCGTTTGAGGTCGATCTGGCCGCCTACAGGATCACCTGCCCGGACGGCGCCGCATTTGCGTTCGGTATGGATGCCGGCGAGCGCACTGCCTTGCTCGAAGGCCTGGACGATGTCGCCATGACCTTGCGGCATCGATCGCTGATCGATGCCTGGGAAAAGCAAACAGCACTGCATCAGCCGTGGCTGCAGCAGATCACTGCGACCGACTGAGCGGTCCAGTGGTCCGATTCTAACATTCGCGTCGCGTGTCTGCTGCGAGGTGTGTCGCGAATGTCGAATCTGCTTCGCTAGACTAGACTAGCTGCCGATACCCATGATGCGTGCCACGTGCTTGGTGATCTCCGGCGTCGGCGAGCCCATCTTGGCGAAGAGCTGATCGAGTTCATCGCCGGACTTCGGATTGATGCCGAGAACGCGCTTCTTCGCATCGGCGATGAGTTCATCGCTCTTCATGGTCGCATCGAAAGCCTGCCGTAGGATGCGCAGGCGTTCTTCCGGCACGCCTGGCGCGGCGACATAGGCCGTGCCGAACTCCGCGGCCAGAGCGACGAAATCCCACGTCGCTTTCTTTCGCGGATCATCAATCAGATCGCGCACTTTCGGCACGCCGGGAATGTCGGTGAAGTCGAGGCCCGCGATGATGTTGACCTTCTTGTCGCGCAGCCACTGCGGATGCAGGCTTTGCAGGGTCGAATAGGCGATGGTGGTGACCTGAACCTCGCCCCGTTCGAGCGCCACGGCCGTCGGTCCCGAGCCCATGAAGCCGGTGATGACCTTCATCTTGGTGCCGAGGAACTCGTTGACGAGCAACGGCTGGATCGAGGTGGTCGAACGGCGCGCCGAGGCGCCAAGGATGGTTTCCTTGGCTTTCAGATCGTCGATGGTCTTCGTGCCACTCGTGTGCCAGCTCGCCAGCACGCGGCCGAAGTCGCTCATCCGGCCGATGAAACGAAATTCTGCCGGATTGAATTTGGCGGCGCGGGGCTCGACGAAGGGCGTCACGAAGAAATTCGGCATGGCGACGGCGATCACCGTGCCGTCCTTTGGGGCGGCATTGGCGAGATAATCGATGGCGTTGACGCCACCCGAGCCCGGCCGATGTTCGATCGTAACGGTCGGATTGCCGGGAATATGCTTGCCAAGATGGGCCGACAGCAGCAGCGAGTAGACGCTGAAGCCGCCGCCCGCGTCGCTGCCGACGACGATCCGAAGCGTCTTGCCACGATAGAAGTCAGTCTGGGCTTGCACCGATGCGCCGCTCGATAGGGCCATCAGGAGCGCCAACGTCAGAACACCGACCCTCATTGCCATCTCCTTGCCATGTCCTTAGTTCCTCCCGGTGTGATTTTCATTGGCGCGAAGGTCAAAGCCCGTGGTGCGTAGATAACCAGTTGCCGGCCGGAGCTTCAACGGCACGCCGCCAAATCTCAGAATGCGTTGGCCAGGGCGGCCTGCGCGGCCGATCGGCCGGCGATCCGCCCGAAGACGGCGGCGGACATCAGGCCCGAGCCGCCCGGATAGTTGAAATAGAACAGGCCGCCGACCATTTCGCCCGCGGCATGAAGGCCCATGATGCGCAGGCCGCCCTCGTCGAGCACGCAGCACTCCGTGTCGACGCGCAAGCCGCCGAACGTGAACGTGATGCCGCAGGTCACCGCATAGGCTTCGAACGGCGGCTCGGCGATGGCGAGCGCCCAATTGGATTTCGGAATTGCGAGCCCCTCCGTGCGGCGCCCGTCCTTCTTGCCGGGATCGTAGGAAATGTCGGTCCGCACCGCCTCGTTGAACGCTTTGATGGTGGCAAGGCAGGCGTCGCGCTTCATCCCGTCGAGCCGCTCGACGAGCGCTTCCAGGGTATCGGCTTTGAAGCGCGCCGATTGCTTGACGCGATATTCGCCGTGCAGCCGCGCGGCGCCGTGCTTGTCGAAAATCTGCCAGGCGACTTGGCCCGGCTGGGCGAGAATGGTGCGACCGAGCTTGGCATAGGTCAACGCGCGGATGTCGGCGCCTTCGTCGAAGAAGCGTTCGCCATCGGCGTTGACGACGATCCCTTCGAGATAGTCATCGCGCTTGAACACGGCGCCGTATTCGAGTTCGTTCACGTCGGGTGCGTTGAGATCCCAGCTCGCCGAATGGCATCCAGACCAGTTGCCGAACGGTGCCGCGCCGCAGGCGAGCGCCATTCGCAGGCCGTCACCCGTGTTGAAACGCGAGCCGCGGACTTTGGCGAGATCCCACGATGGGCCGAGATAGCGCGTGCGCCATTCGGTATTCGCCTCGAACCCGCCGCAGGCGAGGATCACCCTGCGCGCGCGGATGGCGATGTCGTCCTCGCCCCTGCGGACGATGACGCCGCCGATGCGTCCCTTCTCGTCGAGGAGCGACAGCGCCTTGGTCCGATAGAAGACGTGCGCGCCGAGCCGCTCAGCGGTACGGAACATGGCCTCCGAGGCGCCTTCACCAGCGCCGTAGACTTCCAGCGCCGATCCACCTGAAAAGCGGATGCGGCTGTCCGGAAGCTTGAACTGCCATTCGTACAGCGGCAAGAAGCGCAGGCCATGCTGTCGCAGCCAGAACAGCGTATCGCGGCTGTTCTCGATCAGCATATCGGCCATGTCGGGATGGCTGCGATATTGGGTGACGTGCGCCAGATCGTCGTAATACTGCTCGCGTGAATAGGAACCGAATTCGGCGCGCTCTCGCTCCGTCGCGCTCAAGCCGCCGACCAGCGCATCGATATCCTCGATGCCACGATAGACGGCGCGGATGGCGCCGTTGGAAAACCGCGTATTGCCTCCGCGTTCCGCTTCCGGCGCCTTCTCGATCACGATGACCGAGGCGCCCACCTCGCGTGCGGCAATGGCCGCACTGAGGCCAGCCATGCCGGCGCCGACGACGAGCACATCGGCTTCCTCGGCGCTGGCTTGGTTGGTTGCGGTCGCAGCAGAAACCATAGGCATGGTGATCTCGCATGCTGAGAACTGAAATGCCTTATGCGATCTACCGTTCCCACCGTCCAGCGGCACGCTGCAGTCAGAGGTGGATGGCGGCTGATTGCAGTTTTCGCGCTCGCTATTCGCTGTTCGCGATTCTCTGCTCGCGGTCTGGCCCCCTGAACGTGTCGGCGTAAGCGAAATACCATTCCAAGATCTTGCGATAGACTGCCGTGAGCTGCACGAGGTCGGCGACCGGCGTATGCTCGTCGACCTGGTGCATGGTCCGGCCGACCAGGCCGAACTCCAGCACCGGGCAGTAATCCTTGATGAAACGGGCGTCGGAAGTGCCGCCCGACGTGGACAGCACCGGCGTGCGCCCGGTCACCTCGGCGATCGCGCCGACCACCATATCGACAAACGGCCCCGACGGGACAAGGAAGGCATCCGCGTTCGACGGCTCCCATTCGATGTGCCAGCGAATGAAGTTGCGCGCGGTGGCCTGCGCGCGGACCTCGAGCAGCGCGCGCAGTGATTCGTGCGTGTAGTTGTCATTGAAGCGCACGTTGAAGCGCGCGCGCGCCACAGCCGGGATCAGGTTCACGGTCGGATTGCCGATGTCGATCGACGTGAATTCGAGGTTCGACGGGCCGAAGTTCGCGGTGCCGCTGTCGAGCGGCTCATACATCAGCGCGCCCATCAAAGCGACGAGACCGCGTACCGGGTTGTCGGCGCGTTCGGGATAGGCCACGTGGCCCTGCTTGCCGGTCACCACCAGCGTGCCGTTCTGCGATCCGCGCCGGCCGACTTTGACCATGTCGCCGAGCACGTCGGTGTTTGTGGGCTCGCCGAGGATGCAATGGTTGAAAACCTCGCCGCGCTCCGCGGCCCATTGCAGGAGCTTCACCGTGCCGTTGACGGCGATGCCTTCCTCGTCGCCGGTGATCAGGAACGAAATCGATCCCGGGGGCGGCCCTTCGGCCAGGCAGTCGAGGGTCGCCGCGATCGAGCAGGCGATCGCGCCCTTCATGTCGACGGCGCCGCGGCCATAGAGGGCATTGTCTACGATCTCACCCGCGAACGGCGGATGCGACCACGCCGTATCGTCTCCGGACGGCACCACGTCGGTGTGGCCGGCGAACACGAGGTGCGGGCTGCCGGCGCCGATCCGGGCATAGAGGTTCTCGACCGGCGCCGTGCCGGGCTCGGAGAATGTGAGCCGGTGAACGTCAAATCCCGCGGATTTGAGGACGCCTTGGAGCAACGACAGTGCGCCGCCCTCGGCCGGTGTCACTGACCGGCAGCGCAGCAGATAGCGCGCGAGGGCAACGGGATCGGTGGCGAATTGCGGCATAGCCCGCCTTTAAGGGGACAACGCACGCCCGTCAACGCGTGGCGTCTCTCAGATTTGGCGTTCGAGCGGGTCCGGACCGTACTGGTTAGGACCGACGGTGCCGCGCAGACAGCCGAACCAGATGAATGCCCAGACGGCCAGGATGAACATGAGGGCCCCCACAAGGATTGCGGTGGTGCCCACGCGAGCGATGATGGCAGAGTCGAGAGACTTGTCCGACAGCAGGGCGGCCATGACGTCGACACCGACAACAGCGAAAAAGACGGATATGAGGAGAGCGGGCCCGAGATAAAACAAAACGAGCCAAGCCCCGCTGCGGTTGAGATCATGCAGTCGTTTGACGCCGGCGGCCAAGGAGATCCAAAACTGCGGAATGAAGGAAGCGAGCGATACAACAGTACCAAAAGCCTCAGACGGAATTACGGCCGTCACGATCGCGGCTACGACGCTGATGATGATTGAAACAAGAACGGTCAGCCACCACTTGGCGCGATTGATCCGTCCGCCGAAACTGAACAGCAGATTGCCCCAGTTGATATTTGACATGTGATTCTCCCCCAGCTCCGCAGGAACTCTATTGCCTCGATTGCGTGCGGTAAAGGAGATGGGACAATGTCAGTTAGGCCGTATGGGCATCCATTCTCGTTAGCGAGAAGCCGCGAGCGGATCGGGACCGTATTGGTTGGGACCGACAGTGCTGCGGCGGAATCCGAAATCGACGAGCAGGATGAGGCCCACGATGCCGACGGGAATTGCGAGCACGTAGAACAGCGTATTCGGGTTTTCCATCGGTCCTGACAGATCGAGCAACACCAGCAGATTAAGGACGGTAGCGCCCACGATGAACATACCGGCGACCCAGGTCGGCACGTTGCGGTCATGGCCTCGCTTGGCGAACAGCGCAAATTCCGGATAGGCGATCAGCAGGCTGACGATGGAGCTCCAGCGTTCGCCCAGTGCTAAATGGGCAGCGAGTTCGATCACCGACAGGAATGCCAGCGCGATCCAGAAGGGCTTGCGGCTGATGCGGCCTTCTGTGCTGGTGAGCAGGTAGCTCCAGTTCATCGCCGTCTTTCGAAATTCCATTTTCACCGCGAAAGCAGAACGCGACGGTTTGCGCGCCCCGGACGCGGTGCAGCACGTAGTGGTGCCCCGCTGATCCGGGGCCCCGGTTGTTTTCTTGGCCTATAAGAAACCGGGGTCCCCGGTCCGCCACGCAACACTACGTGCTGCGTTGGCCCGGGACACGAGCCATTCATCAATCCCGCAACAGCTCATTGATCGATGTCTTGGAGCGCGTCTTCTCGTCGACGCGTTTGACGATCACCGCGCAATAAAGGCTCGGCCCGCCGTTCTTGCCGGGCAGCGATCCCGGCACCACGACCGAATAGGGCGGTACCTCGCCTTGATGGATCGCACCGGTCTCACGGTCGACGATGCGCGTCGACGCGCCGATGAAGACGCCCATGGAGAGCACCGAGCCCTCGCGCATGACCACGCCCTCGGCGACCTCGGAGCGGGCACCGACGAAGCAGTTGTCCTCGATGATGACTGGGCCGGCCTGCAGCGGCTCCAGCACGCCGCCGATGCCGGCACCGCCCGAGATGTGGCAGTTCTTGCCGATCTGGGCGCAGGAGCCGACGGTCGCCCAGGTGTCGATCATGGTGCCGGAATCCACATAGGCGCCGATATTGACGAAGGAGGGCATCAGCACGACGCCGGGTGCGACATAGGCCGAGCGCCGCACCACGCAGTTCGGCACCGCGCGGAAGCCGGCCTCGCGGAAGCGCGCGTCGTCCCAGCCTTCGAATTTGGAGGCGACCTTGTCCCACCATACCGACTGGCCGGGACCGCCGGACACGACGCTCATGTCGTTGAGGCGGAACGACAGCAGCACCGCCTTCTTGAGCCATTGATTGACCGACCAGTTGCCGTTGTCGCCCTTCACGGCGACGCGCACCGCGCCGCGATCGAGCAGGTCGAGCGCGCTCTCCACCGCGTCGCGCACCGCTCCTTTGGTGGACGGGCCGATGCCGTCGCGCTTCTCGAATGCATCGTCAATCGTCTTGGCAAGCTCAGCGTGCGACATGGGTGTCTCGATCGGTTCTTGGGCGGTTGAGAGTGCGTTTTGTCGAGGGAAGGGCGGGGGATGTCAAGGCGACCGAACTTGGCTACTCTTCATGCGGCTGGTGGAGACTTGAAATGGCCAAAACGATCCTTGCCTTGACGCTGTTCCTCGCTGCCGATCCGGCGTTCGCGCATCACGCCATGGACGGTGCGATGCCGACGACGTTCTGGCACGGTCTGCTCTCCGGCCTCGGGCATCCGGTCATCGGGCTCGACCATCTGGCGGCCATCGTCGCGATCGGATGCCTCGCGGCGGCGCAGCCGAAGGGCGCATTGCTCGCCGCCGGTTACGTGATCGCGACGGTGATCGGTGCGGCCGCACATATCGGCGAGGCGACGGTGCCGAACGCGGAAATCTTCGTCGCACTGTCGGTGGTCGCGCTCGGACTGATCGTGTTCCGCAAGGACCCGCTGCGGCGCGATCTCGCCTTCGCGCTGTTCGTGGCTGCCGGATTGATCAACGGCTATGCGCTCGGCGAGACCATCGCCGGCGCTGAGCGTACGCCGATCCTTGCCTATTTCATCGGGCTCGCGGCGATCCAGACCGCCATCGCGCTTGCGATCATGTCCGGTGTGCGCATGCTCATCGAACGGGCATCGCTGCAACTGCTCGCCATGCGCGTGATCGGTGCCTTCGCGGTCGGCGCCGGCGCCGCGATTCTGCTGCAGCGCTACGCGACGGGGGCCTGATACTAGTGTCCCGATTCCGAAGTTCGTACCATTTCGCAGCGGCCGCTTATACGAACTTCGGAATCGAAGGACACTAGCAACTCATTTAATCTAGTGTGGCTTTGGTTCAGAAGTCCGCATGTCGGACTCGCCGCGAGAATGATGCGGACTTCTGAACCGCCACACTAGCGCGTCGTTTTCTTTGTTCTCGCCTGTCGATCAGAACACAGCGAGCGACCGCAGAAAGATGATGATGATCGCAGCCGGCGCGAGGTAGCGAACCAAGCCCCACCATAGCCCGGCCAGCCATCCTCTTGTAAATCCAACCGCCGCGAATGCATCGGCTTTATGCCAATGCCAGCCGGCAAACAGCACGATTGCCAGTCCGCTCAGCGGCAACAGGATATTCGAAGCCACCAAATCGATGGCGTCCATGATCGGCATGCCGACGAGCGTGATGCCAGACCAGGGACCAAATCCGAGTGAACTCGGCACGCCGAGAATGACAGCCGTAACACCGATCGAAATCGTGGCTTTGGCGCGGCTCATGCCCCACCACTCGATTGCAAACGCAACCGGGACTTCGAGGAGCGCAACGAAGGAGGTAAGTGCGGCGAGCACCAGCAGGCCGAAGAATGCAATCCCGACGAACTGCCCGCCGGTCATCCGAGCGAAGATTTCAGGGAGCGTGACAAAGGCCAATCCTGGTCCCTGATCCAGGCTCATTCCAAAGCTGAAGATCGCCGGAAAAAGAATGATCGCTGCCGCCATTGCAAACAGCGTGTCCCCCAGCACGATGACCGCACCGGCCGCTGGGAGTCTTTGATGCCTCGGCAAGTAGCTGCCGTAGGTCACCAATATGCCCATCGCCAAGCCCAAAGAAAAGAATGCTTGGCCGAGCGCGGCAAGATAAACGCGCGGCTCCAACAAGGCTTCCCAACTCGGCGCGAACAGAAAGGTCAGTCCGTGGCCGGCATTGGGAAGCGCCAGGCTATGGATTGCCAGTGCGATAACAAGGGCGGCGAGCACGGGCATCAGGATCTTGTTGGCTCGCTCGATTCCACCCTCGATCCCCGCCAGCACAATGCCGACAGTGACGCTCATAATGCAGATCTGCCACAGTATCGGTTCGATTGGACTGGCGGAAAAAGCTCGGAAGTATTCATCCGCCGTACCCGCTTGCAGCGGATAAAGACCGGTCGCGAAAGCGGCAAAATATTTCAACGCCCATCCGGTAATCACGCCATAATAAGTGAGAATAACGAACGAGGTCAAAACCCCGATAAGGCCTGCGCCGCGCCAGGGTGCGGTTCTACCTAGTTGCCAAAAGGCCGACGCGGCCTCACGCTGCGTCAAGCGGCCGATTGCAAGCTCGACCAACAACAAAGGCAGACCGACAAGGACAATGGTTCCGAAATAAACGGCGAGAAAGGCAGCGCCACCATTGTCGGCAACGACGTAAGAGAAGCGCCAGATATTCCCAAGGCCGATGGCGGCTCCCAGCGCCGCAAGAATGAATCCGCTTTGAGTTCGCCACTGCGCGCGCGGGCCCATCGAGTCCAACATGTTTGAAATGGCTCCGAACTACGAAATACAAGTCTAGCTCAAATGACGCGTACAATCCTGCTGCCGTGCACCATTGAAAACGCATCAGGTGCAGGGCAATAGTTAAACGGGCGCCACATGGCCGCACCGCGCCCCGGTTGCATTGGGCCCCCGGGATGAGTTTTCGTCGTAGAATGCCTCTACAGTCTGGAATTTCTCAGGGAGGCGAATGACATAGATCAAATCAAAGAGGCGGCGAATGGTTATGAGAACACAAAATAACATTTGAGCCGAGACGGCCTTGGAGGGCGAGGATGTACAAACGCATTTTGATCGCGACTGACGGCTCCGAGCTGGCAAGCAGGGCCGTATCTCACGGTATCAAGCTGGCGAAACTGGCCAAAGCGCCCGTATCGGTGGTGACCGTCACGGATTCATGGTCCCCCTTCGAGATGGCTCATGACTACGATCGCGGTAAGGAGGATCCGATCGGCAACTATGAAGCGGTGATGAGCGCGGCTGCGAAAAACATTCTCGATAATGCTGGCGAGGTTGCAAAGTCGCAGAACGTTGACTGCGCCTTGATCCATGTTGCGGACAAGCGCCCCGCGGAGGGTATCGTGGCGACCGCCGAGGAGGTTGGCGCCGATCTGATCGTTATGGCTTCCCATGGACGCCGCAACATCGACCGCTTGCTCCTGGGGAGCCAGGCGAACGAAGTCGTTACGCACAGCAAAGTTCCGGTTCTTATCGTGCGTTGAATGGGTGTCGTTCCAAGGATCGTGCGTCGTTTTCAGGTGCGTTCCCGATGGCCGGGACAAGTCCTGCGATTTCAATATCGCAGCTTTGCTATGAGGCTCAATCCTTCAGGCGTTCGCGCAGCAGGCGGTTGAACGCGTCGGGGGCTTCGTACTGCACCCAATGCCCGGCACCGGAAATGACGTCGAAGGTCGCGCCCGGCTTGAACTGCTCGAGCTTCTCCCGCCGTTCGAAGAGATAGGGACCGGCAGTGGCATCATGCTCGCCCCAGATGCTGGCGAGCCGGCCCTTGAATCCCGGCAGGGTCTGCGAGAGATCGCCGGTCGGGTTGATGTGCTTGCCGCGCACGCGCGAGCGCTCGGCATTGTTGAACTGCATATAAAGTGCGGGCTCGTCGATCGCCTTCGGATCGTGAACCATCAGAATGCTGAGATTGGTGCGATGCGCCTCGCACTTCGCCTCGTCGGTCGACAGCCGCCGCCATGACTTCATCGGCGCGATCTCCGGGCGCCGGGCCGTGGTGCCGACGGCGCCAACCAGCACCAGGGTGGTGACGCGCTCGCCCGCGAGCTTCGCCACATAGCCGGAAACCAGCCCGCCCATCGAGAACGCAGCGACAGCGAAGCGGCGCTCCGGCCCGAGGATCACGTCGATTCCGGCGAGCAATGCGACGGCGACCTTCTCCACGTTGGTCGGCAGGTGTGGGCTCGCGGATTCACCCGAGCCCGGAATGTCCGGCACCAAGAGCGTGTAATCACGTGACAAATCCTCAATGTTGCGCATCCAGTGCATCCAGCTTCCGGTGCCGCCATGCAGCAGCAGCAGCGGCGAGCCGCTGCCCCAGATGCGCCAGACTAGGTCGCCGCCGCCCACCGGGGTGGTGCGGCGGGTCGAGGTGTTGTCGAGGGCTTCAATGAGGGCGGGACGGGAGTTTATGTGTGTTGTCATGCTTCGTAGTAGGTCGAGGCTTCGGCCGCGAGCGAGGACCGCAACGGAACGCGCGAGGCGTCGTAGCCGTAGAGCCAGTCGGGATTGGTTTCGTTGCGCATCCAATTGTTGGCGCTGGAGCCGGTCTGCACCATGCTCGCGCGCGGCTTGCGCGTCTGCTCGTAGAGGCGGAACGCACCGTCGAGTGTGTCGGATTCATCGATCGCGCGGGCCAGTACGGCGGCGTCTTCCAGCGCCATCGCCGCGCCCGAGGCCATGTAGGGCGTCATCGGATGACAAGCGTCACCAAGCAAGACCACTTTCCCTTTGGACCAGACCGGCAGCGGATCGCGTTCATAGATGCCCCATTTGTGCACCTCGGGCGCGGCGGCGAGCACGCGCTGCACGGCGGAATGAAACATCGCAAACGCATCACGCAGCTCGCCGAGATCACCTTTCATCGACCAGGATTCTTTTGTCATCCAGTCGGCCTTTTCCGGCTGGCTGGTGGTGAAGTAGACCTCGTCGCGGTCCGCGGTGACGAAATAGATCACGATGTGGCGGTCCTTGCCCCACCACTTGGTGCGCGATGAGCCGATGTCAACGCCGCGCAGCAGCGCCGCTGGAAACGTGGTGCGATAAGCGAGCCGGCCGGTGAAGCGCGGCTGCTCGGGCCCGGTGACATGGTCGCGGATCAAGGAGTGCACACCGTCGGCGCCGATGACGGCTTCGGCCTCGGCTTCACTGCCGTCGGCAAAGGTGAGCTCGACCCGCGCGCCGCGCTCACGGATCTGCGTGAGCTTCTTGCCGAGCCTGATGCTCTCATTCGGCACGATCGATGCGAGCGCGTCATGCAGGTCGCCGCGATGCATGGTCAGGTAGGGCGCGCCGTAGCGGGCCTCGACCTCGCGGCCGAGCGGATGGTCGTTGGTGACCTTGCCGGAGAGGGCGTCGCGGTTGAGCGAGGTCGCCGGTGTGAACGCGACCGCGCGCGTGCGCTCCTCGATGCCGAGCCAGCGATGGACCTTCACGGCATTGGGACTCTGCTGGATGCCGGCGCCAACACGGGCGAATGCCTCCGCCTGCTCGTAGATGACAGGCTCGATGAAATGTTTCCGCAGCGCCGCGGCAACGGCGAGGCCGCCGATGCCGGCGCCCACGATCGCAACGGAGAGCTTCTGCTGGTTCCGCATGACGCTTCTTATACTATCACCGACATTCAATTTTGATCCGTCATCCTGAGGTGCGAGCTGCGTAGCGGCGAGCCTCGAAGGATGCGCGGCCACGGTCTTGCAACATCCGGGCCGTCGTCCTTCGAGGCTCGCCATAGCGTGTCGACGACGCGCGTGAACGCGCTTATGGCTCGCTCCTCAGGATGACGGCGAGAGTGAATCATCCGCGGTGGCATTGCTTACCGTTTCGCGGCAATGGTTTCCAGGAATCCGACCAGGTTGTCGGTGACGTGGTCGATGTGCGGCTCGTCGCGGCCCGCGAGCTCCCAGTCCTCGCGGAAGACCTCGCGGGTGTTCTCCGGCACCACCAGCACCGTGATCATGCCGAGCCGATATGGCACGGTAAGGTTGCGCGCAAGGTCCTCGAACATGGCGGCCCGTTCGGCCTTGACGCCATGCGTCTTCAGGAAGCGGTCGTAAACCGCCGGCGAGGGCTTTGGCTCGAGCTCGCCCGCCACGATGTCGAACACGTCCTCGAAATGCCGATCGAGCTGCAGCCGCGCCAGCACCGCATCGGCATGGCTGCGCGTACCATTCGTCAGGATGAGCTTGCGGCCGGGAAGCCGTTCGATCGCATCACCGAGCGATGGATTCGGTTCGAGCGGCGAGTGATCGACCTCGTGCACGAACTTCAGGAAATCGTCAGGCGCCATGCCATGCTCGGTCATCAGCCCGCGCATCGAGGTGCCGTAGCGCCTGTAGTAGTCCTTCTGCAGTCGGAATGCCTCCTCGTGGCCGATCTTGAGGAAGTCCGCGATGTAGTCGCGGATTCGTTCGTCCACCTGCTGCCAGAGATTGACGTGATGCGGGTAGAGCGTGTTGTCGAGATCGAACACCCAGGTGTCGACGTGGTCGAAGGATCGCGGCGCAGCAGGGCGGGCAGGGGCGGTCATGATTTGTTTGGTGGCGTTACGGCGATTGGCCGCCTTTGTCTAGCGGCTGTCTCGCGGCCGTCTCGCGGCGTTCCGGGGAGAGTCGGAATGTCGCGGGGACATCGCCCGCAGAAATGTTAAGATTTGTTGCTGCCGGCCTGCGGCGACAGCCGCTTCCGCGAGAAAAATCATGCATCTGCAATGGTTTGTGTGACTGTCGCGGATGATGGCGATTTTGTGTCATGGTAAGGAGGTAGGGAGCATTTTTTCATTGGGGAGGGGCTCATGCAGGCGCCACGCGTCCTGATGGTGTACCCGCGCTTTGGGTCCCATTCGTTCTGGAGCTATCAGGCGTCCTGCGCATTTGTCGGCGCCAAATATCCGACCGCCCCGCTCGGGCTGATCACGGTCGCGGCCATGCTGCCACCCGCGTGGGAGGTGCGGCTCGTCAATCGCAACACCGAAGAGCTCGCTGAGGACGACTTCGCGTGGGCCGACATGGTGATGACCGGGGGCATGATGGTGCAGCAGCCCGACACGTTGCGCATCATCGAAATGTGCCGCGCACGTGGCACGCCGGTTGTTGTCGGCGGTCCCGATGCCACGTCGAGCCCGCATGTCTACAAGGCGGCACATTTCCAGGTGCTCGGCGAGGCGGAAGGAATCCTCGACAAATTCATCGAGGCCTGGAACGCGGATGTGCGCGAAGGCGTTTTCGTGGCGGAGCCTTACAAGGCGGATGTCACCACGACTCCGATCCCGCGCTTCGATCTCCTGAAGTTCGATCAGTACCTCTATATCGGCCTGCAATATTCGCGCGGTTGCCCGTTCACCTGTGAATTCTGTGACATCATCGAGCTCTACGGCCGCTCGCCGCGCACCAAGACACATGCGCAGATGCTCTCCGAGCTCGAACGGCTTTATGACCTCGGCTATCGCGGCCATGTCGATTTCGTCGACGACAACCTCATCGGAAATAAGAAAGCGGTGAAGGCCTTCCTTCCGCACCTGGTCGCATGGGTCAAGGAAAAGAGCTATCCGTTTGAATTCTCGACCGAGGCGTCGATCAATCTGTCCGACGACGACGAACTGCTCTCGCTGCTGAGCCGAGCGAATTTCTTCCTGGTGTTCGTCGGGCTTGAAACGCCGAATACCGATGCGCTCGTGGCGATGCGCAAGAAGCAGAACACCCGCCGCAGTCTGGTCGACAGCGTTCACAAGATCTATGCCCACGGCATCTTCGTGACCGCCGGCTTCATTGTCGGCTTCGACACCGAGAAGAACCGCGTCGCCGAGGAAATGATCGCCTTCATCCAGGATTCCGCGGTCCCGATCAGCCTTGTCAGCCTGCTCACGGCACTGCCGAACACGCAATTGACGCGCCGGCTCGCCAAGGAAGGTCGGCTGCATTCCGGGCACGAATTGATGCCCGACGGGCTGAACGATACCTGCGGCCAAGGGTTGAACTTCGACACCCTTCGGCCGCAGCGCGACGTGCTGCGCGATTACGTGGACATCGTGCGGGACGTGCTGGATCCGGAGGCCTATTGCGACCGCATCCGGCGGCTGGTTGGCTTGCTCGACTACTCGCAGCGCCCGGACGCCGCGATGCGTTCAAACCGGCGTTACAACATTGCCGGCATCGAAATGGTGAAGAAGCTGATCGATCAGATGCCCGAGCACGGGCACCTGTTCTGGCGAACATTCGTGCATTGCCTGAAGATCAATCCGCGCGCAGTTCAGACGGTCGTCAAGTTGATGGTGCTCTATCTGCACCTCGGACCGTTTGCCCGTTCGATGACGTTGCAGATGGAGCAGTGGATCGCCGAAATGGAACGCGGCAGCAGGTATCTGTCGCCGCAGGAGCGATACGCCGCCCGCGTGGTCGTTCAGAAACGCCCCTCGGTTGAGCCGCGAGTCCGATAAGGGAGTTTTCTGAACCAAACCCCACCCCACTCGACGAGCTGGGAAATTCATGGTTATCGTCTACGTCTCGGTACCATCTATCTGGTGCTGCATGCGGTGCATATCCGGGAATTTACCGGGGAAGCGATGAAGGGATGGCGATGGGTGCGCCGTGTTCATGAACGGTGGCTCGAATCCCGGCAATGCCGTCGAAGTATTCATCGCCTTCTTGAAGTTGGGTTTGACCTCGTTCGGTGGCCCCGTCGCACACCTTGGGTATTTTCACCACGAGTTTGTGGAGCGCCGCAAATGGCTCGACGAACGGGCCTATGCCGACCTCGTAGCCCTATGCCAGTTTCTTCCTGGCCCCGCGTCAAGCCAGGTCGGCATGGCTATTGGGTTGTCCCGCGCCGGGTATCTTGGCGCACTGGCCGCATGGACCGCGTTTACGTTGCCGTCCGCCGTCGCGCTGGTGCTCTTTGCATATGGTCTCTCAGCGTTTGGCAACGTGACTGGAGCCGGCTGGCTCCATGGATTGAAGGTCGCAGCCGTCGCGGTGGTCGCGCTCGCCGTGTTGGGCATGGCGCGTTCGCTGGCGCCGGATCGGGAGCGAGCATCGGTCGCGGTCGCTGCCGCCGTCCTCGCGATATCAATTCCGACCGCCTGGGGACAGGTGGGGGCCATCGTGCTGGGCGCGATCGTTGGGTTGACGCTGATGCGAAGCGCGCCGCCGGCCGACGATCACGTCCCGCTGACGCTTTCCATCACGCGAAGACAGGCCGTCGCTGCCCTGGTCATTTTCCTCGCTCTATTGATCGGGTTGCCATTGTTGGCGGGGGCCACCACCAGTCAGAGCATCGATCTGTTCGACGCATTCTATCGTGCGGGATCGCTTGTGTTCGGCGGGGGGCACGTCGTTCTTCCGCTTCTCCAGGCGGAGGTCGTGCCGCCAGGCTGGGTTGACAACGATACGTTCCTCGCAGGTTACGGAGCAGCGCAGGCCGTGCCTGGACCGCTGTTCACGTTCGCGGCCTATCTTGGGGCTGTCATGCGCTCCACCCCGAACGGTTGGGTCGGCGCGACGTTGTGCCTGGTCGCAGTATTTCTGCCGTCATTTCTTCTGGTTGTCGGTGCGCTTCCTTTCTGGGAGGCCCTTCGTCGCCAAGTCCTCGCTCAATCCGCGTTGCGCGGCATCAATGCCGCTGTCGTCGGATTGCTGCTCGCTGCGCTTTACCATCCGGTCTGGACCGCGGGGATTTTGACCCCGGCGGACTATGCGCTCGCCGTCGTTGCCTTCCTGCTTCTGTTCATGTGGCAGACGCCGCCATGGCTGGTCGTGCTGCTTTGCGCGTTAGGCGGCTCTGCCCTGTCTTACCTGGCGGCAGCTTGATTAGACCGATGCGGGAAATCACCGCCGCATCAGCGTGCCGGCACCGTGATCGGTGAGCAGTTCCAGCAGCACCGCGTGCGGCACCCGGCCGTCGAGAATGACGACGCCCTCGACCCCCTGATCGAGCGCATAGAGACACGTCTCGACCTTCGGGATCATGCCGCCGGAGATGGTGCCATCGGCGATCAGGCGGCGCGCCTCGTCAGCGGTGAGCTGGTCGATCAGCTTCTTCGATTTGTCGAGCACGCCCGGCACGTCGGTGAGCAGCAGCAGGCGCTTTGCCTTGAGCGCGCCGGCGATGGCGCCGGCAAAGGTGTCGGCGTTGACGTTGTAGGTGGTGCCATCGGCCGAGGTCGCGAGCGGCGCCAGCACGGGGATCAGATCGCGCCCGAGGATCTGGTCGAGCACCATGGTGTCGACCCGCTCCGGTTCGCCCACGAAGCCGAGGTCGACGACCTTCTCGATATTGGAGCCGGGATCGGCCACGTGGCGGCTGAGCTTGCGCGCCTTGACCATGTCGCCGTCCTTGCCGCTCAGGCCGACCGCTTTGCCGCCGGCCGCGTTGATGAAGCCGACGATCTGCTTGTTGATCGAGCCCGCCAGCACCATTTCGACGACTTCGATGGTGGCGGCGTCGGTAACGCGCAACCCGTCAGCAAACTCCGATTTGATGCCGAGACGCTTGAGCATGCCGCCGATCTGCGGGCCGCCGCCGTGCACCACGACCGGATTGATGGCGGTCTGCTCCATCAACACGATGTCGCGGGCGAAGCTGCGCGCCATCTCCTCCTCACCCATGGCGTGGCCGCCGTACTTCACCACCACGATCTCCTCGTCATAGCGCTGCATGTGCGGCAGCGCCTCCGACAGGACGTGGGCGATATCGTGGGGCGTAACGGTCATGGGTGATCCTCAGCAGAACTCGGTTTCCGACCCGTCATCCTGAGGTGCTCGGCCGAAGGCTCGCTTCGCTCGCACCTCAGGATGACGGATCAAATGCGGAGTATCGGGTCGCGCTGCCTTTTAGCGGGCGGGGCGGCGAGGGGGAAGGGCGGAATCGCTAGTGTGGCGGTTCAGAAGTCCGCATCATTCTTGCGGCGAATCCAACATGCGGACTTCTGAACCAAAGCCACACAAGAATCAATAAGTTGCTAGTGTCCTTCGATTCCGAAGTTCGTATAAAAGGCCGCTGCGAAATGGAACGAACTTCGGAATCGGGACACTAGCCCTGCGCCGCGTGCGTGCGATCGGTGACGGACCGGTGACGCGTGCCGCCTACGCTCTGGCGCGCTCGGCGCACAGTCTCGCGATGGCGGCGCGCAGTTCGGGCATGCCGGTCCCGGTGTGCGAGGACGTTGCAAGCACCTCCGGGAACGCCGCCGGGTGCTTGGCGAGCGCCACATTGGTTGCGGCGATCCGTGCCTCGAGATCGGACGGCTTGACCTGGTCGGCCTTGGTCAGCACGAGCTGGTAATTCACTGCCGCCTTGTCGAGCGTCCGCAACACGGTGTCGTCCACCGGCTTGAGGCCATGCCGGGCATCGACCAGCAGATAGACGCGCGCAAGGTTCGCGCGGCCGGCAAGGAAGGTGTGGATCAGCCCGGTCCACGCCTTCACCTTGGCCTTGGAGGCGGCGGCGTAGCCGTAGCCCGGCATGTCAACCAACGAGAGCTGAAGAGGGCCGGCGAAGAAGATCAGCTCCTGGGTGCGGCCCGGCGTGTGCGACGTGCGGGCGAGCGCATTGCGCCCGGTGAGCGCGTTGATCAGGCTCGACTTGCCGACATTGGAGCGCCCGGCAAACGCGATCTCCAAGCCGCGCATAGGCGGCAGTGCCTCAAAATTGCCGGCGGCGGCGACGAAACGCCAGTCGGCCGCGAACAGCTTGCGGCCGGTTTCGATCTCGTCGGGGGTGTAGATGTCAGCCGTCATGTCACGTGGCGGTGCCGTGTTCGGTGGTGATGCCCTGGATGGACCCGCGGCGCACATTGCGCGCCGCTCCGATGTGCCCAGGAGTTGACGACCGTGAAGCTATCGAACCGTGTTGACTTTGGCCATCGGCGACACGACTTGGACTGGCGCGACAAGGTATGTGCCTGATGCGTTCGGCCGAAATTTCCATGCCTCAGATCATCCGTGTACCTTATCGACATGCTTCTGATCATCCGGACGCGCCGGCAGGTGGATGAATCAGCAGTAGGCCGGGGCCATGCAGTACCATGCGACCCAACGCGTATCGATCGGCCCCGCTTTCATTGCGTTTGCTCCATGGGGCAGCGCTCGTCATCCTGTCATTCGTTGCGTCGGTCGCGTTCTGCGAGGAACTGGTAGACCGGGAAATCCGGGCGGCGTTGCTCAAGCGTCCAGATGGTCAAATCGCGCGGATCGAAACCGTCTATAACGATATTTTCATTACCAAACGGCGCGACTTGATGGCGATGTCCTTCCGGCTTAAGGGCCGATACTACACCGAATCAGTCACCAATCTTGCCGACCCCGACGATTTGCCCGGCCGCTACACTTGGATGATGACGGTCGGCGCCGCCTATCCGCACGAACTCAAGAGCATCCTGATGATCGGGCTCGGCGGCGGCACGATTTCGACTTACCTCGGCCGCTTCATGCCGGACGTCTCAATCGACACGATCGAGATCGATCCGGGCGTCATCGCCGCTGCCAAAAGGTATTTCGGCATCCGCGAGACTGAGCGCGTGCGCTATCTCGATGGCGACGCCCGTGTCTTCCTCAACCGGAGCAGAAAGACATACGATCTGATCCTGGTCGATGCCTTCAATGGCAGCACCGTGCCGTTCCATCTGGCGACTCGGGAATTCTACACGCTTCTCAAGGAACGGCTGACGCCGGGTGGCGTTGCCACCTTCAACGTCGTCGAAGGTACCAAGCTCTATGCGTCAACGCTGGTGACGTTGAGATCCGTCTTTCCAAGTGTCCACGTGTTTCCGTCCGGTCAGGGGGTGATCGCTGTGGCAGCGGCTTCGGCAACGCCCGACGGCGACGTGCTGGCACGCCGAGCCGCCGGATTGCAGCAACGCTATAACTTTCGCTTTGCGCTGCCGTCTCTACTGGAGCAGCGGGCCGAGGGGACGCCGGCGGGCGGCGGGGAACTGCTGACTGACGATTTCGCTCCGGTCAATCTCCACAATGCAGTTCGCGAGCCTATGCGCCGGACCAAGTAAGTGGGCCGATCGCTATCGACGGCGTTTTGATGATGATCTCGAAGGTTTCCTGATTCCCTGAATGGCAGGCGTCACCATGCCGACCCCCTGCCTGCGCTGCTTTCCGGTGAAGTTGCCCTGGCGGCGTCCTTTGTGGACCGCCTTGCCGCTCTTCCCGTGGCTGTAGGCGTCAATCGAAGGCGGATTGACGGGCAGCAGTTCGATCAGCATGTAGGCAGTCTTGATGCCAGCAGTGTATTTCTGGTCTCCGGCAACGACATCCTGCGATGGATGCGAATTGTCGGTGGTCGCAAACGAAGAACTCGCCTTTCCGACCGCATGATCGCTTGCGGCCATCGAAAATATCATTGTGGCTACGAGACACGAAAAGGTCGTGCGGACCATGGTTTGTCTCCTTGCTTTGGAGCGCCCCTCAATGTCCTGGAAAGGCGGGTGTGGGTTGGAAAAGCGGGAGCGGAATCTGTTTCATCTGGCTCCCGCTCGTTGATTTCGCGGCGCCTCCCGCCGCGTTCCGGCGTATCGCTGGCATCCCGGACGTGGATGAACGGGAGTGCCCCCTGTTCCATTGGAACGAGTGGACTTCGATTTCCCCCTTGTGCTTCGACGTCTTCGCTCGCGATCGCTTCATTCTCGCGGTCTTTACCCCGCTCGCGGTCGGCCTTTGGTTTGCTCCCACGGCACTGTGATGTCCGGAAGCGTTCCCGTGCAGTCTGGATCGCGATGGCGCGGCGCCGGCTGACGGAATCGCGAAGAAACTGTTTTGGTAGCTGCCGGCGTTGCCGGTACCGCTTTGGCTGTGGGCTTGGCCCCCTGCCGCGGCCAGCACCATCGCTGCGGCAGCGACGCCCGATAGAATCATCCGGGTCATTTGCCTGCTTCCTTTCGGTTTACTCGAGGACGATTGCGTTTAGTGTCTGCTCCGCTTGAGATACATTCTCTGTGTCTGAGGCGGCTTGGGCGCACTGAATTGCTGGCGTCGGTGCCAGCGCGACGGGCCTGAGTTCGGATTATGCAGATTGCCTCCGACCGCGTGCTTGCTGCTGCCGGTCCCGCTTCCGTGACTATGTCCCGCACATTGCAGTTCCGTGTAGTTGACGCAGACCGCATGGGAGCCTCCGTTTCGGAGACAGGCGTCAAACTTTTCGAATTTGCACTTGGCCGCCGAATGCGACGCCGCCGGCAAAGATGACAGTGAGATCGCGCCCAGCGCAATCAAACCGAGCGCTCCGCAACGAAAAGCAGAATGAATCGCAGACCCGATAAGAGTCGTCTTGAGAGATCGTCGGAGCATCATCGCCTCCTGGGTTTCGCCAACAACAACGGCCGCTCGCTATTGTTGTCGCAAAGACTCTCCGCAAGGTTCGCGATGACGGACTCATAGTGCTTTCGCTTCACGAAATCTTGGGCTGACGCGACAGGCCTTGGACGGTAACGACCAGAATGGGCTCGACGCCGCCGTGACCGGCAACTAATGTTTTCGCGTGTCGGGAAGGGACAACGAGCGGCGGAAATGCTCATGGACGTCCATCGCGCCAACGTCAGACCTCTCCAATTTTCGACAAATCAGTTGCCGGAGCGGGACCGCATCGCCGCCTGCCGGGACTTCTTTGGGCCGCGGGTCTTCGGAATGGAAATCGAGCCGGCTTTCGACGTGCCATTTCATGCCGACGTGACCGTCCGTCTGCTCCCGGACGTCAGCCTGGTATCGGCCACGAGCTCGCCGGCGCGCTTTTCAAGAACGCCCGCTCTCCTCGCCGACGGTCATGATGAGCTCTGCCTTATCGTGAGCTCCAGCGGCGGCATGGTGTCGCAGCGCGGCAAGGAAAGAATCTATGGGCCGCGGGACGCGGTGCTGGTCGGAACAGCGGAAGTCGCCACGATCGCCGCGCCGAGCGTGTCTCGCTTTTCCTGCCTGCACATACGCCGTGCGGCGTTGGCGCCGCTCGTGACCAACCTCGATGCTTCATTGTTGCGTCGGGTCGTGCAGGAGACTGAGGCGCTGCGGCATCTGCTGGGTTATGTCGACTTTCTTGAGAGGGCGCACACACTGGCCGATCCGGGGTTGGCGCAGGTTGCCGCGACTCATGTGTGCGAGCTCGCTGCGCTCGTGCTTGGGGCCACGCGCGACACGGCCTTCGTGGCGCAGGGGCGCGGGCTGCGTGCCGCGCGATTGTGGGCAATCAAGCGTTACGTTGCAGACAATCTGTGCCATCACGGCCTGACTGTCGCCGCGGTGGCGGCGCAGTATCGCCTGACGCCGCGCTCCGTCCAGCGCCTGTTCGAGAGCGAGGGCACCACGTTCTCAGATTTCTTGCTGAGCCAGCGGCTCGCACGCGCCTACGGCCTCCTGAGTGACGGACGTCATGCCGGACGGAACGTCAGTGCGCTCGCGTTGGACTCGGGGTTCAGCGACGTGTCTTATTTCAACCGCTGTTTCCGTCGGCAATTTGGCATGCGCCCGTCTGACGTACGCGCGAAGGTGCTGTGCAATACTGAACCGCCACGAGCATCGTGAAAGCCCTGGCCCGAGGGTATGTATGATCCAAGCCTCGAGCGGCTTCACGAGGAGCCGGTCCACGAGTCACGCTTGACGCCTCTACCACGCCTTTACACCGATCTGGCGAGCTGGTGGCCGCTGTTGTCGCCGCCGGACGAAAGCTATGCCGCGGAAGCGGCGGCGATCATCGACATGCTGAGCGAGACGCTCGGCCGATGCCCGCCGACGATCCTCGAACTCGGAGCCGGCGGCGGCAACAACGCGTTCTATCTCAAGCGCCACGCCCGGATGACGCTGGTCGATCTCGCACCTGACATGCTCGAGGTCAGCCGCGGCATCAATGCCGAGGCTGAGCACGTTGCCGGGGACATGCGCTTCGTGCGGCTTGGACGGGCGTTCGACGCCGTCGTGATCCACGACGCGATCATGTATCTCCTCACCGAAGACGACCTTGCCGCGGCGATCGCGACCGCGCATGTGCACCTAAAGCCCGGCGGCGCTGTCATCGTGCTGCCGGACTGCGTCAGCGAGACCTACACGCCGAATGTCGAGACCGGCGGTGAAGATGGCGAGGACGGCCGCAGTATGCGCTATCTCATCTGGTGTCAGGAGCCGGTGAGCGGCGCCACCGCGTTTCATGAGGACTTCCTGATGCTGTTGCGCAAACCCGATGGCTCGGTCGAAGCCGTTCACGACCGCCATACGTTCGGGGTGTTTCCGCGAGCGGCATGGATCGCGGCGTTCAAGCGCGCCGGCTTCGCCGCGCCGACCGTGCGCAGCGATCCCTGGCGGCAAGACGTCTTCATCGCACGGAAGGAGTGAGCGTCTCGCTCCCTCCGCTCATTCCCGCGAACGCGGGAATCCAGTGCTATTTGATTCTGGGTCCCCGCTTGCGCGAGGACGAGTGGAAGATTTCGGACGGCAGGTCTCGGCCTTCTTCTTGCCGAACAGCTCTTTGAGGTTGTCCCACAGCTCGATCTTCGCGCCGTTGCGGTGCATGATGAAGCTCTGCTGCATGACCGACAGCAGGTTGTTCCAGGCCCAGTAGATCACCAAGCCGGCCGAGAAGCTCGCCAGCATGAAGGTGAAGATCAGCGGCATCCAGTCGAAGATCATCTTCTGGGTCGGGTCCGGCGGCGCCGGGTTGAGCTTCATCTGGAACCACATCGTGATTCCCATGACGATCGGCCACACGCCGAGCATCAGGAACGGACCGATCACCGGCACGACCGACGGGTCCCAGGGAATGAGGCCGAACAGGTTGAAGATCGTGGTCGGATCCGGCGCCGAGAGATCCTTGATCCAGCCGAAGAACGGCGCATGGCGCATTTCGATGGTGATGAACAGCACCTTGTAGAGCGCGAAGAACACCGGGATCTGGATCAGGATCGGCAGGCAGCCCGCGATCGGATTGATCTTCTCCTTCTTATAGAGCTCCATCATCGCTTGCTGCTGCTTCACCTTGTCGTCGCCATAGCGCTCGCGGATCGCAAGCATTTCCGGCTGTACCGCCTTCATCTTCGCCATCGAGGCGTAGGACTTGTTGGCGAGCGGGAAGAAGAACAGCTTGATGATGACGGTGATCAACAGAATGGCGACGCCGAAATTGCCGAAATAGCGGTAGATCCAGTCCATCGCCAGAAACAGCGGCTTGGTGATGAAGTGGAAATAGCCCCAGTCGATCAGCAATTCGAAGCGGTTGAGCTTGTATTGCCGATCATAGCCGTCGACCGTCTCGACCTCCTTGGCACCCGCGAACATGCGCGCATCGGCGGAGCCGGTCGCGCCCGGCTGGATGGTCACGGGATCGAGCAGATATTGGGTCTGGTAGGTCTTGATGGTGCCGCTCTGACCGGCCGTGAAAGACGCCTGCACGGCCGCATCGGTGTTCGGGAGCAGCGTCGCCGCCCAATATTTATCGGTGATGCCGAGCCACGCATTGGTGGCCTTGAACGAGATCTGCTTCTGCTTCTCGAGCTCGGCATAACCGACCTCTTTCAGGCCCTGGTCGCCGAACACGCCGATCAGGCCTTCGTGCAGGATGTAGAAGCCTTCCAGCCGCGGATGGCCGTGCCGCGAGATCAGCGCATAGGGATAGATCGTGGTTGCTTCGCCGCTCTTGTTCACGACGTCGTCGTGCACCGCGAACATGTACTTGTCGTCGACCGAGATCGTGCGCCGGAACTCCAGGCCCTTGCCGTTGTCGTAGACGAGGGTAACGGGATGGCCGACGCTGAGCGTTCCCGATCCCTGCTGCTGCCAGACGGTGTCGCTATTCGGCAGCGGCATGGTATTGCCCGCCGCCGCGACCCAGCCGAATTCGCCATAGAACGGGAGCGGCGCGCCCGACGGTGCCAACAGCACCACCGGCGGCGATTTCGGATTGACGGTCTCGCGATACTGCAAGAGCGACAGGTCGTCGATGCGGCCGCCCTTGAGGTTGATCGAGCCCGCGACCCGCGGCGTCTCGATGCGGACGCGCGGCGAGGTGGCGAGCGCCGCTTCGCGGGTCATGGTCTGGCCGGGCACTTGACCCGGTACCGGCGCGGTCTGGCCGGGGGCAGGCTGCGCGGTCGGCGTCCCCGGCTGTGCCGGCGTCCCCGGCTGTGCTGGCGTCCCCGGCTGCGGGACTTGTTGCTGCTGTTGCGCCTGCTTGCGCTGCTGCTCCATGTGCGGCATGCCGAAAAAGACCTGCCATCCGATCAGCACGACGGCCGACAGCACGATGGCGAGCAGCATGTTCTTCTGGTCGTTCATCTCATCGGCCCGTACTGCGCCCGTCGCCCGGCGGATCGCCAGCGCGCGGCTGCGCTTGGCGGACGGTTGAACGCTGGCGCTCGATGCGTCGCAGCGCGTTTGTAAAGTCCTCGATCATCTGGTCGAACTTCCTGCTCAAGGCGGTGCGCCGTCCAACCAGCACATAGTCGTAGCCCGACCGCAAAGCGTCCGCCGCCGAACACCGCACGATGTCACGCAGGCGCCGGCGCACGCGATTGCGCTCGACTGCCGTTCCAACCTTGCGCGACACCGTGAAACCGATACGGGCCGGCCCGTCGTCGTCGCGGTTGCGTCCCTGCAGCACGAATGCCGCCGTCGCAACCTTGGCACCGTTGGCTGCGGCCAGGAAATCCGCCCGCTGCTTCAACCGGACCATCGTGATGCGCGAGTTCGCTGGATCAGGCGCTCAGCCGCTTGCGGCCGCGATTGCGCCGGGCGGCAACGACCTTGCGACCGCCGGTCGTCGCCATACGAGCGCGAAATCCGTGACGGCGCTTGCGCACGATCTTGCTGGGTTGATAGGTCCGCTTCACGGGTGCTTCTCCGCCTGCATATTAAGGTGTCGCCGAAGGATCGCCCCGGAGCGGACGCCAAAGAGGGCTCCGCGCCCGAAAACCGCCATCTGTGGGGATCGCCGGCACTTTTCAAGTCCCGCGGCTTATAAGGGAGGGCGCCCTCGCTCGTCAATGCAACAGGGGATTGCCGCAAGCCCGTGAAAGTCGAGGCAAAATCGGCGCCCCCGGGGGCCCCGTCAGCGGTTGGTTGCGGCGTCGTTTCGGTAACGGGATGCCGTCTCCGACCTTTGGCTTAATTGGTAAATGCGTCGGTATCGGCTATGTGATGCTGCGTTTGACGCGTGTATTTGTGCGGCGCATCATCGGGTTACGTCGTGCTGATAAGACGGGCGGCGGCGAATTCCGCTTTGAAGTCCACGATCGAGTATGGATAAGGCGACTGATCACACTGAGGTGAAAGCCGGGGCAGGGCTGAAACGGCGCCTTGCCGCGCGGCTTGGCCTGTCCGACAAGCTCCTCGTCCTGACGATCCTGTTCGTGATGATCGCGGAAGTGCTCATCTATGTGCCGTCGATCGCGAACTACCGGCTCAACTGGCTGAGCGACAAGCTCTCCGACGCGTACACTGCCGCGCTGGTGCTGGAGGCGACGCCGCAGGTGCCCGACGGTCTGACCCGGCAGGTGCTCGACTCGATCGGCGCGCACGCCGTCGCCATGAAAATGGGACAGCAGCGCCGGCTGCTGATGGTCGGCGATATGCCGCCCTCGGTCGACCACAACATCGATCTGCGCGAGATGTCCTGGCACGGAGCCATCATCCACGCCTTCGCGACCTTACTGTCGAACGGCAATGAAGTGATCCGCGTGGTCGGTCACGCGCCGCGGGGCGGTGAGTTCGTCGAGATCATCCTCGATGAGAAGCCGCTGCGCGCGGCCATGCTGAAGTTCTCCAGCACCATCCTGCTGCTGTCGCTGATCATCTCCGCCATCACCGCGGCGCTGGTCTACCTGGCGCTGCACTATCTGTTCGTGCGGCCGCTGCACCGGATCACCGCCAATATGACGGCCTTCCGCGCCGAGCCGGAGAATCCTGCCCGCATCATCGTCGCCTCCCGCCGGCAGGACGAGATTGGCACCGCCGAGCGCGAGCTCGCCGACATGCAGCGCGATCTTGGCGCAATGCTGCAGCAGAAGACCCGCCTGGCAGCGCTCGGCCTCGCGGTGTCGAAGATCAATCACGATTTGCGCAACTTGCTCTCATCCGCGCAATTGTTCTCCGACCGGCTCTCGGTGTCGCAGGACCAGCAGGTGCAGCGCTTTGCGCCGAAGCTGATGCGAGCGCTCGAGCGCGCGATCTCGTTCTGCGAGTCGACCTTGTCCTACGGCCGCGCCCAGGAGCCGCCGCCGGACCGTCGCCCGATCGCGCTCGAACCCCTCGTGAATGAGGTGCGCGAGTCGATCGACCTCGCGCCCGACTCGCCGATCCGCTGGATCAGCGCGGTGGAGCGCGGGCTGATGGTCGATGCCGACCCCGATCAGTTGTTCCGCATCGTGCTCAATCTGGCGCGCAACGCGGTGCAGGCGCTGGAGAGCCGCGACGCCCGCGATCCCGGCCGCGACCAGATCCGCATCACCGGCCGCCGCGAAGGCGCGGTGGTGGAGATCGAAGTCGCCGACACCGGCCCCGGCGTCCCGGAGCAAGCGCGCGCCCACCTGTTCGAGCCGTTCAAGAGCTCGAACCGCGTCGGCGGCTCAGGCCTCGGCCTTGTCATCGCCGCCGAGCTGGTGCGCGCCCACGACGGCGACATCCGGCTGGCGGAGGGCACGATCGGCGCGACCTTCCGTGTCACCATCCCCGACCGCACCGTCGAGCTGCAGGTGCGCCGCGGCGCGCGGGCGAGCGCCTGAACCGGGTTTCTTCACCCAGGCACAAGCTTATCTCCGTCATCCTGAGTGCGAGGCGCTACAAGCGCGTTTACGCCCGTCTTCGAGCGCGATGGCGCCGAGCCCTCGAAGCACGACGGCCCGGGTCATGTCCCCTTCGAGGGCCGCTGTCGCGGCCTCCTGACAATGACGAATCAAAGGATTGCCGAACCGAATAGATCCCTTTCGGCTCACTTGCCATCGCGGAACGGACCCTATAGCTATGAGCGCGTTCCGGGCGCGCTCCGCTCCCGGATGCCCCGCGCAATCCGCCGTTTCGGCGCGATGCGCACGACGCGCCCGTAGCTCAGCTGGATAGAGCACCAGACTACGAATCTGGGGGTCAGGAGTTCGAATCTCTTCGGGCGCGCCATCTTTTCAATGACTTAGCGATGCGCCGCAGACTAGAAAATCCGATTAGTCTGCGATTTAGTCTGCGGAAGTTGGCCAAAAAGTTTTTGCAGCGCGACCGCGTCAGTGGCCTGTTACCCGGTTCCGAAGACACCGCGGCGTAAGCCTAGAAAGAAAGTCCCTGCCCGCTGCGGTGGTTCAGTACCGCGCCGCCTTAAAGACAATTATGCTTAATTGGAAACATAACTGCTAGCCAACAGAGGTGCTTAACCGAATGCGATAAGCGTTGGAACCTTTCCTCGGAACTTGATTATGTCGGCGCTCGGCCCATACAGCGGGGTGCACCAGCACGGTATGCGACTATTTGTTTTTGATGTTTTGTCGTCGCAAGTGCGCAGGATGCGCTGTAGATAATGTTGCGGGGGGACTGATGCTTATCATCCAATTGATCTTGGCGTGTGTACTCTTCTGCGTGGCGACGGTTGCTTGGGTTGCCGGCGTATGGGGTGGCCTCAAGTTCTTGAGTCAACTCCAACAGTCGTGGCAGACGGCTCTATGGAAGCCCTATTCGGTAGCCGATGTGTTCCAAGCACTAAACCCTTTAGGTCTTGGAATTGAGTCTCTCAGCGGCTTGGGTGGGCAGCATATTTACAACTGGTTCCTCGACCAGTCGGGGGTTGCGTTCCTCGTTGGCGTCGCTGTCGTGTCGTTTTTTATGTATGAGAAATTGAGTGAGTGGGCAGACATGCTCGCGGCCCGAAGACAAGAAGGCGCGGCACAAAGCGAACGCCGTCAGCACTGAATTGGCTCCCGCGAAGCAAGACCTGACTTGGATCTTGAAGTGTATAGGAGGCATTGTTGTTGGCGGCGGCGCGGTCGTGGCTGCATGGATGTACTTTGGCCGCGAAGCCGAACGCCTGGCGCCATCGGTCATCTGTTCCGTCCTCGCTGTCGGCGCCGACGGCCGCGTAAACCACCTCGTTAGCCCGAGCCTGCCCGAAGATTATTCGCACGCCATCGACGGCGTACCGATCGGTCCTT
>WHTP01000195.1 GCA_009377695.1 Hyphomicrobiales bacterium | reverse complement strand
GTTTGACTGCAGCCTCGGCGGCCGGTGCTGGTGCGCGTCGGAGCCTTATCGGTTCCCCATGCCGGATTCGACCGCCGAAGACTGCCTCTGCCCTGCCTGCCTCAAGGCCGCGGCGGCGGCGCAAGGTCAACGCGGCTGAAATCGCGGTCTTGTGCCGAGCATCCACGTCTTATTACATGGCAAGACGGATGGCCCATAAGGGCGTTCACGCCCGTCTCGACGGGCTATGCCGGCCATGACCAATGGAAACGCCATGATCATCGAAACCGAACAGGACGTCACCACAGCCGTGCTCGCGGAGATCGCGCGCGCGCCCAATGCGCGCTTCCGCGAGGTCATGTCGGCCTTCGTGCGGCATCTGCACGACTTCGCCCGCGAGGTGAAGCTGACCGAGGAGGAATTCCGCGAGGCGATGAACACCATCGTCAAGATCGGCCAGGCCTCGAACGACACCCACAACGAGGCGGTGCTGATCTCGGGCTCGCTCGGCTTCTCGCAGCTCATCGTCATGCTCAACAATGGCGACGGCCACACCAACACCGATGCAAGCCTGCTCGGTCCGTTCTGGCGCATGCATTCGCCGCCGACGGAAAATGGCGGCTCGATCGTGCGCTCGCCGACGCCGGGCGAAGCGATGTTCGTGAATGCGAGGTTCGTCGACAAGGCCGGCAAGCCGATCGCCGGCGCCGAGGTCGACATCTGGCATTCCTCGACCGAAGGCTTCTACGAGAACCAGGATCCGGTACAGGCCGACATGAACCTGCGCGGCAAGTTCTTAACCGACAAGGACGGTCGCATCGCGTTCCGCAGCATCAAGCCGGCGGGCTATCCGATCCCGATCGACGGCCCGACCGGCGATCTCCTGCGCGCGCAGGGCCGCCACAACATGCGCCCCGCGCATCTGCATTTCCTCGCCAGCAAGGATGGCTTCAAGACGCTGATCTCGCAGATTTACGTCCAAGACGACAAGTTCATCGACTCCGACGTGCAGTTCGGCGTGACGCGCAAGCTGATCGGCGACTATGTGCGGCACGAGAACGAGAAAGCGCCGGCGCCGGACGTGACGGGGCCGTGGTACTCGCTCGATTACACCTTCACCATGGAGCCTGGCCCGACCAAGCTGCCGCGTGCACCGATATCAGGCAAAGCCAAAGGCGAGCGACCGAAGATTCCGCATTTGGCGTGAGTGCACCCGCGTAGCGTGAGATGCACACCGCGCCGCGGATTCGGTGTGCGCCCTCTCCCCGTTCTTCACGGGGAGAGGGTTGGGGTGAGGGGCAATTCAATTCTGAAAATGGGGGCAAAGCCCCTCACACGGCTCGCCTTCGCTCGCCACCCTCTCCCCGCTAACGCGAGGCGAGGGAAACTCGCGGCGCGATCACCCGCCACCAAACGAGCCGAGCACGTTGAAACGCCTACCGCACCGCCGCCTTCACCGACTGCGCGGTCTGCCCGAACAGGATCGCGCGTTCTTCCGCGGTGCGGATGCCGCCGGCGTTCGGATTGACCTCCTTCGCCTTGGCATAAGCGCGCTCGACCGCGGGCCGCGCCTTGATCGCGTCGAGCCAGCGCTTCACGTGCGGGAAATCGTCGATGGTCTGGTGCTGACGTTCGTGGATCGTCATCCAGGGATAGCACGCCATGTCGGCGATCGAGTACTCGCCTGCGATGTAGGGGCGATCGGCCAGCCGCCGGTCGAGCACGCCGTAGAGCCGGTTCACCTCGTTGCGGTAACGGTCCATCGCATATTGCAGCTTCTCTTGCGCGTAGTTGCTGAAGTGATTGTTCTGCCCGGCCATCGGCCCGAGATTGCCCATCTGCCAGAACAGCCACTGGATCGTGTCGGTGCGGCCGCGGATATCCTGGGCGATGAATTTTTTGGTCTTGTCGGCGAGATAGAGCAGCATTGCACCCGACTCGAAGACCGCGATCGGCGCGCCGCCGCCCGGCGGATCGTGATCGACCATCGCAGGGATGCGGTTGTTCGGCGAGATCGCCAGGAACTCGCGCTTGAACTGTTCTCCCTTGCCGATGTTCACGGGGAAAATCTTGTACGGCAGACCGGACTCTTCGAGAAAGATCGTGAGCTTGTGTCCGTTCGGCGTCGTCCAGTAATGCAAGTCGATCATGGAACTCGTTCCTTACGTTGCAGCCAACCGCACGCTTCGCGCTGTTGACATTATGTATCACACGATACAAAATCTATTGCGCGACACAAATTTCTCACAACACAAATGCGCGATCCGCAGGATAAAGTGCCGGCACCGCGCTGACCACAGGTGGAGGACCCATGGATGTCAAGATCAAGCCGGCGCCGCGCCTTGCGCCGCTGCCGGTCGATGCCAATCCGGAACTGAAGGACGTTTTCGACGCCGCCAAAAAGCGGATGGGCTTCGTTCCCAACAGCCAGCTCATCATGCAGCGCAAGCCAAAGCTCCTGAAGGCGTTTGCTGCGCTCTCGGCCGCCGTCAACGATCCTGAAGGCAAGGTGCCGAACAACTTCAAGCGGCTGATCGGGCATGTCGCAAGCCGCTCCGCCGGCTGCCAGTACTGCATGGCGCACACCGCGGAAGGCGCGCACAAGCAGGGCATCGACGACCAGAAGCTCGACGCCGTCTGGAATTACCAGACGAGCCCCCTGTTCACCCCGGCCGAGCGCGCGGCGCTCGACGTCGCCGTGGCGGCCGGCAATGTCCCGAACGCGGTCACCGACGAGATGTTCCTCGAGCTCAAGAAGCATTGGACCGAGGAGCAGATCGTCGAGATCGTCGCCGTGATCGCCATCTTCGGTTTCCTCAACCGGTGGAACGATACGATGGCGACACCGCTTGAGGCCGAGCCGACGCATTTCGCGGAAGGCCATCTCGTTCAACATGGATGGACGATCGGCAAGCACGCGCGCTGATGTTGGTTGCGCTAGCACTGCCCGGAAACAACTGACGGCAGTGCAGCCGCGAATTGCATCGTTCGTTACTGTGCCTTCTCCCCCGCGGAGAGGGCACATTCATTCACAGCGCGCCCGCTGCTCTTCGGTCGCGTTCACGTCAACAAACGCGCTGGGGTCTCGACCAGGATCAGGTGGCGATGGCGGGCGTCCGGCGTCCAGGCGTGGAACAGGTCCACGAGATGGCCGTCGTCCGGCATGACCTCGCCGGCGATCTGCGGATGCGGCCAGTCGGTGCCCCAGAGCAGCCGCTCCGGATTGGCGCGCAGGAGTGCGTCGTGAAACAAGCGCGCGTCCGGGTAGTCGGGAAATGCTCCGGACAGCCGGTAGGGCGCGGACAGCTTCACATGCACGGCCCCCTCGCCGACCAGCCGCAGCAGCGCCTGGAACGCGGGATCGGCAATGCCGCGCTCGGCTGGAATGTTGAGCATGTGGTCCACGACCACCGGCATCTCGGCGGCGACATCGTGCAGCCTGCCCGCAAGTTCGGTCATGATGCGCCAATCGCACCACACCTGCATCACCCAGCCGAGTTCCCGCATCGTGGGCCGGAACGCTTCGAACACATCGAGACCGACCCCGCGGATGTAGTTGGGATTCCCGCCAGGCGGGAACAGGTGGAAGCGCAAGCCGCGCATGCCGAGCCGATGCCAGTCGCGCAGCGTCGCCGGCGCAACGCGCGTGTCGGTGATGGCGACGCCACGCAGCCGATCGCCATGACGCTCGAGCGCGTCGAGCACCACGCGATTGTCGTAGCCGTGGGCGTTGCCCTGCACGATCACGCCGCGTGCGAGGCCAAGGTGGTCGAGCAGCGCGAGGTAGGTCTCGAGCGGCGCCGGCGGCGGCGTATAGCCACGGCCGGCCGCAAATGGAAATCGGTCAACGGGGCCGAAGATATGCGCGTGCGTGTCCCACGCGCCGGCCGGCGGCAAGATCGCGGGGCGGCGTGGACGCGGCACCGGGCCGGCGATCGGCGGCGGCTCGCTGGCGACGGTATTCACAATGACGTTCCCTACCCGAGCTTGATGTTCGCGTCCTTGATCACGCGCCGCCATTTTTCCATCTCCGCCGCGACAAAGGCGCGGAATTCCTCGGGCGTGTTCTCGCGGAAGTCGACATTGAGCTGCTTGAGGCGTGCCACGACGTCACTCTGGCGCAGCACCGCATTGAGTCCGGCGTTGAGCTTCTGCACGATGGCGGGCGTCGTGCCGCTGGGGACGAACACGCCGTTCCATTCGTAGGCCTCGAAGTCCGGTAGCGTTTCGGCCACCGCCGGCAGGTCGGGCAAGGTGCCTAAACGGCCCCTCCCGGTGTGCGCTATCGCCTTGAGCGTGCCGCCCTGGATATGGCCGATCGAGGACGCGCCGTTCGAAAAGAAGAACTTCACCTGACCGCCGATGAGGTCGTTCAGCGCGGGGCCGCCACCGCGATAGGGAATGTGGTTGAGCTTCACGCCGGTGCGCAGGCGGAATAATTCAAGCGACAGATGCTGCACCGTCCCGTTGCCCGACGATGCCCAGTCGAGTCCGCCCGGCGAGGCCTTGGCGAGTGCGATCACGTCGTCGACCGTTTTCGCCGCGACTGCTTTGTTGACCACCAGGATGTTCGGCACCAGCGAGGCCAGGAACACCGCCTGGAAGTCCTTGACGGTGTCGTACGGCAGCTTCGGATAGAGCGACGGGTTCACCGAATGGGCAGTGGCGTCATAGAGCACGGTGTAGCCGTCGGGTTCAGCCTTGGCGACGGCCGCCGCGCCGATGGTGCCGCCGGCGCCGCCACGATTATCGATGACGAATTGCGCGCCCCACAGCTCGGCCAGCTTCTGAAACAGAATGCGGCTCACAGTGTCGGCGCCGCCCGCCGGAGGATAAGGCACGATGACCCGCACCGGCCGCGATGGCCACTCGGTCTGGCTGAAGGCGCTGCGGCCGAGCAGCGGCACGGCGGCGATCGCCGCAGAGGCCTGCAATATCTGCCGCCGCGTCAGCTTGCGTCGATGGCGCACGGTGTTCCTCCCTCTGATTGGTCCGCCACATTGGGCACGCCACCGTATCAATCACAGATGAGGCTGAAAATGCGAGTGACGGCGAAAGATGTCAGCACGCGCGCGATTGATTGCCGCGGCAAATCGCGGATCAAGTTTTGTAGTTCGCGGCGCGCCTGCTGCGTGTCCAGTAACGACAATCATACAGACTGTCAGCGTTCCCCCAGTGCACGCAACCGCCCTTCCGACGGTGCAGGACTCCGGCCGGCGCGATTGCTCATTTCGAGATCGCATTGACCACGGCCGGCAAGGCCGCCGGGTCCAATGTCACAACGCCATCCCGTTTCCTGCCGATCAACTGCGGCGAAGCTCCTGAGTTGTCGAACAGCAGGGCCTGGTCTGATTGATCCAAGAACCAAGAAAGCTGCTCAAGCGAACGGGAATAGCGTGCGATGATTCGATCCTTCGGTACTGCGTGCCCACCTTTCTTCACGCGCAGGCGAACGCGTTCGATACAGCGCTCAGGCGAATCCAGGATGACATAGGTCAAACGAACCTCGAAATCGAGCTTTTTCGCCAAAGTCACAAGGCGTCGATACTTGCCCGTCGACAACACGGTTTCGACGCCAACGGTCTGATGAGCGTCGATGGACGCTTCGAGCCAGGCTTCGATGCGTTGAACCGCCAGCAGGTTGGCAGCGCGAAGTCCGAGCCGTTCGACTTTACGAATCCGGGCGGTCAACAGGTCCGGATTGATGATCCAGACCGAGCGCGCGAATGCTTCAATATCGAGATCCTGATAGATGCTGCTTTTTCCGGAACCATTGGGTCCGGCGACGATCCAGAAGATCGGGCGCTCAACGCTTGCGGGGGGCAACGTCGGCCCTGCCGGTCACACGCTTGTTTTCACGTCTGGCCCTGGCGACGTTCTGGGCAAAAACATAACGCAAGCCATCGTCAAAATTGTCGTCATTGGCGTCCAGCGTACGCACAGTCTTCCGCCCGTTATGGCCCGCGACGTTCTTGGTCTCCACCGCACGAGCGGCAGACTTCAGGAAACGGCCACTTTTCAAGGAGCGATAGACAACCTTTGGCACGATTCTCTCCAGCAATTCAGCTCAATCTATATGGTGCGGTGTTGTGCTGCCAACAATATTTGGCTGTCGGATTCGGGCTCGATCGCAGGGCCGCCGACCCTTCCCTCGCCACGGTACCAGGGCCATATTGGGCGCATGGCGAAATCCCCCAAAAAGCCGACGCGCGATCCGGCGAAGCATTCGAAGAAAGATCCCGCGAAGCCGACGCGGGCGAAGGCCGCGCGGCCGGATTCATCGCCGATGGAACCCTCGCTCGCGGACCTGCTCAATCCCGCCATCGGCAAGGGCACCGCCGGCGTGGGCGCGCAGACCGGTCTGGAACAGAAGCCCGAGACCAGCGGCCTCAAGCCGCCGCCCGACAATTCGTTCGACCGCCGCGCAGATTTTTCCGCTGCGCACCGGGCGCGCAAATCGACCAAGGGTTTCGACGAGGCGCCGCAGTCGGACTATGTCGGCAAGGTTCCGAACAAGCCGAGCGAGCCTGTCACCATCAACACCAAGCTCGCCGAAGTGCTTGGCTATCGCATGCCGGGCGACGAGGACGAGTCTGACGAGAGCACGGCGGCGCCGTCCGGTGTCACCGCCACCGCGCAGGCCCTGGACAAGCTGCTGCGCGAAGGGCGCAAGGAGTTCAACGACCAGGCCGGCAACATCTGGGTCCCCCACCGGCCGCCGCGGCCGGAAAAATCCGAAGGCGGCAAGCGCCTCGTCATCAAGTCCGACTTCGAGCCCAAGGGCGACCAGCCGCTTGCGATCGCCGAGCTGGTCGAAGGCGCGAAGCGCCACGACCGCATGCAGGTGCTGCTCGGCGTCACCGGCTCCGGCAAGACCTTCACCATGGCCAAGGTGATCGAGCAGACGCAGCGTCCGGCCCTGATCCTCGCGCCCAACAAGACGCTCGCCGCCCAGCTCTATGGCGAGTTCAAGAGCTTCTTTCCCGACAACGCAGTCGAATATTTCGTCAGCTATTACGATTACTACCAGCCGGAAGCCTACGTTCCGCGCACCGACACTTATATCGAGAAGGAATCCTCGATCAACGAGCAGATCGACGCATGCGCCATTCGGCGACGCGCGCGCTGCTCGAACGCGACGACGTCATCATCGTCGCGTCGGTGTCGTGCATTTATGGTATCGGCTCGGTCGAAACTTATTCGGCGATGACGTTCGCGCTCAAGCGCGGCGAACGCATCAACCAGCGCCAGTTGCTCGCCGACCTG
>WHTP01000176.1 GCA_009377695.1 Hyphomicrobiales bacterium | reverse complement strand
TCCTGATTGACGCTCCGCGACAATCAAACCGACAAAACCTCTTGCGCGCGACAATCAATGCCGCGATCATCACCACCGCCGCGACACAAGATTCTCATCCAGATTGTCGCGCGCCTCTCTCCCAGATTGTCGCGCTACATGCGGTGCTGCCCCGTTTGCGCCACAAAGCAAAAAACCAGGACTCATGGGGACCTCGCCGCTTCTCCCCCGATGACCCCTCCGAACGGGCGGGGTCCCCGCTTGTTCAAGCCCGATCAGACCATCTCGGCTGCCCCAGGCCGCAGCCCGACAAGCTTCGCAAACGGCGGATTCGGACAGCATCGCCGACACGACAGCCGCGGGATCAATCCCGAAATGGTCATTCCGGAATGCACGTCGAGCGTCCTGAGATCAACGACGCCGATGGTCTGACACGCCGGGCAGAGCACATCGAGCATCGGCATCTTGGCGGCGATGGCCGTGCCTACCGTCGGGAAGAACGACACCGGCCGGCCGGCCTGCGCGCGCTTATTCCAGAGATCCACGATGCGCTTGGCGTGCAGAGCCTCGCGCCGTGGCCGCTCCTGCCGCTCGCGCCATCCCCTTCGGGTCGAGCTCCTTCAGCCGTTCCCAGTCAGATGGGTCACAGAGTCAGTCGCATGATCTCCGACGAGACATTGTCGCGCATCATCCAGATCGAGAGTCTTTTCTGAGAGAATGATTTGCGAGCGCACTCGAGACACGCGTGCAAGAGAAAGCCCCGCCGTCAGCGAGCGGGGCCTCTCTGTCCTCCTCAAGCACGGAGTGTGCGTGCACGACGAGACGCACGGGATGGGCGGATGGCCCCCGCCGGACAACACCGGGTTAACGCAACGAGGCAACGTGAGTTCCTGATCGGAACCTCACCCGAGGCCGCCCGTCTCGTAATCGCATCATGAGATCGGGCCGTTGCGGACTTGTTCATCGTGAATGCACCTCGTGTGGCCGTCACATTGGCCAAAGCTGACCCGGAAATACACTGCATTCCGGGATGGCATCGGTTTGGGCCAAATAACGCGAAGCACCGCAAAATCGCCGAAACTGACAAAAAGGAGACCCTCAGATCTACTTTCGATCATGTCATTGCACGCCCTCGGGCCTGGCCGTTTGCTTCTGCCGCCAGCGCCAAAGTCCAGAATAGACGCCCGCAGCCTCACGCTTTCCCCATAGGTCGTCCCACCCAGCACCCCGCGGCTTCCTCCTTCCAAGGTTTGTCAACGCGGGCCGCCAACACCAGCGGGAAACGTCGCGCTGCGGCCCGCATCGAAAAACCTTCAGGGAAGGGGGCGTTCCTGCTTTTGCAGGTCAAGTCGCAATCGCGCCTAAGCGGACATTGATATCGGAGCAGTCTGGGGCAGACCCGACCGCATAGTCCGCTAGTCATCCTTCATGGCGCGGGCGAACTGGTCGGAGAGCGGCTTGACGAAATACGACAACGCGGTGCGCTCGCCGGTTTGGATGTAAACCTCCGCCGGCATTCCGGGAACAAGCTGCAGGTTGTCGAGGCGCCGCGACTCGCCTGGCGCGAGCGCGATGCGTGCGATGTAGTATGTCAAGCCCGTGCCCTCATCCTTGCTTGTCTCGGCCGAGACGCGTGTGACGGTCGCCTTGACCTCCGGCGTGGTGCGCATGTTGAAGGCCGAAAGGCGCACGACCGCCGGCTGGCCGGCCAGCACGTGATCGATGTCCTGTGGAAGGACCTTGGCGTCAATCGCGAGCGCGTCAGCGCGCGGCACGACGAGCATCACGGTCTCGCCGGCGCCGACGACGCCCCCGACGGTGTGCACCGCAAGCTCGTGGACGACGCCGTCCTGGGGGCTGCGCAGGTCGATGCGTTTCAACTGATCCTCGCCGGCAATCTTGCCCTCGATGAGCTCGCCAATCTTGCCCTCGATCTCGCGCAGCTCTTTCAGGGCCTCGGCGCGCCTTTCCTGGTCGAGCTGAATGATCTGGAGCTCTGTCTCGCCGATCTTGCCCTTCGCTTCGGCGATCGAGGCGATGATCTGTCCGTGCTGTCCCTCCAGGCGCGCCGTCTCGCGTTGCAAAGAGACGAGCCGCGTGATCGGCACCAGCCTCTTCTGGTAAAGATCCTGCACCGCCTCGAGCTCGTCGCCGATGAATGCGATCTGGTTGAGTTGGGATCGGCGCTGGGCGTCGAGGCCCCCCATCTGTTCCCGCAGCTGCGCGATCCGCTCGCCAAGTTGCGCCTTCTGTCCGGCGTGGGCGCTACGGCGGGCATCGAATAGCCTGCGTTCGCCGTTGACGATCTTCTGGACCGGTGCCGCGCTTGCCGCGCGTACAAGCAGTTCGTCCGGGAAAGCGATCGTTTCGGCATCGTCACGCTCCGCTTCGAGCCGCGTCCTGCGGCCCGCGAGTTCGTCGAGCGATTTCGTCACCACGGCAAGATTGGCGCGGGTCACGGTCTCGTCGAGGCGCAGGACCACGTCGCCCGCCTTGACCTCGTCGCCGTTCTTGACCCTGAGCTCGCCGACGACGCCGCCGGTCGGATGCTGCACTTTCTTGAGTTCGCTTTCGACCACCACGGTGCCGGACGCAATGACCGCGCCGTTGAGCTCGGCGACCACCGCCCATCCACCCAGGCCGAAGACGACAAACAAGCAGACGGCAATGCCGGCAAGCGCGTGCCAGTGCATGGACCGCTGGATCGCCGTGGGTTCTTCTGCGCTCTGCATGCGGCCAGGTCCTATGAATGGTTCAGGTCGCCGGCTCCGAGACGAGGGTCAGGGCGGCGGGCCGAGCTCCGGCGGCCTGAATATGCTTGCGCAGCATCTCGTCTTTGGGTCCGAAGTCTTTTAGGGTCCCGCCCTCCATGAAGGCGACCAGATCGACGGCGGCGAGCGCGCTCTGCCGGTGCGCCACGACGATGACGATGCCGCCGCGCTGGCGCACCCGATGCAGGGCACCGGTCAGCGCCGCCTCACCGTCCGTGTCGAGATTGGAATTAGGCTCGTCAAGCACGACCAGGAAGGGATCGCCATAGAGCGCGCGGGCAAGCGCAATGCGCTGGCGCTGACCGCCGGACAGCCCCGCGCCCTCCTCACCGATGCGCGTCTCATAGCCGTTCGGCAGATGCAGGATCAGGTCGTGCACGCCGGCGACACGCGCCGCGGCGATGACGGCGTTCGGGTCGGCGTCCTCGTCGAAGCGGGCGATGTTCTCGACCACTGTGCCGTCGAAGAGCTCGACGTCCTGCGGCAAGTAGCCGATATGCTTGCCGAGCGCCCGCGGGTGATATTGATCGAGCGAGGCCCCGTCGAGACGGATCGAGCCGCGCATGATCGGCCAGGCGCCGACAAGCGCGCGCACCAGCGTTGACTTGCCGGCCGCGCTCGACCCGACGATGCCGAGCCCCTGGCCTGCCGACAGCTTGAACGAGACGTCGGTTACGAAGGCTTTCTGAGATCCGGGGGCGCGCGCCTGCAGGTCCGCGACCTGGAAGTCGCGTTCCGGCGGCGGCAGATCCATGCGCACCGGCTCAGCCGGCAATGCCTTCAAGAAGTCTTCCAGCCGCTTGCGGCTGCCGCGCGCCGTCACGAAAGACTTCCATTGCGCGATGGCCTGATCGATGGGTGCAAGCGCGCGCGCCGACGCGATCGAACTCGCAATGATGACGCCGGCCGTCGCCTCGCCCATGATGACGAGCCAGGCGCCGAGCGCCAGCGTTGCCACCTGCAGGATCGTGCGCAGCGTCCGCGCGAAACCGCCGAGCCCCCCGGTGACATCGCCGGCGCGCTGCTGGGTCGCGCGATAGCCGGCACTGGCCGCCATCCAGCGTGCGGTGAACCGATCGGCAAAACCCATCGCGCGTAGAACCTCGGCGTTGCGCCGGCCGGCAAGAGAAAGCCCCTGGCGCCGGTTCGCCTGCTTGACCGCCTCCTTCGCCGGCTGCCGCGACAACATCTCGGTCGCGCCCGCAAGAACGAACAGCACCGCCACGCCGCCCAGGGTGAGGAAGCCGAGCCACGGATGCAGGAAGAAGACGAAGATCACATAAATCGGCATCCACGGCAGATCGAGAATGGCGCTTGGCCCGCGTCCCGACAGGAAGGAGCGCAAGCCATCGAGGTCGCGGATCGGCTGCAAACCGTCACCGGCAAGCTGCGCCCGCAGCGGCCAGAGCAGCACCAGTTCGTAGACGCGTGCGCCAAGCAACTCGTCGAGGCGTGTTCCCATGCGCAGCAGCAGCCGCGAGCGCACGACTTCGAGCGCTCCCTGCAGCGCGATGAGCCCGATGGTGATGATCAGCAGGGCGATGAGCGTCATCCCGCTGCGGCTCGGCAGCACGCGGTCGTAGACCTGCAGCATGAACAGCGAGCCCGTCAGCATCAGCAGATTGATGAGACCGGAAAACAGCGCGAGCACAACCCACCAGCCGCGCAGTGTGCCAAGCGCCGAGACAAGCTCGGAGCGGTCGGGCCGCGCATTCGTGGTGCCAGCAGACATCAGGCTCTCCTCGCTCGATCAGCTGGCGGTTCGGTCGCTGGCGCCAAATCGCGCTTTGCCAGTGGAATGATGGGGCGCCTGCGGGCGCCCCATCACAGCATCAGGCGTTATCCGAGGAGGCCGGGGTCGGGGAGCTCGGGGAGCTCGGCGTCGGCGTCGACGGCGACGTCGACGGCGACGAGGCCGGGGATGTCGGCGGTAACGCCGACATCGGCAGCGACATCGGACTCGTCGTCGGAGTCCCCGACTTGGAGGTCGAGGTGGATGCCAAGGCCAAGAAAGGTCATTGTGGTCTCCTGTTTGCGCGCGGGAGCTGGAGATGACAGGAGCGCGCGCGTTCAACTCCCATCATGTTCGTTGCGATCTCGGGCGCGGGGTTCGCTCCCACCCTCCACAGTCGTCGTGCCAGCAGACATCAGGCTCTCCTCGCGCGATCGGTTGGCGGTTCGGCCGCCGGTCGCCAAACCGCTCCTTTGCCAGAGGAATGATGGGACGCCTGCGGGCGTCCCATCACAGCATCAGTCGTTGTCAGCCGAGGACGCCGTCGAGGATGCCGGTGGCGGTATCGAGGGTACCGGTGACGGTATCGAGGAGGTCGGGGAGGAGGTCGTCGCCGATGCCGGTGACGGTATCGAAGGTACCGGTGACGGTGTCGAGGGCGACGGGTATTACTTCGTCGACGACGCCGGTGACGGTGCCGATGAGGCCGGGGTCGTCGTCATCGCCGAGGACGACGCTGGTGACGGTATCAAGGGTGCCGGTGACTCTTTCCAAGGTTGAACTGAGCAAATCACCTAAGTTAAGAAGGGCCATTGTGGTCTCCTGTTCGCGCGCGGGAGCTGGAGATGACAGGAGCGCGCGCGTTCAACTCCCGTCATGTTCGTTACAGTCTCGGGTGCGGGGGTCGCTCCCACCCTCCACATGCGTCACGCCACCCCGCCGGAAACGGCAGCCAACTCACGCAATAACTGATGACGCGGCAACCGAATCAGTCACGCCGCGCATAGAAAAATTTGCCATCGATGTGGCAATCCACCAACGATAAAGTTGTGTATGTTCCATTGCTGCTCGCTTTGGCTGCGCGGCTCTGCAGTTGATCGATGTCCGCACCGGCAGCATCAGCATCGGCCACATCGGTTTTCGCGTTCGATGCGCGCGCGGGACCGCAGCTCGTCAACCGTGCCGGCGAGCGCCTGCTCGGCAAGCCCGCGGAGGAGCTGCTGCGGCGAGATGCGGCGGAGCTCGGTCTCGCGGAATGCCTGCAGGAGGAGGGGGCGGCGAACCGACGACACTGGGCTGCTCAGAAAACCGCAGCATCGCCCGGCTGCGTCGGTTTGTGCGCCTGGCGTGACTGTCAACTAAAGGTACTGCCAGGTCGTGTCTCAGTTTGAATCTTTCCGATGCGACACTAGCGGATATCGAAGCATCTGATCAGGCCGTTCTCTATCCGAAAAATATGGTGGCCCATATTGTCGAACAGCACGTTGCCCTTGAGATCGCGCGCGGTCAGGTGGACCTCGACATCGATCGTTCCATCCGCACCGGTCGAGAAGCCGGCTGGCTCCGCGTGGGAGTCCATTGTCGCCCATTGTCGGGTCCAGTAGTCCCGGACGCCATCGTGTCCGTAGACATGCCCGCCCTCCAAGCCGTTGGCCCAGACGACGTCTGGGTGCATGGTCGCCAGCACCGCTTCCATGTCGCGGGCGTTGAAACGGTCGTAAAGGTGCACAAGAAGTTCTGTGTCGCCGGGCATCGCGCGCTCCCGATTCGCGCCCCAAGGCAACAGTAAGCTCGTCGAGCGGCTTGGGCCAGTTTGAATCAGGGCCGGATTTTCAAACTGCGACACTACCCACTGCCAAGCGAACGCGATCAGAATGCCGGCGATGAGAGGTTCGGCATCTTGGCGGTGATGGCAGTTGCGATCGTCGGGAAGAACGACACTGGCCGGCCGGCCTGCGCACGCTTGTTCCAGAGATCGACGATGCGCTTGGCATGCAGCCTCTCCCGGCGCGGGCGCTCCTGCTGCTCGCGCCATGCCTTCGGGTCGAACTCCTTGTACCGCTGCTGCCGGCGGCGCTCTGAGATCGTGTGTGCCATGCCCAAGGGTAGGGTGAATCTGGCCCAGTCGGGAAGCCTCTAATAGTGCTTGGTGTGGGGGCTGGGATCGACGCTGCCTCTTGTACGCTTCAGCATTGTGCCCGCCTTGGTCGCCGACGCTGTGGAGTTGGGGAAATTCTGGTACACAGTCGTCGGCTATTGGGGAGAGCGCGCCGATGGATCGGCCGGCGACTATTCAACTTGCGGCATTTTACACATCTTTGGTTCTCGGCGGCTTCTTAATCGTCTCCATTGTCCTCTATGGCATCATTACGAAATCGATTGGTGCGGCCACCGTTCTCCTGGCGATGATAGGCGCGATGCTTGTCGCCTACCCGATTTACAGGACCGTGAGCTTTTCCATGGGCTGGCAGGACGGCGTCAAACTGGACCTCTCGCAGTTGCAAGAGGAACTCAGCCGCACCCGGCAGCAGCTTGAGCAGACCAACAGCACGGTCATCGCACTCGCCAAAGGCATCGTCACGGAAGAGAACAAGCGCCTCGCCTCCGCCAATGAGCAGCTTGCTGGCGAGATCAAGTCGCTGCAGTCCGCATTACAGAAGCTCCCACCAGATCAGCGTGGCCCGGTCGAGGAGCGCATCAGGCGCCTGAACGCCATTTACGGCGAGTATAATGCGCTCACAAAAGACTTTAGGATCATCTTGCCAAAAGGCTCCCCGTCGAAGGGAGGGGCCCCGGGCAACGGAATGGAAAAGACCCCGCAGGGTATCCCTCGGATTGACGGTCCGCAGAAAGCGCCCGCCATCGAGCGGCCAATGTTCGAGCAATTACGATAGGGGAGCGATCAGCGGGTCCCTCTCGGACGCGACCAATTCCCGACCCGGATTGGGTGCACGAGAACCGCACATTGTCACCACAGTGGATTCACCAAATGAACGCATAGAAATCCGGCGGTTGACATCTTTCGACGATACTGGGAGCTATGCGGGATTTTGGGTGACGAGGCGATCAGGCGGCGTGGTTTGCCGGCACTTCGATGACCTCGATGCCATTTTCGAATCTGACACCTGCGATGACCTTCGGCAACTGATTTGTACCTTTCAGCCGCCGCCAGGTCTTCGAGGCGGCACAGAGCAGCTTGAACACCATCAACTTGGCAGTCGTTGACGACAACGAGCCTTTCGTGCGCACCGTCCTGTGCCGGACCGTCGCGAACACGCTTTCGATGGGGTTCGTCGTCCGCAAGTGGTCCCAATGCTCGGCGGGGAAGTCGTAGAGCGCAAGCAGTGCGTTGCGATCTTTGGTCAGGCACGCGACCGCCTTGTCGTACTTCGCTCCGTACTTCTCGGCGAAGACGTCGATCGCCACTTCGGCCGAAGCTCGGTTTGGCGCCAGGTAGACCTCGCGCAGATCCTTCTTCATGTTGGCCTGCACGGACAGTGCGACCTTGTTCAAGATATTTGCGGTCTTGTGCACCCAGCAGCGCTGATGTCGCGTGGCGGGGAACACCTCGTCGAGCGCCTTCCAGAAGCCGAGCGCGCCATCACCGACGGCGATTTCCGGGGCGATCTTCAGCCCATGGCTTTTCGCCTCGACGAGCAGTTCGCGCCAGCTCTGCGCGCTCTCGCGCACGCCGACCTGGAAGCCGATCAGTTCCTTCCTGCCTTCCGGCGTCGCGCCGATCAGCACCAGCATGCATTCGCAGTGGTCTTCCATGCGAGCCTGCAGGAAGACGCCGTCCGCCCACACGTACACGTACCGGCGCGCCGACAGATCGCGCTTCTGCCAGCGCTCGTACTCGCCCTGCCACTCCGCCGTCAGTCTGGAGATCACCGCTGGAGAAAGATTCGGCGCATCCTTGCCAAGCAGGGCCGCCAGCGCCTCCTGGAAGTCGCCCGTCGAGATGCCCCGCAGGTAGAGCACCGGCAAAAGGGCATCCAAGCTCTTCGTGCGCCGTGCCCACAGCGGCAGGATTGCAGAGGTGAAGCGAATCCGCTCGCCATCGCCGGCCGCCGCGCGATCCCGGATCTTCACCCGCGCGACCTCGACAGCACCGATCCCCGTCTGGATCGTCCGCACCGGGCCGTGGCCGTGCCGCACAAGGCGGTCGCGGCCGTCGGCAAGCTTCAAACCCTTCATCGCAGCCAGAAACGCTTCGGCTTCCATCTCGACGGCCTGCGCAAGCAGCTGCCGCGCACCAGAGCGCAATATATTCGTCAGTGGATCGTCGATCTCGTCGGGCTGACGCAGTGCGATAATGTTGCTATTCTCATTCATGGCGTATCGCTCTCCTCGAGAGGTTCTGGCAGGCTCGACACCCGCCTCGATACGCCGCCTATCTCATTCCGTCATCACCCAGTTTCCCGCATAGCTC
>WHTP01000152.1 GCA_009377695.1 Hyphomicrobiales bacterium | reverse complement strand
CCGTCGATGGCCTGTGGAACCGCATCGCTCGTCTGCTCGATGCTTTCCCGCCAGACGAATGCGCCAACTACTTCCGCAATGCCGGATACGCTTCATGATAAGTGGAAAGTGCTCTAGTGGTCCGATTCTAGCATTCGCATCCCTTCTCAGCGGGCGACCTTGCGAATGTTAGAATCAAAGGACCACTGGCAAATATAAGTTGCTAGTGGAGTTTTGGATTTGACATTCGCTTTGGGAGTCTGCGGTCAACGGGGTAGCGAATGTCAAATCCACTCCACTAGGTGCAGAAAACCCCCGTGATACCCCACGGGGGTTTGGGCTTCGCCAGATTGAGGCCGATACCGCCTCGAACGCTCAAATCCTGTCAGTCGAGTGGATACGGCGGCCGCCGGCCATCGCCATGGCGCCATGGCGCCGAGCCGTCAGCTTGTTGAGCGCACCGAGATAGGCTTTCGCCGACGCAACCAGTGTGTCGGGGTCGGCGCCTTTGGACGTCACGGCCCGGCCGTCTTCCGCGAGCCGCACCGATACCTCGGCCTGCGCATCGGTCCCGGCAGTGACGGCATGCACCTGATAGAGTTCCAGCACCGTGTCATTGGGGATGAGCTTCTTGATGCAGTTGAAGGTCGCGTCCACCGGACCGTTGCCGGATGACTGGACGGTCTCGTGCTGTCCGTCGATGTCGAGCGTGAGCGTCGCCGACTGCGGTCCCATCGTCCCTGCGATTACGGTCAGCGACACGAGTTTGACGCGGTTCTGCGCGGTCGCGATCTCCTCGTCGACCAGCGCTTCGATATCTTCGTCATAGACGTGCTTCTTGCGGTCAGCGAGCGCCTTGAAACGCACGAACGCGTCTTCCAACTGGTTGCCGGCGAGCTTGTAGCCCAATTCCTCCAGCTTGCGCGAGAATGCGTGGCGACCCGAGTGCTTGCCCATCACCAGTGAGGTCTGCTTCACGCCCACGCTCTCGGGCGTCATGATCTCGTAGGTCTGGGTGTGCTTGAGCATACCGTCCTGGTGGATGCCGCTCTCATGCGCGAATGCATTCCGGCCGACGATCGCCTTGTTGTACTGCACCGGGAATGACGTCACGGCCGACACGAGCTTGGAGGCGCGCGTCAGCATGCTGGCGTCGATATTGGTCCAGTACGGCAGCACGTCGTTGCGCACATTCATCGCCATCACGACCTCTTCGAGCGCGGCGTTGCCGGCACGCTCACCGATCCCGTTGATGGTGCACTCGATCTGGCGGATGCCCGCACGCACGCCGGCCAACGAATTGGCCACCGCCATGCCGAGGTCGTTGTGACAATGCGCAGAGAACCGCGCCTTGTCGGCGTTCGGCACCCGCTCGCGCAACGTGGCAATCAGAGCGAAATACTCGTCCGGCACGGTGTAACCGACGGTATCGGGAATATTGATGGTTGTGGCGCCGGCCTTGATCGCAGCCTCGACGCAACGGCAGAGAAAATCGTGCTCCGTGCGCGTGCCGTCTTCCGCAGACCATTCGACGTCGTCGGTGTAGTTGCGTGCGCGCGTCACCGACGAGATCACCATGCCGAGGACCTTCTCCGGCTCCATCTGGAGCTTCCACTTCATGTGGACCGGCGAGGTCGAGATGAAGGTATGGATGCGCCCGCGCTTCGCCGGCTTGATCGCCTCGCCGCAGCGGTCGATGTCCTTCTGGCCGGCGCGTGCGAGCCCCGCGATCACCGCATTCTTGGCGTGCTTGGCGATCTCGCTGACCGCCGCGAAGTCACCATCCGAGGCGATCGGGAAGCCGGCCTCGATGATGTCGACACCCATCTCGTCGAGCAGCTCGGCGACTTCGAGCTTCTCCTCATGGGTCATGGTGGCGCCGGGGCACTGCTCGCCGTCGCGCAAGGTGGTGTCGAAAATGACGACGCGGTCCTTGTCGGACTTGGCTGGCGTGGTCATGGATCAGGGTCCTTCTCGTCGTTGGCGCCCTCGTCTCGCGGCGCTCATGGGTTCCGATGCGTCCGGCAATCCCCTGAGTGCCCGGGCGCGAACGCCCTTAAGGCCCCCAGGGGACGCTAAGGAGCAGGAGCCCGCCGAGAATGAGGGCAGCGCCAGGCCGGGCCTGTACGGCCCCCCGGTTGATCGCGCGAATATCGCGGCAGATCGGCATCGCTTCCCTCAACGTGACCGGAGGCATTGCCTCCAGATCGTGCCCTAAAGGTCGCAGAATACGATGAATTCCGCGTTAATCCCTATTTAGGACTGCCAGTCTTGTAGCGGAAGATGGGCTGTGCAGGCAAGGCTTGCGGTTCAGGCTTCGCCGGCGTCGATTCCGAGGCACCGCCGGCTGAGGCGGCGGAATTCATGAAGCAGTTCGGCCTCCGCTGCGACTTTTGACGCGTCCCGACGGCGCTTCGGCCAACAATGTGGACCTGATTTTCTTCATCTCCTTGAGGTCGGCGGCGCCGACTGTCGGATACTTCAAATCAAGCTTCGACAGCCGTTCGACGATCGCGCGCGCCACCGCCAGCCGCGCAAATGGCTTGCTGTCGGCCGGCACCACATGCCAAGGCGCTTCCTCGGTGCTGGTCGCACGGATCGCCTCCTCATAGGCGTCCATGTATTTGTTCCAGAGCTTGCGTTCAGCGATATCGCCAGCGCTGAACTTCCAGCGCTTCGCCGGCTCGTCGAGTCGTGCCAGCAACCGCCGACGCTGCTCCTCCAGTGAGATATGGAGGAAGAACTTGAGAATGATCGTGCCGTTGCGCGCTAGATGGCGCTCGAAGCCACGGATGCTCTTGAAACGTTGCTTCCAGATGTTCTTACCAAGCAGGCTTGCTGGGAGCTTCTGGCGCGCCAGCAGATCTGGATGAACGCGCACAACCAGGACTTCTTCGTAATACGAGCGATTGAAGATGCCAATGCGTCCACGTTCGGGCAAGCGCACGGCCGTGCGCCACAGGAAGTCATGATCGATCTCCTCCGCGCTCGGCTGCTTGAATGAATGCACGACGCAACCCTGCGGATTCACGCCCGCCATCACATGCTCGATGATGCCGTCCTTGCCGGCCGTGTCCATGCCTTGCAGCACGATCAGCAGCGCCCACTTGTCTTCTGCGAACAGCCTCTCTTGCAGCTCGCCGAGACGCTTTGCGTCCTCCTTGAGGAGTTCCTTGGCCTCGCCCTTATCGAGATCCATTCCGGCCGTATCGGTGGTGTCGAAATCGGCCAGACGAAAGCGGTCAGGGTGATCGATGCGACAGCGCTCGACGATGTTAGGGGACGGCATGTCAGCTCCGTGTGTGAGCGGAAAATGCAGCGTGATCGAGAAAGGTGGTAACGAAGCCGGGCATCATCGAATCGTAGTCGCGCCGAGAGCGCACGATATGGATGTCGGCAAGCTCAGGCGTCGCTTCGCTCTCGAGATGTTCGAGGATACGCCGACGCAGCACGTCAGCGCGCTCCCGTGCCTGCAGCACCTTGATAAGTGCCATGCGCACGTCGTCGGCCACGCAGTGCCAGGCAGCTGCTTCCGTGAAATCGCCAGGCCCCAGCCCGGTCTCCTCGGCGACCTCACGGATCATGTTGCCGGCAAGGTCCACCACGCCGTTGACGATATCGTCGGGATCGGGCGTCCCGGCGGGGAAATAGATCTTCCCGGCCGCCGACGTGTGCGCCCCCATCTCCCCCATGAGCCAGGCGCCGTCGCTTGTCCGCAAAGCGCCCATCGAGAAGCAATTGATCAGGCCTGCTTGCGGGAAGCCCCAGTCGCGCCACGCAATGAAGCTCGCGAAATCGGTTTGCAGGAACGCCCCCTCCAACGTGTCTCGATCCAGCCGGTGATGATGCATCATCAGGACCTGACCGTTCCAGATTTTCGGCCGATCCTCGCGCACGCGCTCAAAATGCGCATCGATCTCGGCGCGACGTTCGACCGCAAACGGCCATGAGCGGGGCCGATATTGCAGTGACAGGTGCTTGATGGAGATGATCTCGGAACTCTTCATAGCAGGCCTGGTACCACCCCTACGTTACAAATCAGGCAACAGATACGATCAATTAACGGTAGAGATCGGCGCGTGTTGGCGGCAGCCCGGACGCGCCACGCCGGCGTTTTGACGCCAGAGTCTGAAACAGACCGGCCGTATTGCGCTCGAACGCGATCGAGCACAGTCCCAGATAGACGATCCACATGCGCGTTTTCACCTCGCCGACCTCTTCCACCGCCGCGTCGTAATTGGCGAGCAGCCGGTCATGCCAGAGCTTGCAGGTTCGCTGATAGTGCTCGCGCCAGTTTTCGACGTCGTGCACTTCAAACCCGAAGCGTTCGAGCATGGTCACAGTATTGCCGATATAGTCGAGCTCACCGCCGGGAAAGATGTACTTGGTGAGCAGCGCAAACTCCGGCCGTTTGCGGCGAAAATCGCGGTCGTCGCGCTTTGCCGGGCGGACGATGGCGTGGTGCAGAAACAGCCCGTCGTTTTTGAGCACGCGTTGAACCGTGCCGTAATATTTCGGATAATTGTCGATCCCGATGTGCTCCTGGATACCAATCGCGGCGACCTTGTCGAACTCACCCTCGACAGCGGCATAGTCTTTCAGCTCGATCGTCACGCGGTCTTGCAGGCCGAGCCGCCTGACCTTCTCCTGCCCATAGGCGACCTGTTGCTCCGACAAGGTCACGGCATAGGCGCTCACGCCATAGTGCTGCGCGGCATAGCATGAGAGCGCGCCCCAGCCGCAGCCAATGTCGAGCAGACGCTCGCCCGGTTTGAGCCTCAGCCTGCGGCAGATCATTTCCAACTTGTCCAGTTGCATCCGGTCGATGTCATTGTTCCAGTCGGTGCAGTAGGCGCAGGTATAGACCATCTCCTTGTCGAGCCAGAGTTTATAGAACGCATTCGAGACATCGTAGTGATAGGCGATGTTCTTCTTGTTCTCTGTGGCACTGCCGTCGCTCGGGGCCTCTTTAGGCTGGTTGCTGAGCGGCCATGGTCCGCCACGCGGCACCAGTAGGAATTTTGCCAGAGTCGCGAACAGTCGTCGCTTGTCGAGCGTCTTGACGAATTGTCGCGTTCGCACCTTGGGCCGGATGCGGGCGAGATCGAATACCGTTCCGTTCCGGACATCGACACGTCCGGTGATCCAAAGATTGAGCAGGGTCTCGAGGTTCGGACGCCGCATTAGCGCCGCGACCGCGCCCTCGTCAGCGATGGCAAGCGCCAATGCTCCGCTTGGCAGGTCGGCTGGCAGGGTCGAGCCGTCCCACAGCACGAACCCAATATCGAGGCCGATACGCTCGCGTGCATGATCGAGCAGTCGCCTGAAATCGTCGAGTCGTTGTTCGGCCTTGGTCACGAGGTTCCCCGTCAGTCGCTGCATTTTGGCCTCCCCTGACCGATCCGCAACGCGACGTCAATCCATTGGACCACAAACCCGCATCCGCGAAGGTCAAAGGCCCTTGGCCAGCCCGGCATCGATCAAAAGGCGGTTGAAGCGGCCCATGATAACAAGTAGCGGCCAGATGGAACGCGACGAACGGGACGAGCAGCAAAACCTGCGGCACGGATGGGTTCAGCAAATGTATATGGGGCCGCCGCAAAATGGTGCGAACTTCGGAATCGGGACACTAGAGCCACTTGATCAGGCCGGCATCGATCAAGAGCCTGTTGAACCGTCGTGCCTCGGCACCGTCGGCACAGCTATAGAACAATCCACGGCAACGAGTGAAAATTCGCTTCTGTTCAGCGAACGAGGGATCGAGCGGCAAGCCTGCGCTCTCCAGAACGATCAACGGCAGATAAGGCGCTTCGATCGAGTCGAGCGATGATGAAATGTTGAGCGGGCGATAGTTGATCGCATCAATGGCGTAATAGGTCGTGTAGTATTTCGGATCGTTGGCCATCAGGCGCTGAACGACCGCCTCGTCGTTGAGTGAGGGCTCGAGAATCTGGGTCGCGAAATCCGGCTGGTGGTCGCCGTATCGCACGACCATGAAACGCTCGCCCGGAAACTGACGCTTTAGGCGTTCCAGAAACTGCTGATACTCCTGCATACCCATGGTCTGCCGCCGCAAATATTCGTCGACCACGGAGCGATTGCCCAGATCCCGCCAGCCGGGCGTCAATTCGGGGCGCCAGCGGTAGTCCCACGGGAAGTGGTTGGCCGACAGATAGATGAAAAAGAACGTCGGACCTTTCGAGCGTTCGCGCTCGAGCATGTTGAGAGCGGTTTCATAATAGAAGCTGTCTGGCTCAATTTCCCGCGCTCGCATGGCGTTGCGGTCGAAGAAATTCTGCACGCCTGTCGACGCCTGGAACGTGCGCGTACCCATGAATGCACCATACGCTGGATAGAGCGAGAAAGTGCGATAGCCGCAGCGGCGCAATGCATTCGGCAGGCCGCGCTTGACCCGCCCGCCCGCGATCCTGGTCACGAAATAGGCGAACTTGCCGAAGCTCCGCGCCGACAATCCGGCAAACACATTGTATTCAGTGTACCAACTCGGGCCGCCGGCGGCCTCGACGATCAGATCACGCTGCTTCCCATCGAACGAACGGAAATGATGGCCGTAGCCTTGCGGCACCCGGACATTCGGCGCTTTGCGGATGTCGAATGCAGATTCGTCATGCACCATGATGATGTGGGGCGACTTGCCAACCGGTTCGCAGGTTGCGGTCGGAACGGTCTTGAGGCGATCCGTTACCGTCTCGTCGGATTCCATATATCCAACGCTCGTGTATGCGATCACTGCGTCGACGCCGGAACGAGCGAAATTGGACACGTGGCTGTAGGGAAGCCAGATGTCCTCAGGCCAGAACGGGTGTGTGACGGAGAGCCCGCCAAGGCCAAGCAGGCAGCCAACCGCGCCCACAACCGCGGAAAGCCGCCGCATCCGGAATGGATCGAGCCGCCACACGAGCAGCAGTACCGCGGCAGCCACCGCGACCCCGATGACGACATACGTCATCAGGTTCGGAAAGATCGTCAGCAAATAGGAGAATGAGCTCCAGTCGATGACCATCAGATCGACGAAGGCCACGGACTGCCACATGACCTTGTATTTGAGCGCGGAGACCTGGATCAGGGTCAGCACCATGACCAGCGACAGCACCGCCGCCACGCCCGGGCGACGGAGCACGGCCAGCCAAGCGAAGTTCAATAGTCCCCACGCTAACAGGAACGCGCCGATCCGCGGTACCTCGTAATATTCAGTCTGGAACAGGATGATCAGGACCGCGAGATGGACGATCGCCACCGGACCCGCGCGCCAAAAAAAGCGGAGGGCCCCGGTATCGGCGACCCATCGGCTGGTCAGCGTTGAAATGAAGGGCGGCATGGCGATGCGCCCGTGCCCGGCAATGACTAAACGCTACGCCCGGCGCACGGAACGACGCAATAAAAGTGCAATATTTATGTCTTTGCAAGGTCACAAAACGTCGCCGGCGAAATTCGATTGAATATCCTTTCCGCCGGGTGCGTCCTGAGACTACGCTGGGATTAATGTCGGACCACACCCGCACACCTCTCTTAATGACCGTTCACGCCGGGAGGCCGATCGGCCGGCGGATGCTTCGATGACCACAGCGACCGCAGTCGCAGCCATTGCCTTCGATTCGGTCAGCAAGAGTTACGGCGACGGCAGTCGCCGGGTGCTCGACGGAGTGTCGCTTGCGGTCGGTGAACGGGAATTCCTGGCCATCGTTGGCCCGTCGGGCTCCGGCAAGACCACACTGCTGCGGCTGGTCAATCGCCTGACCGACCCGACCACGGGTACGGTGCGGGTTGCTGGCGAGGATGTCCGCACGGTCGATCCGATCGCGCTCCGCCGCCGCATTGGTTACGTCTTCCAGGGCGTGGGCCTCTTCCCGCATATGACCGTGGCCGAGAACATTGGGATCACCCCTCGCCTGCTCGGCCAGGACGGCGCGACCATCGCAAGCCGGGTCGACGAGTTGATCGAGTTGGTCCGCCTCGACCGGGTCAGGCATGGCCGTCGGTTTCCCCGGGAGCTGTCGGGTGGCGAGCGCCAGCGCGTCGGGGTCGCCCGGGCATTGGCGGCCAATCCGCACATCGTCCTCATGGACGAGCCGTTCGGCGCGCTCGATCCCCTGACCCGCGACGCGCTCGCGCAGGACTACCGGACCCTGCACGACAGCCTCGCCCTCACCACCGTGATGATCACGCACGACATGATGGAGGCGCTGCTGCTCGCCGACCGCATCGCAGTGATGCGGGACGGCCGCCTGGTCGCCGAAGGCACCCCGGGCACCATGATGGCGCACACCGGCGACGATTTCGTCAGCGAGCTGATGCAAACGCCACGGCGACAGGCCGATCGCCTCAATGCGCTGAAGGTCTCGCGATGATGGGCGATCCGCGTATCGCCGACGCCCTTAGCCGGCTGCCTGACTATCTTAGCGGACATGTGCTGGTGAGCATGACCGCACTGGTACTCGGGCTCGCCGTGAGCTTCCCGCTGGCGATACTCTCAATGCGCCGGCCGGCGATGAAGCGGATTCTGTTGGCGATCGCGAGCGTCACGCAGACCATCCCGGGGCTTGCGCTGCTCGCACTGTTCTACCCGCTCCTGCTTGCGCTCGCGGCGCTCACGGAGCGCATGTTCGGCATCGGCTTCTCCGCCCTCGGCTTCCTGCCCTCGGTGCTGGCGCTCGCGCTGTACAGCATGTTGCCGGTCTTGCGGAATACCATCACAGGCCTCGAGGGCATCGATCCCGCAGTGACCGAAGCCGCGCGTGGCGTCGGCATGACACCGCGGCAGTCGCTGTCGATAGTCGAACTGCCGCTCGCGTTGCCGGTGATCATGGCCGGGATCCGCACTGCCGCGGTGTGGGTGATCGGCACCGCGACGTTGTCGACGCCGATCGGGCAGACGAGCCTCGGCAACTATATCTTCACCGGACTGCAAACGCAGAACTGGGTGTTCGTGCTGTTCGGCTGCGTTGCGGCGGCCTTGCTCGCGCTCGCAGTCGACCAATTGCTGGCGCTGACGGAAGCGGGCGTCGCCAAGCGCAGCCGCCGGCATGTCGCGCTCGGCGCCCTCGGCCTTGCCTGTCTGATCGCCGCCTCGCTCCTGCCGTCCCTGGCACGACCCCATGCCGACTACCTCATCGGGGCAAAGCCGTTTTCCGAGCAATACGTTCTCGCTGCTCTGATCCAGCAGCGACTGTCGAACAGTGGATTATCGGCGGGACGGCGGGACGGTCTTGGGTCCGGCGTCATCTTCGAAGCACTCAAGGCAAACGAGATCGACGTCTATGTGGAATACACGGGCACGATTTGGGCCAACCAAATGAAGCGCAGCGACATGAAATCGCGCGACGACATCCTGCGCGAGGTTACCGATTGGCTCCGGAACGAGCATGGCATCACGGTCGCGGGCGGTCTCGGCTTCGAGAACGCCTATGCGCTAGCGATGTCGACACAGCGCGCAAAGGCGCTCGGGGTGCGCTCGATCGCAGATCTTGCCCGCCATGCGCCGACACTCACCATCGCCGGCGATTACGAGTTCTTCGGACGACCGGAATGGTCCGCGATCCTCAGCGCCTATGGCCTCACGTTCAAGAGTGAGCGAACGATGCAGCCGGAATTCATGTATCCGGCGGTGGGCGGCGGTGAGGTCGATGTGATTGCAGGCTACACGAGCGACGGCCGCATTGCGCGCCATGGGCTGATCGTCCTGACGGACCCGAAACAAGCCATCCCGCCCTATGACGCGATCATGTTGCTCGCGCCAAAGCGCGCGAACGAGGGCACCATGCTCGATGCGCTGCGGCCGCTCACCGGCGCCATCGATGTCACGCTGATGCGCGAGGCAAACCTGCGGGCGACGGCCGCCGAAGTTTCGCCCGCCGGCGCGGCACGCTGGCTGTGGGGCGAGATCGAGCGGCGACAATCCGGGCAAAAATAGCCGCACGGTCATCGGCGACCGCGCGACGGCTTTGTACGGATAAGGCGTCAGCTTACTTCTTCTTGCACAATCCGACCAAGCCTGTCGCGGCAAGAAGCTTGTCGGCAGATTTCTCGAAAAACTCCTCGCGAGTAAGCTTGGGTGGCAGATCTTTCACGCCGTGCGTCGTCGCGATCAAGGTGAAGGTGTAGTGATGCAACGGCCCGGGCGGCGTGCACGGTCCGAGGTAGATGCTCTGCTTGTTGGTTCCGAGGCCGCCGACATACTTCTCGGACGGCTTGCTCACCTCGCCTTCCGCGAAGCCCGTCGCCGAAACCGGAATGCCATATGCGACCCAGTGCGACACCCCTGCGCCACGGCGCCCCTCTGGATCGAACATCAGCAGAGCCAGGCTCGTCGCCTTCGCCGGCACGTTGGTCCAGGCAAACGGGGGAGAAACGTTCTGACCGACGCAATTCGGATTCTTTGGGTTGTTGCCGGCGTGCTTCTGTTGCAGCCAGCCTCCATCCTGGAAGGCGGATGAGCTGATAGTGAAATCCTGGGCCGCGGCTGGAATGGCACTCAAGCTCAGCGCGCCCGCTGCCGCCAACACGCGCGGCATCAACCGTCGTTTCATCGATATCCTCCCTACAGCTTATTTGAATTATTTGAAGCGGTGGGAGTGTAGCGCCCGCAAACGGCGCGCAACAGTGGGCTCTTGTCAACCATCGCGCGCTGCTTGATCCCAAAAGGGAGTGCGCAGCAATCCCGTCTTGGCGCAAGAGCCGCGGATCAATTCCGGCTCTTGTCAACCATCGCGCGCTGCTTGATCCACGGCATCATGGCGCGCAGCTTTGCGCCCACCTCCTCGATCGGATGCGCAGCATTTTTCGCCCGCATGGCCTTGAACGAGGTCTGGTGGACGCGATTCTCGAGCATCCAGTCCTTGACGAACTTGCCGGACTGGATGTCGTCCAGGATCTTCTTCATTTCGGCCTTGGTCTCCGGCGTGACCACGCGCGGACCGGAGACGTACTGGCCGTATTCCGCGGTGTTCGACACCGAATAATCCATGGTGGCGATGCCGCCTTCGTAGATGAGATCGACGATCAGCTTCACCTCATGCACGCATTCGAAATACGCCATCTCGGGCGCATATCCGGCCTCCACCAGCGTTTCGTAGCCAGCCTTCATCAACTCGACGAGGCCGCCGCACAGCACCGACTGTTCTCCGAACAGATCGGTCTCGCATTCCTCGCGGAAGGTCGTCTCGATGATGCCGGCTCGGCCGCCACCGATCGCGGAGCCGTAGCTCAGCGTCAGATCATGCGCATTGCCTGATGCATCACGGTGAACTGCCATCAGCACCGGCACGCCGGCGCCGCGCTGATACTCCGCGCGTACAGTGTGACCCGGGCCCTTCGGCGCGATCATCATGACGTCGAGGTCTTCGCGCGGCTCGATCAGGTTGAAATGGATATTGAGGCCATGCGCGAACATCAGCGCAGCGCCCTTCTTCATGTTGGCGTGCATATGATTGTTGTAGATGTCGGCCTGCAGTTCGTCCGGCGTGAGCATCATCATCACGTCGGCCCACTTGGCGGCTTCGGCCACCTCCATAACTTTGACCTTCTCGGCCTCGGCTTTCTTGACGCCCTGCGAGTCCTTGCGAAGCGCGACCGCCACCTCCTTGACACCAGAATCGCGCAGGTTGAGCGCATGAGCGTGGCCCTGGCTGCCATAGCCGATAATGGCGACTTTCTTGCCCTTGATCAGGTTCAGATCGGCGTCGCGATCGTAGTAAACACGCATTGGCCCGGGTCCTCGTTCT
>WHTP01000166.1 GCA_009377695.1 Hyphomicrobiales bacterium | reverse complement strand
CCCTCAGCGACGAAATCGCCGCATGGGAACACGACCGCAATGCCCAGCACACCAAGTCAGATTGGCACTTCACAACCAAAGATGCCCGTATCAAGCTCAGGCATCTATACCCTTCGATCTAGCTGAATCAGGCGACTAGCAGCTTATATTTGCTAGTGGTCCTTTGATTCTAACATTCGTAAAGGCGCCCGCTGAGAAGGAATGCGAATGTTCGAATCGGACCACCAGGTCCCGGTTCGTCTGACTGGTCCGCATAAGCCGGCGATTCTGCTAGGCAGATGGACGCCGCTTGCGAAACAAGCGACAGGAATAAATTCCAATCGCTGATCAGCGTCGAATGACGACCACCAACGACACCATCTTCGCCCTCTCTTCCGGCCGGCCCCCGGCGGCGATTGCCGTGGTGCGCGTCTCGGGTCCGCGCGCCCGAGCGGCGCTCGAGGCGTTGACCGGCCGAGTGCCGCAGCCGCGCCAGGCGGCGCTGGCGAATGTTCGCGACGCCGCGACCGGCGAGGCGATCGACCAGGCGCTGGCGCTCTGGTTCCCTGGACCGCGCAGCGAGACCGGCGAGGACGTGGCGGAGCTGCAACTCCATGGCGGCCGTGCCGTCATCGCAGCGGTGCTGGCGGCCCTTGGCCGCATTCCGGGATTGCGGATGGCGGAGCCGGGCGAGTTCACCCGCCGCGCCTTTGAACACGGGCAGCTCGACCTCACCCAGGTCGAGGCACTGGCCGACCTGGTCGGCGCCGACACGGAAGCGCAGCGCCGGCAGGCATTCCAGCAGATGCGTGGTCTGCTCGGCGACCGTGCCGAGGACTGGCGGACGCGCGCGATTGAGGCGTTGGCGCTGGTCGAGGCTGCCATCGATTTCCCCGACGAAGGCGACGTGCCGAAGGGCCTGATCGCTCGCGCGCTCGCGATCGCTCAGCCGTTGGCCGACGAGATCGGTGCGGCGCTCACTGGCGCTGCTCGCGGCGAGCGACTGCGAGAAGGTCTCTTGGTCGTGATCGCGGGTCCGCCGAATGCCGGCAAGTCGACCCTGCTGAACCGAATTGCAAAACGCGAGGCGGCGATCGTGTCGCCGACCGCCGGCACCACGCGCGACGTGATCGAGGTGCACCTCGACCTCAACGGCTACCCGGTCAATCTCATCGACACCGCCGGCATCCGCGAGTCGTCCGATGACCCGGTCGAGCACGAAGGCATGAAGCGGGCGCGCGAGCAGGCGGCCCGCGCCAACCTGGTGCTGTGGGTGGTCGACGCGGCGTCGGCTGATGCACCACGGCCGCCGCAAGTTCCGGGTGTCAGCCAATGGACTATCATCAATAAAATGGACCTGGTCCGGCCGCAGGAGCTCCCGCGGCTGGAGTGGCGGTTCAAGACCAAGGCTGACGCGCATTTTATCTCGGCGAGCACCGGGGCTGGCCTCGACGCGCTGATCGACGCGGTCGTCGAATTCGCCGAGCGCTACTTTACGCTTGAGCCGGCTCTGGTGACGCGCGAGCGGCAGCGCTGGGTTCTGTCTGAGGTTGTCCAGTCACTGGCTGAGGCCAACGCGCTGGCGGGGCAGGGTCGCGGCGAGGAACTGATCGCCGAGCAACTCCGCCTCGCCGCCTCTGCCCTCGGCCGCCTGACCGGCCGAATCGATGTCGAGGACATCCTCGACGCGATCTTCCGCGACTTCTGTATTGGGAAGTGAGTCGGCAGACACGGCGATCAGCAATGTTTCACGTGAAACATCGATCGCTTTGACCCCTGGTCGCGCGCGCGTTAAGACGGCCGCCTTCGGAGAGGTCCTGAGATGCAAACGCGGTTCAACGTGATCGTCGTGGGCGGAGGCCATGCCGGCTGCGAAGCCGCGGCGGCCTCCGCGCGCATGGGCGCGTCGACGGCGCTGGTCACGCACCAGTTCGCGACCATCGGCGCGATGTCGTGCAACCCGGCGATCGGCGGTTTGGGCAAGGGCCATCTGGTCCGCGAGATCGATGCGCTCGACGGCCTGATGGGCCGTGTCGCCGACCGGGGTGGAATCCAGTTCCGGGTGCTCAACCGCCGCAAGGGTCCGGCGGTGCGCGGACCGCGCGCCCAGGTGGACCGGAAGCTCTATGCCGCTGCCATGCAGGAGGCCATCGCCGCGACAGCGAAGCTGACGGTCGTCGAAGGCGAGGCCGATGACCTGATCGTCAGGGATGGCCGGGTGGCCGGGCTACGGCTGAAGGACGGCCGCGAGCTTTCGACCGGCGCGGTGGTCCTCACCACCGGGACGTTTCTGCGTGGGCTCATCCACATCGGCGAGCGCCAGACGCCAGCCGGCCGGGTCGGAGAGGCCCCGGCGGTTGGCCTGTCTCTCACTCTCGAGCGGTTTGGCTTCGCACTTGGCCGGCTCAAGACCGGGACGCCACCCCGGATCGACGGCACCACGATCGACTGGTCGGCGCTGGAAATGCAGCCCGGTGACGAGCCACCTGAGCCGTTCTCGGTCATGACCGGTCGGATCGAGAACCCGCAGATCCAGTGCGGCATCACCCGGACCACCGAGGCGACCCACCGGATCATCCGCGAAAACGTCCACCGCTCGCCCATGTATTCCGGCCAGATCGCGAGCCGGGGGCCGCGCTATTGTCCCTCGATCGAGGACAAGATCGTGCGCTTCGGCGAGCGCGACGGGCACCAGATTTTCCTCGAACCGGAAGGGCTCGAGGACGCCACGGTCTATCCCAATGGCATTTCCACCTCGTTGCCGGAGGAGGTCCAACGCGCACTGGTCGCGACCATTCCTGGGCTAGAGAAGGCCCACGTCGTGCGTCCGGGATACGCGATCGAATACGACCACGTTGACCCACGGGAACTGAAGCCGACGCTTGAGACCAAACGCCTGCCGGGGCTGTTCCTGGCGGGGCAGATCAACGGCACGACCGGATACGAAGAGGCGGGGGCACAGGGCCTGGTGGCCGGCCTCAACGCGGCGTCTCGGGCGGCCGGCGGCGGGGACATCGTGTTCGACCGCGCCGAAGGCTACCTCGGCGTGATGATCGACGACCTCGTGACCAAGGGCGTTACCGAACCCTATCGGATGTTCACCTCGCGGGCCGAATACCGGCTGACGCTTCGGGCCGACAATGCAGACCAGCGGCTTACGTCGCGGGGTATCGCGCTCGGCTGCGTGGGATCGGAGCGACGGAAGGCCCATACCGAGAAGACGACGGCCCTGGCCGAGATTCGCGATTTCGCGACATCCATCTCGCTGACCCCGACCGAAGGCGCCAAACATGGATTGGCCCTGAACCGCGATGGCCAGCGCCGCACGGCCTTCGAGTTGCTGTCATTCCCGACCATCGGCATTGCGGACGTCGCCCGCATCTGGCCGCGCTTCGGAATGTTTCACGTGAAACATCTGGAGCAGGTCGAGATCGACGCGAAGTACGACGTCTATCTCTCGCGTCAGGCCGCCGACATCGCGGCCTTCCGTCGCGACGAAAGCCTCGAACTGCCGGAGGACATCGATTACGCGGTGGTGAAGGGTCTCTCCAACGAGGCGCGGGCCAGGCTGGCCGCCATCCGTCCCCGCACGGTCGGACAGGCCGGTCGCATCGATGGTCTCACGCCGGCGGCGCTGACTCTTTTGGTGGGACACATCCGCCGGGGACGGAAGTCGGTCACGGCCTCCTCGGCGTGATACCAAGGGCGGATTGCAAGCGACTCCTCACTGGCGGACGGCCCGGCTGTTACCGCACCTTGACCGCTCGTCCTTCGAGGGGCCGGCTGCGCCGGCCACCTTCATGATTAACGGATCACGGTTTGAGTCGCTGCCCATGCCCGCGTCTACGACCAAGCCCGACCTGACCGCGGACCGCGCCGAGGCTCTGCGGCTGACCCCTGTTTCACGTGAAACATTGGCGCGCCTCGACCGCTTCGTCGAAATCCTTCTCACGTGGAATGCGAAGACGAACTTGATCGCGGCGAGCACGATCCCTCACCTGTGGACCCGGCACATCTCCGATTCACTCCAGCTTCTCGACCTCGCGCCCGACGCCCGGATCTGGGTCGACCTGGGCAGCGGTGCTGGATTCCCAGGTGTCGCGATCGCGTGCGCGCTCAGCGATACACCGGCATCCAAAGTCCACCTGATCGAAAGCAACTCGAAGAAAGCCGCGTTCCTGCGCGAGGCAGTGCGACTCACCGGTGCGCCCGCGATCGTGCACGCGGAGCGCATCGAAAAATTCGTGAAGGTATTTTCTGGGCCGGCCGACGTGGTGACGGCTCGCGCGCTGGCGCCCCTAAAACAGCTTTTAGATCAAAGTGTTAGCCTGTTGAAAACCGGTGCGCTCGGCCTGTTCCCGAAAGGACAAGATGTCGATGCCGAATTGACCGAAGCCACTAAATACTGGAACATTAAGGTTAATCTCGCGCCCAGCCGCACAGATTCGAAAAGCCACATCGTTGTGGTCCGTGGGCTGGAACGGCGCGCGGCGGCGGCCGATGATGGCCGCAAGCCGGCGCGCGACGGTTGAGGTGCTGTCATGACCACATCGGACTCAGCGGTGATCAGCTCAGCGATCGGCGTTGCAACGCGGCGAGCGCCAGCGCGTCCCGCGCGCGTGCTCGCGATCGCCAATCAGAAAGGCGGTGTTGGCAAGACGACCACCGCGATCAATCTCGGCACCGCGCTCGCCGCGATCGGCGAGCACGTGTTGATCGTCGATCTCGATCCGCAAGGCAACGCGTCGACTGGACTCGGCATCGATCGCAAAGCGCGCCGGCACTCGACATACGACGTGCTCACCGGCGAAGCGTCACTGCGCGATGCGGTGTTGCCGACCGCGGTGCCGCGTCTCTCGATCGCGCCGTCGACGCTCGATCTCTCCGGCCTGGAACTGCAGATCGGCCAGGAGCGTGACCGCGCCTATCGGTTGCGCAACGCGCTCACGCCGATGAATGCGGCGAGCGTTGGCGCCGCCGACTTCACCTATGTCCTGGTCGATTGTCCGCCGTCGCTCAATCTTCTCACCGTGAATGCGATGGCGGCGGCGAATGCGATCCTTGTTCCGTTGCAGTGCGAGTTCTTCGCGCTCGAAGGATTGTCGCAACTGCTCAAGACCGTGGATCAGGTGAAGGAGACGCTCAATCCGGGCCTCACGATCCATGGCATCGTGCTCACGATGCACGACGCGCGCAACAATCTCTCCAACCAGGTTGCCGAGGACGTCCGCACGCATATGGGTCACAAGGTCTACGACACCGTGATCCCGCGCAATGTGCGCGTGTCGGAAGCGCCGTCCTATGGCAAGCCGGTGCTGGTCTACGATCTCAAATGCGTCGGCAGCGAAGCCTATCTGCGCCTCGCGACCGAAGTCATTCAGCGCGAGAAGGAATTGCGAGCGGGATAATCGGTCTCTCCGTCCTCATGGTGAGGAGCGCGCCCATAGCAGGCGCAGCCTGCGTACACTTGGCTGCGTGGGCCGCGTCTCGAACCATGAATTGCCTCCATCCTTCGAGACGGCGCTTCGCGCCTCCTCAGGATGAGGACGGAGCAGGTCGGCAAGGAAAGAAACAACCACGGGGTAATTGCTAGCGTGACGCGTCCATCAGGAGACAACGCCATGGCCGAAGACGGGCGAACGCGACTGGGCCGCGGACTCGCCGCGCTCATCGGCGACGTCGGCGACGAGAGCAGGACGGCCGAGCGCTCGCGCACCACGCGCAAGGCGCCGATCGAATTCGTCAAGGCCAATCCGCGCAATCCGCGCCGCAACTTTTCCGATGAAGAGCTGGACGAGCTGTCGGCGTCGATCAAAGAGCGCGGCATCATCCAGCCGATCGTGGTGCGTGCGATCAAGGGCGCGGCCGATCAGTTCGAGATCGTCGCCGGCGAACGGCGCTGGCGCGCGGCGCAGCGCGCCGGCTTGCACGAGGTTCCGATCATCACCGTCGAGGTGAACGATGCGGAGGCGCTGGAACTCGCGATCATCGAGAATGTGCAGCGCGCCGACCTCAATCCGCTGGAAGAGGCGATGGGCTATCAGTCGCTGATCGACCAGTACAAGCACAACCAGATCGACGTCGCGCGGTTCGTCGGCAAGAGCCGCAGCCACGTCGCCAATACGCTGCGGCTGTTGCAGCTCTCCGACCAAGTGAAGGCCTACATCGATGCCGGCCAGCTCACCGCCGGCCACGCCCGCGCGTTGATCGGGCAACCGAACGCCGACGAGCTGGCGCGCAACATCGTCGAGCGCGGGCTCAACGTGCGCCAGGTCGAAGCGCTGACGCAGAAAAAGGACGGCAAGCCGCAGGCGAGGGCAGGCAAGGGCAAGTCGAACGGACGCAAAGATGCCGACACCATGGCGCTGGAGCGGCGCGTGTCGGATGCGATCGGCCTCAACGTCACCATCGACCATAAAGGCAAGGGCGGCGTGCTGCACGTCGAGTACAATGAACTCGAGCAGCTCGAGCACGTGCTGAGCAGGTTGGAGCGCTCGTAGCGGATGGCGAAGCCGCATGGACGCTTGCAGCCGTCGGCGTCAATCCTTCCGGCGCGACGCCATTGCGAGCGACAGCAACAGCCGCTGGATGATCGCTTCGGAGAGGTCGGCATTGAGGCGTGACTGCAAGGTCGCGTCGCCGACCTGGCCGATCGCGGCCTGCAGGCGCGACGCCGACCACGCCCGGAGCGCCGCCTGCGCAAGTGGCACGCGGCTGAAGTGCAGCCACAGGCCCCCGACTGCCGCGTCGACGGACTGGCCGTCATCGACCGCCAGCCGCGCCTTGTGCAACTGACTCGCGTGGCGCGCAACACCGAACAGGATCGCGCCCGCTGAGGTGCCGGCATTGCGCGCCTTGGTGTACTGGAATTCGATGTCGGCGAGCTTGCCGGCGAACGCCGCATCGACGAGCGCGTCGAGCGCCAGCGCCGAGGCGTCGGTCACCACGGCAGCGACGTCCTCGAGCTCCACCCGCTGCTTGCCGCGGGCATACATCGCGAGCTTCTGCAGTTCGCTGCGCGACGCCAGACGATCGCCTCCGAGCAGCGGCACCAGCGCCGCGCGCGCTTCCGGCGCGATCGTGAGACCCGCCGCCTGCATTTCACTATCGATGAGGCGCGGGAGCGCCTTCTCGTCTCGGGATAGCAGGGCATCACCGCGGCGTTCTTTGCCTTCTCGCAGATGGCACGCAGCGGTGCATTCTTGCGCAGCTCGCCGGCCTCGATCACCACGCGGCATTCCTTCGGCGCGGCGCCGAGCAGCGTCTCGACTCCCGGCGCGAAGTTGCGGCCGCCGGCCTTCACCCATACCGCGCGCCTGCCGCCAAACAGCGGGATGGTGTTCGCCTCCTCCACCAGCCGCGACGGCTCCGACGCGACGAGATCGCCTTCGAGCCGCACCAGCGAGAACGGATCGTCGAGGTCATCGACCGACGCGCGGATCAGCGCCTCCGCGCGCTCGCGCACGAGGCCGGCATCGGCACCATAGACCAGTACCACCGGCTGCGCCGGATTAGGCCTGGCGAGGAAGGCATCGACCTGGGCGGCTTTGAGGGCGGTCATGTCACCTGCACTAAACTTTCTCCGTCACCCTGAGGTGCGAGGCGTGAAACGCCGAGCCTCGAAGGGCGACGGCCCGGCTGTTGCAACATCGCGGCCGTGCATCCTTCGAGGGCCGCTTCGCGGCCACCTCAGGATGACGGAGATAGAGTAGTGACCGCTCGAAAGACTACGCCACCACGTTGACGATCCGGCCCGGCACCACGATCACTTTCTTCGGCGCCCTGCCCTCCAGTGCACGCTGCACCGCCTCGAGCCCCAGCACCGCCGTTTCGATCTCGGGATTCTTCGCATCGCGCGCCACCGTGACGTCCGCGCGCTTCTTGCCGTTGACCTGCACCGGCAGCGTGATGGTGTTCTCGATCAGCAAATCCGCTTCGAGCTCCGGCCACGGCTGCGTCGCCAGCAACGTGGTGTGCCCGAGCGCCGCCCAGCATTCCTCGGCGAGGTGCGGCATCATCGGCTGGATCAGCGTCACCAGGATCTCGGCCGCCTCGCGCACCGCCCACGCATAATCCGGTGTCGGGGCGGTCTCCTGCGATCCGATCGACGACGAGAACGCATTGGTGAACTCATAGAGGTTCGCGACCGCGACGTTGAAGTGCAGCCTTTCGATCGCGTCCGACACTTTCGAGAGCGCGCCATGCGTGGCCTTGCGCAGCGCGAGCGCCCCCTCCCCGAACGCCGCCGGACGCGCCGCCGGCGCCTTCGCCGCCACGTCGGCCGCCTCGCCCACCAGCCGCCAGATGCGTTGCGTGAATCGCCAGGCGCCCTGCACGCCGCGCTCGGTCCATTCGACGTCGCGCTCGGGCGGCGAATCCGACAGCATGAACCAGCGCGCGACGTCGGCGCCGTAGGTGCCCATGATGTCGGCGGGGTCGATGGTGTTCCTCTTCGACTTCGACATCTTCTCGATCGGGCCGATCTCGACCGGCGCGCCGGTCGCGGTCAGCGTGGCGCGGCGGGTGTCGCCGTCGCTCTCGATCGTGACCTCGGCGGGCTCGACCCACTCGCCGTCCGGCGCCTTGTAGGTCTCGTGCACGACCATGCCCTGGGTGAACAGCCCGGCGAACGGCTCGTCGATGCCGATATGGCCGGTCTTCTTCATCGCGCGGGTGAAGAAGCGCGCGTAGAGCAAGTGCAAAATCGCGTGCTCGATGCCGCCGATATACTGGTCGACCGGCAGCCAGCGGTCGACCACCGCGCGGTTGGTCGGCGCGCTCTCGATCCAGGGGTCGGTGAAGCGCGCGAAATACCAGGACGAATCGACGAAGGTGTCCATGGTGTCGGTCTCGCGCCGCGCCGGCTTTCCGCATTGCGGGCACGCGACATTCTTCCAGGTCGGATGCCGGTCGAGCGGATTGCCGGGCCGGTCGAAGGTCACGTCGTCTGGCAGCGTCACCGGCAGGTCCTGCTCCGGCACGGGCACCACGCCGCAGGTCTCGCAATGGATGATCGGGATCGGGCAGCCCCAATACCGTTGACGCGAGATGCCCCAGTCGCGCAGACGGTAGTTCACCTGCCGCTCGGCCACTGGCCGACCCTTGCGGCTCTCTTTCTCCAGCCGCTTCGCGACCTCCTCCTGCGCCTGCGGCACGGTCATCCCGTCGAGGAAGCGCGAATTGATCAGCGTGCCATCGCCGTCATAGGCGGTGTCGGTGATGACGAACGTCGCCGGGTCCTGCCCCGGCGGGCAGACCACAGGCGTGTTGCCGAGGCCGTATTTGTTGACGAAGTCGAGGTCGCGCTGGTCGTGCGCCGGGCAGCCGAAGATCGCGCCGGTGCCGTAGTCCATCAGGATGAAATTCGCCACGTAGACCGGCAGCTTCCAGTTCGGATCGAACGGATGGACCGCGCGGATGCCGGTGTCGAACCCCTGCTTCTCGGCGGTGTCGATCACCTCCTGCGCGGTGCCCTGGCGTTTGCACTCGGCGATGAAGTCGGCCAGCGCCTTGTTCGTCTTCGCGGCGGCTTGAGCGATCGGATGGTCGGGCGCGACCGCGACGAAGCGCGCGCCGAACAAGGTGTCGCCGCGCGTCGTGAATATCTCCAGCTCGTTCTCGCCGGCGGGCGTCGTCTTCGGATCGAGCGCGAAGCGGGCCAGCAGGCCCTCCGAGCGGCCGATCCAGTTCTTCTGCATCAGGCGCACTTTCTCGGGCCAGCGCTCCAGCGTGTCGAGCGCCGCCAGCAGGTCCTCCGCGTAATCGCTGATCTTGAAGAACCACTGCGTGAGCTCGCGCTGCTCCACCAGCGCACCCGAGCGCCAGCCGCGGCCGTCGATCACCTGCTCGTTGGCGAGCACGGTCATGTCGACCGGGTCCCAGTTCACCTTCGATTGCTTGCGCTCGACCAGCCCCGCCTTGAGGAAGTCGAGGAACATCCGCTGCTGGTGCTTGTAATAGGCCGGATCGCAGGTCGCGATCTCGCGCGCCCAGTCGAGCGAGAGCCCCATCGACTGGAGCTGCGCCTTCATCGCCGCGATGTTCTGGCGCGTCCACGCGCCCGGATGCACCTTGCGCTCCATGGCGGCGTTCTCGGCCGGCATGCCGAAGGCGTCCCAGCCCATCGGATGCAGCACGGTGAAGCCGCGCGCGCGCTTGTAGCGCGCGACCACGTCGCCCATGGTGTAGTTGCGCACATGCCCCATGTGGATGCGCCCCGACGGATAGGGGAACATCTCGAGGACGTAATAGGTCGGGCGCGGGAGCTTGCCGCCCGCGGAGGCCGTCAGCTCCTCATTCGACGTCGCGAAGATGCCGGCGTCGTCCCATTTGCGCTGCCAGCGCGGCTCGGCGACGCGGGGATTGTAGCGGTCGGATTTGGTGGGTTCGGTGGTCATTGGGCCGGTGTTTTAGAGGCCGGCGGGGAGATGGGGAAGGGGATTCGGCTCAATTTGGAGGCGGGGGCTTATACAAGCGACCTCAGAATCTGTAGTGCTGATATAGTGCTGCTTTTCTTCCGCCCGCAGCTAATCAGAGTGCGCTCCGCAGGTAAGTCCCATAGTACTCGACGCGGTTGGATAAGGCGTTGAGTTGATTCATAAAGGCGATTCTTTGCTTGGCAGCTGAGGATCGCGATCATGCAATCGATTTTCTCGAACGCCTTATCCAGGGCGGTAGCAAAACACATCGATCTGT
>WHTP01000060.1 GCA_009377695.1 Hyphomicrobiales bacterium | reverse complement strand
GCGGAGGAAGGTCTCGAATGCGTCGCGCGCGGTGAAGCTGAATTCGGAATCAATTTTCTCGGGGCGTCACGATCCGACCTCAAGTTCACGTCGCTCCTTGACGACGACTTTATCGTCGCGTGCCGCGCGGACCATGACTTCGCGGCGCGAAGGTCCATCACTTGGAGCGACCTCGTCGGACAACCTTTGATTATCAGTCAGCGTAGCGGGAACCGCGCATTGATCGATCAGGCATTGTCCAAATCGAATCTCCGGCTCAACTGGTCATTCGAAGTGGTGCATATCTCCACATCATTAGGCTTGGTCGATGAGGGCATTGGAATTGCGATTCTTCCGCGTTTGGCGATCCCGGATTCTAAAGGTCGGCCAATTGTCGCCGTTCCGGTCTGCGATCCAGCGGTGAGGCGAACCGTTGGCATCGTTGAGCGTCGTGCTGGGCAGACTTCGCGTGCTGCGACGGATTTTCGGCGGATGCTGATCGACGAGGCTAAATTGATTTGCGACGCTGCGGTCCGCGGCCGCCGATCGGATGTGGCGGCCTTGAGAGGCAGAGCCTTTAGGCGCGTGAGCGCCTGATGGCTCCAGGTGCAACCATTCCCTGCGCACGCGGAAATGGTCTATCGCGGCGCGCGCTGGCACCAGACCTGGGACAAGAATGGCGGTACTCTCTCGTCACTGATGCATTTTGATGCCGGAGTCCCCCACGACCTTTCCCCAATAGCCGATCTGCGAACGGACGAACTGGCCAAACTCAGCAGCGCCACCGCCCGCGGGATCCGCGCCCACTTTTATCATACTTGCACGCACGCTCGGCTTGACGAGCGCCTTGTTGATCGCCCCATTCAATCGGGCAACGATATCCGCCGGCGTCCCGCTCTTCACGAGGTAACCGAACCAATCCTGAATGATCAATCCCGGGGACGTCTCTTCGACAACGGTTGGGACGTTCTTGAGGGCAGGCATTCGCGTTGGCGCGGTTACGGCGAGTGCGCGCAGCTTGCCTGAAGCTATCAGGTCAAGCACGGGTAGTGGTGTGATGAACTGATATTGATTCGTCCCGTTCAGCAGATCGGCTATGGCGCGAGGGAGCGCGTGGTACGGCACATGGGTCGCTTGCAAGCCGGTTTGCATCTTGAACAACTCGCCGGCGAGGTGTGCGGGCGTGCCAAAGCCGCCCGACGAGAATGTGAGCTTGTTGGGCTGGCTTCTGAGCAAGGCAACGAACTCCGGCAGCGAATTGGCCTGAACGGAGGGATGCACGACCAGCACGTGGTATGCGGTCGCGAGCTTGACGACCGGTGTAAAGTCGGTGTCGAGGCGGAAGCCGACCTTTGGTAGAAGCGCGGGCGCGGCCGAGCCCGAGAGCACGACCGAAAGAATCGCATGTCCATCCGCGGGTTGCTTGAGAACTTCGGCCGCTCCCAAGGTTTGAATGGCACCCGGTCTATTCTCGACGACGAGTCGCCAGCCCTCGCTTTGCGCAAGCTCGTTTGCGATGATGCGGCTGACGATGTCTGGCGGTGTACCGGCAGCGCTGGGCACAACGATGCGGATCGTATTGGTCGGATAGTTTTGTGCGTCCACCGGCAGCGTGGCCATAAGCAAACCAAGTGCGAGCAGAGGGACCCTGAGCCGGGATCGGCGGGTCAGCTGGCTTTGCATTGGACGTCTCCCTTTAGGGACTCTGGATGTCGGCCATGCTTGACGATGAGGCTGCCAGGCGGCACGAGACCAGAGAAAAGCAGCGGGATTCCGCATTGCGGAATGCTGGATTCCGGAATACGGAATGTTGAGCGCTCAACCCTGATTGCGGCTTGTGCGAGAACGACGGATGCAAGAGCCCGAAACCATCAAAGGGCTGGAGCGTGGCCTGCAGGTCCTGCAAGTCATGCAATCCCGTGCGGTGTGGTCGCTACACGACATCCACCTGGCGACACGGATCTCCAAACCCAGCCTGTTGCGCATCCTCAATACCCTTGAGCGCGCTGGCGTGGTCTCGCGTCGTTTGGTGGATGGCCAGTATCGAATGAGCGGTTTAGCCCGCCTCAGGCGGCGGCGCGATCGCTACGATCAAGTTGCCGAGGCGGCGGCTCCGGTCTTGGATCGTCTCTGCCAAAAGGTCCTTTGGCCGTCTGACTTGCTGGTCCCTGCTGGCGACCATATGGAACGGCGCGAGTCGAGCCGGCCGCTCAGCCCGTTTGTTACCCACTCGCCTTATGTCATGAACCGGGTTGGTCAGCCCGTGGGCTGGCTGCTGACAGGGGTCGGCCGCGCCTACCTCGCGTTTTGCCCCGACAAAGAGCGGGAGACGATTCTTCAGCGTCTGCGCAAATCCGATAAACCGGAAGATCGCCTTGCGCGCGACCCCAAGCGGCTAGAGAGGATTTTCGCGGAAACCCGTGAAAAGGGTTACGGCACGCGCGACCGTATCTTTGTCGGCGGAACTTACGGAAGCCCTCCATTGAACGACGGACTGGCCGCTATCGCCGTGCCGTTGCTGGATCGCGGGCGTGTTCACGGATCGATCAATATCCTTTGGATCAAGACGGCATTCACAATCGAGGAGTTTGCGTCCCGTCACCTCTCCGATCTGCAAATGGCCGCACGCGAAATCGTCATGACACTCCGGACGTCGAAGAAACGTGAAGCGAATTGACCTCTCCCCTGGGCACCATCACCCAAATTCCACTTTGATATTGCAACGCTTCCGCGCTGATTGGCTAACCGCGCTTCCGTTTAGCCACTGCCTGTTCTGTTTTTGGTTTTGCGAATGCCGATCGGGCCTCTCGCTATCGTCCTGCGCTGTGCGTTTGCGTCTCACCACGTCATGCGCAGGCCGAGATTGCCCGTGACGGTGCGCTGCTTGTCGCCGTCGACCTCCGCCGTGTAGCCGGCAGTGGCATAGACATCGAGCGTCGCCGCCAGCTTGCCGACCACCCCGCCGCCTACCTCGACCGCCGTCCCGCCGAAATCGGTCAGGATCGGGTGGACGTCGGCGAATGTGATCGTGTCCGCGCCGGAGAAGCCGTGCCAGAGATTGGCCTTGAGATACGGACGCCACAGCGCCGCGCCGATCGCGAACTGGCCCGCGAGCCGCGCCCCGAGGCGGCCGCTGACCACATCGTCCTCGGAAAACGCCACGCTGGAGAAGCGATCCGGCGCCTGATCCAGCGCCAGCCGCTGCCAGACGATCTGCGCCTGCGGCTCGAGCGTCAGGCCGGCCCCAAGCGCAATCGGTGCGCCGGCTTCGAGCGAACCGGTGAAACCGGTGCCGTTGATGTTGAGGCTGACGCCGCGATGCGAGTTAGCATTGCCGTCATATAGCGTGCCCATCGCGACCGCGTCCACATACCAGTCGCTCGGACCGAGATGCGTCCAGTAGCCGCCGAAGCTGGTGCTGTCGACGCCGAGCTTGCCGGCCGCAAAGCCTTGCTGGCCGAGCGCGAAGCCGGTCACGTCGCCATTGGTCCGGGCGTGGCCGACGAAGAAGCCAAAGCGGTCGCGGTGACCATCAGCGCGTTCGATGGCGTAGAGATCCTGCCCGACCTGGAGGCCGGCGATCGTGCCCTCGAAGTCGGGACTGACGGTGCCGCTCCAGGCCTGCTGCGTGTGCTGGCCGAACACACGCCCCCAGCTGCCCGGGAACGAACCGACGCCGCGCAGTAGGCCCTGTTCGCCCTGCCGCTCATGAAAGGTGCCGAGCGTGGTGAGCGCCGCCTGACGCGCCATTGCCGGCAGTGCCGAATAGACCGCGACCTCGGGGCGGTAGAGGGGGACCGGTGCGGCGCCCGGCGCTGGTGTCGGAAGGGGCGGCGTCCCGGGAGCCGGGACCGGTGTCGGCTCGCCGGGCGCCTGCTGCGGCGCCACGAGGGTCGAGCGCAAATACCAGTTGTTCTGGGATCCGTCTGACACGCCACTCCTGAACAGGAAGTATTCGAACGCACCGGCGGCAACCGGCCCCGTGAGCGAGAAGCTACCGGGCGCCGTGGTGGCGCCGTTTGCAGCCTGCACAGCAAGGATGCCATCGGCTGTCGTGATGCCGCCGCTTCCTCCCGCGTTGGTGACAGAAATTCCCGTCGAGCCGGTCGCGGCGCCGCCGGAGATCACGAGCTTATCAGAGGGCGAGTTGTCCGCCCCGAGAGACGTCTGAATCGCAAGCTGTCCGCCGGCCCCGGCGTAGTTCCCGGCGATCGTAAGGCTGTCCGTAGCGCCGGACGTGCCGTTGGTAAGGTCGATGCGGCCCTCATTGGTCACGGTCACGAGCTGTCCGGCCGTGAACGGCTGGATGGAGGCGTTCGCGCCGTTGCCGGCGAAGAGGGTGCTCGTCGCGTCGATCGCGAAGGAACCGGTGCCCGTGCCGGCGTCTCCGAGGACGAAGCTTCCGTCGAGCGTGAACTCGGATCCGTTGTTCAGTGCGACGGTCTCCCAGTTCTGGTAGCGCGACGCCGTCGTCGCGGAGGTGTTGTCGAAGGTGAGTTCATCGGAACCAGGACCACCGTCGATGAGTGGTGACGACAGCGTGGCTTCGCTCAGATTTCGCAGCGTCGCGGAATCGTTCCCCGCTCCGACATTGACGGTGCCGCCGATGAAGCCGGCCGTATCCCACGTAAACCGATCCGTTCCGCTGCCGGTCAGCACGTCTCCCCCGATGGACCCGCCGGTGACGAGAATCGTGTTGTTGCCGGTGCCGAGATTAACGGTGCCCCCGATCGACCCGCCCGATAGCTCCAGGAGATCATTGTGCTGCGCGGCGATGACGAAGTCGTCGATGATCCCACCCGACATTCGCATCTCGTTGTTGGCCTGTTCGAGATTGACCTGGCCGATGCGCCCGCCCGTCATGGTGAAGAAATCGCCGGCGAAGAAGAGGCCGATAATGCGCCCGCCATGGACCTCAGCGGTATCGAGTTGGCTCCCCTGCGCAAGCGAACCGATCGTGCCGCCGGTCATGACGAACGTGTCTGCGCCGTTGTTTTGACTGACCTCGCCGACCACGGTGCCGTTACTGATGATGAAGCTGTCGTCACCGTCGCCCTGGGTGACGCCGGCGGTAATCGTGCCCGAGTGCATCTCGACGCGGTCCGCCCCGTCGCCGAAGCTCACGCTGCCGTCGACGGTGCCGCTGCCGCCCGTCGGAAAGAGGAGCGTGTTATTTCCCTGCGTGTCGGAGAAGTTCCCGACGAAGGTGCCGCTGCTGCAGACCAGGGTGTCGTCGCCGGGGGTAGGCATGAGCACGCATTGACCGTGCGCCGGCTGGACCGCGCTCAAGGCCACGACCGCTGAGGAGGTGGTAAGAAGCGCGAGCAGTCGCGAGCGCACGACGGAAGAAGAATGCATCGAGCGGCCTCGTTGGGTTCCGCTTGCTGACAGTTGCCACGTCAGGCGGGCTTTTCGCCGATCAAGATCTCCCGCACGAGCCTGCAAGAATCGTAAGCGCTAACGGGATTACTCTCTACTTATGCCTACTTGTGCGGGCTCGTCCGCGGCAAGTCGCTTTCGGGCTCTTCGGTTAGGTCGAGTCAGAGAACAAGAAGATGTTGCCGGCGAACTCCGAGCAAACAAACAAAAAGAAATTCTCTTTGCACTGCATTCATTAGCGAAGTACCCGCATTCTGTGGATAAAGTAAAATGATACCGCGCGGAGCGCGTCGTCAGTCACGCGCTACGATCAAAGATACGGATATGCTATCTCCACACGTGATTTCTCTTGCATCACACCGCAGGGCATCGCCGACCTTGAGGTCTTGAGTTGTGAGATGCAGTCCGCAGCTCGCCGCCAGTTTGTTTGGTATCTGAGCGCGGTTGAAGACAGTGGAGCGCATTGTCTATCGATTGGGCGCGGTTCCGATGATGTCATTTCTGACATTGCCGGAACTGACCTCCAGAAACGTGATGGTTCTCCCAGCTTCCCCATCGTGGCAACTCCACTGATGACTGAAGGACGCCCTTATTTTTCAACTGTTCGAGGAGAGTCTTTGTCGCGCCACTGCGCGGCGGCGCCGATGCAGCCTTGCTCAAGACAGCGCCTCGTTCATTGGTGTTTCCGCGAGGGGTGCGCCGCCGGCAGATACACGAACAACCACCAAAACCTCAGCCATGGCTGCAGCCCTCCGGGCCAGCACGGTAGCGGGAGGTGGAGTCACTGCGAATCTGTCAGAGGTGAGTCAGATTGACTCAGTTTGCCTTATGCACAATCAGCGATGACATTACGCACAAAGAGGAATCTGCTGACTGATAGGCCCCGCAGCGCGCCGCAGGGAACCCCTGAGAGCCTTCCGTGGTTATTGCGCCACGGCCTTCGGCTCTCCGAATGATGGCCGGGATGAGTCCCGTCAGACCCTGCTGTTCATCCTGTCGGGACTCATCAACTCCGCTCAGCCAATCCCGCCGTGTCCAACCACAGTCACCAGTTCTGTTCGACGTCGGCCTTGGCAGCCTCGTCCGTCTGTGCTCACCCGCGCATAACCGTACATTGGCATGGTTCTCTCCAAATCACTTTTGCAATAGCTCACGCACCAGAATCCGAGTGCAGAATCAGTGTCACGATTTTCATTCAAAACTTCCAAGTCGTGCATAAGGAATGGAAACGCGGCACCGGTTTACTGCGGCTTAGTTCGGGTGAACACGCTTGGGTCTCGCTTAGCCTCCGAAGGGAACGATGGGGGCTCTTTCTTGCCCAGCCACGACTCAGAAACCGGGTTTGGATTTGCTCAATCGTTCGGGCAGCGTTCGCCGCCAGCGCGATACGTAACACGCGCCTTGTTCCTTGTTGTTTTCAGCGGCTGTCTTGAACTCGCGATCGTCTACCTGTTGGTCAGCAGCAAGGCCGACAACCGCCTGCACCACCGTGCGATGTCGTGGTTGTACACGATCATCCCGTAGCCCTCGTCATCTTTCCGAACATCTGAAACTGCGCAAATTTGCGAAGTTCTCGGCAACGCGATGCCAACACTGATCAGGCCTTCTACCAAAGCAAGGTAACGAGGAGTCCAGTCAGATGGGTCACAGAGTCAGTCGCATCATCTCCGACGAGACATTGTCGCGCATCATCCAGATCGAGAGCGCCGGCAATCCTCAGGCCGACGCGCGGACGTCGACCGCGACCGGGATCGGCCAATTCGTTGACCCGACTTGGCTTGCCGTAGTTTGTCAGCATCGCCCGGATTGGATGGGGAACCGCAGCCAAAGCGAGGTGCTCGCGATGCGGCTCGATCCTGTCGCGTCGATCGAGATGCTGGCACGCCATACCGAGGACAATGCACGAGCGCTTGGCCCCGGCTACACGGACGGCGACCTCTACCTGGCGCATTTTTCCGGCGTTGATGTTGCGCGCAAGCTCTTGCTCGCACCGGCGAACGATCCGGTGTCGCGCTACTATTCGCCGGAAGCCATCGCCGCGAACCGCAACATCCTTGAAGGCAAGACTGTCGGCCAGGTGCGCACATGGGCGGCGCGCAAGATGCAGAACGCGAGCGGCCACGATTGGATCTCTGAGTTCTGGCCGCCGGAGCGGTACGCCGGAGAAGTACATTGAGGACGCCGGCCCGGAACTCAGCGGTGACGGAGGCCGTGCAGAACCGGCTCGACGGCCCCAAAAGCAAACCACCCGCTTCTGAACCGGTTGCAACCTCGCCTGCAAACATCGATTGCCGCGCCGCCCGGTCCCACGCCGGGCGGTTTTCTTTTCGGCGGGGCGTATCATTGCTGGCTCAACGCGCGATGTCGGCTGAGTTAGGACCCTGCGCATGAGAAAGGAGATACCCTTGGGTGTATTTCTTATTCTCGAAGCCAGTCAGCCGAGCGGTGCGACGTGCCGTCTTGGTCTCGGATGGTTCTTCCATCCGAAATTGGCCTCGATGATCGCCGTGATTGCCCGCCATCGTGCCGGTCACGCAGGACGCCTTGTCTATCCGTCACGCCTTGCATGGTGTCGCACCGGCGCCGATCATCCTTGCTGTCACGACTGAAATCGCGGAAAGTTCGTGAGGCACGCCGGGGGTACGGCGATGCCGCGCAAATGGGAACGAGGTCATGACGATGAACAAGAGCCGTCGCGCTCTGCTGATGGCGGCCTTTGTGCTTGTGGCCGCCTCGACGACATCCGCCGCCCAACAGGCTTCCGATCCGCGGGTCGCGGACATCGTGCGCGCGGGCAAGCTTCGCGTCGGGCTGCATCTCCCGCAATTTGTCCAGGACCCGAAGACCGGCGAAATCCGCGGGCACGGGACCGGCACGGTGATCGTGCCGATCGCGCAGGCGCTTGCCGACCGCGTCGGCGTCAAGCTTGAGCTTGTCGGCCATCAGGCGCCGCCGGCGCTGATCAAGTGCCTGCAGGCCGGCGAATGCGACGTCGGCTTCCTCGGCTACAGGCCAGCGCGCGCCAAGTCCGTCGACTACGCAACGCCGCATATCATGGTACCGTTCACCTATCTGGTGCCGCCGAAATCCTCGATCCGCGTTCCGGCGGACGCCGACAAGCCCGGCATCCGCATCGCCGTCGTGCGCAATCACGCCTCGACCCACGCGCTCGAGCATATCCTCAAGCATGCTACGATGGTCGATGTCGCCATTCCGGATGAGGCATTCGAGCTGCTTCGATCCGGCAAGGCGGACGCTTATGCATCGCCGCGTCCGCCGATCCTCGAATACGCCAAGCAACTGCCGGGCTCGCGCGTGCTCGACGACCGCTATGGCGCCAACATCCAGGGGATTGCCTTGAAGAAGGGGCAGGCGGAACGGCGCGCCTACGTCAGCGCGTTCGTCGAATGGGCCAAGTCATCGGGGGTGATCCAGAAGTCGATCGACGCGGCCGGCGGGCGCGGCATCGTCGTTGCCCCGAGCGACATTCTGACTGGCTCGGTCCCCGGTCGACACTAAGGCATCTTATCCTTCCACTCGTCCCGGCGCGTCACCACGTCAGGATGACGGATCAAGCACGCCATACTCATCGCGTGTGATGCGGCTCGGGATCGATCTGCAGCGCCTGACCGACGCGCGTGTGCATGTTATAGGCGCCGATCAGCACCGTCAGCTCGACGACCTGGCGCTCGCTGAAATGCTTGCGCAGCTCTGCGAACACCGCGTCGGGCACGTCGACGTCGCGGGTGACGGCGTCGGCATAGGCGAGCGCCGCCCGCTCGCGCTCGCTGAAGAACGTGGACGTGCGCCAGTCGGCGAGGGCGTCGCATTGCTCCTTGGTGAGTCCCTCCGGCGCGGTCAGCTCGGGGACGTGCTGGTTCACCACATAGGCGCAACGATTGAGGTAGCCGATGCGCACGATCACGATCTCGCGCAGGCGGCCCTCGAGATCGACCTTCCAGCGCACGACATTGACGAGGTCGAGCCAGACGCTGGCGATGTCCGGGCTGTGCAGCAGCATCTTGTAGACGTTGATGACATTGCCCCGCCGGCCGTTGCGGATGCGCTCGATCAGCGCGGGCTGGTCCGGACAGTCCTCCGGTTGAAGCAGCTTCACACGTGCCATTTTGAGTCTTTCAGGAATGCCATTTCACACGGAAGCGCTCAACCGCCGCCTCGTCGATCTCGACGCCGAGGCCCGGTCGCGACGGCAGCGAGACCGCGCCGTCGCGGATCGGTAGCGGCGCCTTCACGATATCGTCGGCCAGATAGAAATGCGTGAGGCTCACGCCCCAGTCGACATTCGGCACGGCGCAGGCGAGCTGCACCGCGGCCGCGGTCGCGATGCTCGACTCCGCGATCTTCGCCGCAACGTTGATCTTGAGGCGCAGTTTCCGGCAGAGCTTTGCGGCGTCGTAGGCGGTGATGAAACCGCCGAGCTTGATCAGCTTGAGCGACACCCCCGCCGCGCCGGCGCGCGCGTTGGCCGTCACATCGGCGAGGGAATGGATGCCTTCGTCGATCCCGATCGGCCGTTTCATGCGCGCCAGCGTCTTCAGCCCGGCCAAGTCGTCCGGCGGTAGCGGCTGCTCGATGAAGGCGAGCTTCGCCGCCCGCGTGCGTTCGATGTAGCGCTTGGCGTTCGCGAGCGTCAGCCCGCCATTGGCGTCGGCGCAGAGCGGCATCTTCGTGCCGAGCGCTTCGCGCACGGCAAACGCGGTCGCGATCTCGTCGGCGAGGGACTTCACACCGATCTTGAGCTTGAAGAAATGGAAGCCCTCACGTTCTCTGTCGCGTGCCTCGGCAATGTCCTGCTCCGGTGTGGCATTGCCGAGCAGCCACATCGGCTTGACCTGCGTGCGCAGCGGCCTTGGCGCGACGGCATCGATCAGCCGCATCTTGCTGGCCCGGCACGTCAGATCGAGCAGCGCCATCTCGACCGAGGAGTGCGCGCCGGTGTTGCCGATGAGCGCGCGCCGCAGCGCCGGTACCAGGGCAGGGCGGTCGTGCGCATCCTGGCCCACCAGCAGCGGCGCAAGATGATCGCGCACCGCGGCCACGAGCCCGCCGAGCGTGTCGCCGGTCATGGTCGGCGCTGACGCAGCCTCGCCCCAGCCGACGCTGCCATCCGCGGCCTCGATCCGCACCAGGACGTTTTCGGCGGTGGTGATGGTGATGCCCGACATCTTCATCGGGCTCTTGAGCGGCAGCGCGACTGGGATCGCGTCAACGCGCCGGATTGGCAGCGGCGGATGCGCTGCGGTGCTCTTACCCTTTATCTGCGGCCGCTCCAACATGCTGGTGGGAGCTTACACCTTGAACCGCGGGTCAAGATAGTCGCGCAAGCTGTCGCCGAACAGGTTGAAGGCGAACACCGCAAGGCTGATCGCAAGGCCCGGGAACAGGATCATCCAGGGCGCCTCGCGGTAGAAGTCGGCAGCATTGCCGGAGAGCATCAGCCCCCAGGCCGCCGTCGGCTCGGTGACGCCGAGACCAAGGAACGACAGCGAGGCTTCGAGCAGGATCGCCTGCGCCATGAAGGCGGTAAACATGATGAGGTAGGGCGCGACCACGTTGGGCGCCATGTGGCGGAAGATGATGCGGCTGTCCGAATAGCCGGCGGCACGGGCGGCATCGACATAAGGCATCACCCGGACGGAGAACGCCGCGGCGCGCACCACGCGGCACACCCGCGGAACGATCGGGATGGCGATGGCGATGATCAGGTTGATATCGATCCCGAACAGAATCACGGACTTCAGCGCCGCCACCACGACCAGCGCCAGCACGATGATCGGAAACGCCAGCAGGATGTCCATGAGGCGCTGAATCCAGTCATCGATCCAGCCGCCGAAATAAGCCGAGGCGATGCCAAGGACGGCTCCAATGGTCGAGCCGACGAACGACGAGGTCAGGCTGATCACCAGTGCCGTGCGCGCCCCATAGATGATGCGCGAAAAGATGTCGCGGCCGTAGGCGTCGGTGCCGCCCCAGTGCTCCCACGACGGTGGTTGCAGGATGCCGGCGAAATCGATGTGCAGCGGATCGTAGGGAGCGACCCATTCCGAGAAGATGCCTGCGAACGTCATCAACAGGATGATCACGAAGCTCACGGCCCCAAGCGGCTGCTGCGCGGCGAAGTCGAGCACGGCGCCGCGCGGGCGGGCGGCGGCCGATGGTGCGGGGGCTGTAATTGCGGTCATGCCGTCACCCGTAGCGGATGCGCGGATCGAACACCGCATAGAGCAGGTCGACCACGAGATTGACGAAGACGTAGAAGACCGCGAGCATCATCACCATGCCCTGGATCAGCGTGAAATCGGAGCGCGCCACGCTCTGTACGAACAGCTTGCCGATGCCGTTGAGATTGAACACCTGCTCGGTGACCACGAGCCCGCCGATCAGGAACGCAAACTCCATGCCGATCACGGTGATCGCGGGCAGGAGGGCATTTCGGAGTGCATGCCGCGAGATCACGACCTTCTCGAACACGCCCTTGGCGCGCGCGGTGCGGATGTAGTCCTCGTTGAGCACCTCAAGCAGCGAGGAGCGGATCATGCGCGCGACCACCGCGCAGTAGCGGTAGCCCACCGCCATCGCCGGCCAGATGAGCTGCGTGAGATTGGCGACAGGGTCGACATAGATCGGCGTGAACGTGATCGGCGGCAGCCAGTTCCAGAAGTAGAGCAAGCCCATCATGATCAGCATGCCAAACCAGAAAGAGGGGATCGACAGGCCGCCGATGGTGACGATGCGGACCACGTAATCCACCCAGGTGCCGCGCATCAGCGCGGCCGTCGTCCCCAAGGGTATCGCGAGCATCACTGCGAAGATGGTCGCCATGATCGCGACTTGCAGCGAAATCTCGAGCCGCAGCGAAATCTCCTCCGTTACCGGACGCTCGGTCCACATCGAGATGCCAAGGTCGAGCGTCGCGAGGCCGTACATGTAATCGGCGAACTGGTAGATCAGCGGCTTGTCGAGCCCGAGCCGTTTGCGCTCCTGCTCGATCACCTCCTGCGAGACGGTGCCGCCATCGCCGCGGAGCTTCACTTCGACAACATCGCCGGGGATCACCCGAAGCATGAAGAACACAAGCACCGCTACCCCGATCAGCGTCGGGATCATCTGGAGCAGGCGGTGCAGCGTGTAGCGGAGCATTTCATTCACAGGCGTTGCGGCTTCTGACCCTCGCCCCGCGAAGCGGGGAGAGGGTGGCGAGCAGAGCGAGCCGGGTGAGGGGCTTCGTTCAGCCGGCGAGGATGCCTCTCACCCGCCCTCGGACCTTGCGGTCCTCGGCACCCTCTCCCCGCAAGAGCGGGGAGAGGGAAGAACGAGTGTCACTGATTCAACCACACCGTATCGAGCTGGGCGCCGAGATTGTGGCTTGGCGACATGTCCCAACCCATCAGCGTCTTGTGGGTCGCAACGATGCGGTGCCACCACAGGATCGGCTGCTGATAGCCCTGCTCGAACACGCGGCGCTCGAACGCCCGGACCATCTGCTTGCGCTTCTCGACGTTGGTTTCACGCACGTGCGCGTCGTAGAGCTTGTCGAGCTCGCGATCGACCGCACGGGACAGGTTTTGCGGCGAGCGGTCATGCGACAGGTACTTGGCGAGCGCGAGCGTCGAATCGTCCATGAACAGGTTCGAGAAGTCGATGGCGACCTCATAGTTGCCGGAGTTCAACGTCGCGAGATAGGGCGAGGTGTCGTACTGCTTGTGCTCCGCCGTCACGCCGATCCGCCGCCATTGGTCGACCAGGAAGATGCCGGCCGGGGTGTAAGGCTGCGCCAGATTGCGGTTGTGCAGCACGAACTTCAGGTTCGGTACGCCGGCTTCCTTCAAGAGCTTGCGGGCTTCGGCGCGCGCCGCCGCCATGTTCTTGGAATAGCCGGGGAGCTTCGCAAGTTCCTCGGGCGGCGTCGCCAGCGGCGAGCCGGGCCGGATCACACCGCCGACCGAGCGCAGCAGCGAAATCTTCGACAAGCCGGCGCTGCCGCCCCAGCGGTCGATCGACATCAGCAGAGCACGGCGCACCCGCACGTCGTCGAACGGCTTTTTGGTCGTATTGAAGGCGACCAGCAGGTTGAGCGTCCAGCTATCCTCCTGGATGCGGATCTTGTCGCCCATGGCTGCGACCAGGCGGTCGCGCTCGGCGGGAGAAATGCCGCGGAACTCGCCCAGCAATTGCCCGCCCTGCACCGCGTTCAGCATGGCCGCGGCCTGCAGCGTGAACACGCCGCGGAAACCGTCGAGATAGGGGAGACCCTGCTTGAAGTAGTTCTCATTGCGCTTGCCAGTCACGTGGCTGCCCTTGACGTGCTCGCCAAAGACGAACGGGCCGGTACCGTTGATCTTGGTGCGCGGCGCGTTCGGATCGGCGGCCAGGTCCTTCGCTGAATAGATGCAGTTCCATGGCGACGCGAAATGCTCGATCATGGAGGCGTTCACCGCCTTCATCTTGAAGACGACGGTCTGCGCATCCGGCGTCTCGATGGTGCCGATGTCGGCGAAGGTCGCCTTGCGCGGCGACACCACGCCTTTCGGTGGGTTGCGCATGCGGTCGTAGGTCGCCTTCACGTCGGCCGAGGTGAGGGTCGTGCCGTCGTGAAACTTCACGTTCGGGTGCAGCTTGAATGTATAAGTCATGAGGTCGGGCGCGATCGTCCATGACGACGCGAGGTCGCCCTCGATCTCAGGGAATTTCTTGAGGTTGAAGCGCGCGAGGGTCGAATAGAACGGCGCCGAGAAGTGCAGGGTCGCGTAGGTCTCGCTGCCGTGGCAATCGTAATGGGGCGTTTCTGCGCTGATCGCGAAATTGAGCGTGCCGCCGCGCTTGGGCTGTTGCGCGTCAGCCGGTGCCGTTGCGCCCGCAATTGCGAACGCCAGCACCCCGGCAAGTCCGAGGGCGAATTTCATTGTTGTCTCCTCCATCCATTGACGGCACCGGTTAGCCGGATGCCCACGTCCCAAAACCTGATGTTGTTCCAAACGTCATGCTTTATGGCAGGCCACGATGTGTCGAGGCCCAATCTGTCGCACCTGCGGTACCTCACGCCGGCATACGTCCTCCGCGATCGGGCAGCGCGTGTGGAACACGCAGCCCGACGGCGGATTCAATGGTGACGGTATCTCGCCTTTGAGCGCGCGCGGCGCGCGCGCCCGCTCGACCCGCGGATCGGGGATCGGCGCGGCGTCGAGCAGCGCCTTGGTGTAGGGATGCTTCGGATCGGCGTAGAGCGCATCGCGATCCGCGATCTCCGCGATGCGGCCGAGATACATCACGGCCACCCGGTCGGAGATGTGGCGCACCACCGCGAGGTCATGTGCGATGAAGAGGTAGCTGAGGTTGAGCCGCGACTGCAGGTCTTCGAGCAGGTTCATGATCTGCCCTTGGATCGAGACGTCGAGTGCGGACACCGGCTCGTCGCAAACGATGAAGCGCGGCTCGAGTGCAAGCGCCCGCGCGATACCCACGCGCTGGCGTTGCCCGCCCGAGAGCTGGTGCGGATAGCGCTCCGCCATATAGTCGAACAGACCGACCTGCCGCAGCAGGCCGGCGACGCGCTCCTCCTGCTCCTTTTTGGAGTTGACCAGCTTGTACACATGCAGCGGCTCGCCAATGATCTGGCCGACGGTCATGCGCGGGTTGAGCGACGAATAGGGGTCCTGGAAGATGACCTGGATGCCGCGGCGGAGTTCTCGCATCTGCTTCGAGGTGCGATGAGTGATGTCGACGCCGGCGAAGCGGATCGCGCCGTCGGTCGGCTCTTCGAGCTTCAACACCGTGCGACCGACGGTGGTTTTGCCGCAACCGGACTCGCCGACAAGCCCAAGCGTTTCGCCCGGCGCAATCGTGAACGACACGCCGTCGACGGCCTTCACCGTCGCGACCTTGGAAGAGAACACGCCGGAGCCGCTGAGTGGCACCGAGAAGTACTTGCGCAGTGCCTCGACTTTCACGATCGGCTCGGCGGACTCGATGGTGACTGCGGTCTCGGCCGACTTGGCCGGCGGCGCCGCCTGCACCAGCGCACCGGCCACGATCTCGTCGGCGCGGATGCAGGCGCTGGCATGGCCGGGCGCGAGATCGCGCAGGGTCACATCGGTCGCAACGCAGGCGTCGAGCCGGTAAGGGCAGCGCGGCGCAAAACGGCATCCCGGCGGCGGCGCGCGCAGATCGGGCGGCAGGCCCTCGATAGTCTCCAGCTTGATCCCGCGCGGCAGATCGAGCCGTGGCACCGAGCGCATCAGGCCGATGGTGTAAGGGTGCAGCGGCCGCAGGAAGATGTCGTCGGCGGTGCCGTGCTCGATGATGTGCGCCGCGTACATCACGTTGACGCGGTCGGCGTAGCGGGCGACCACGCCAAGATTATGCGTGATGATGATCAGCGCGATGTTGAGCCGCCGCGACAGGTCCTTCATCAGTTCCAGGATCTGCGCCTGGATGGTGACGTCGAGCGCGGTGGTCGGCTCGTCGGCGATGATGAGCTTTGGATTGCACGCGAGCCCAATCGCGATCATCACGCGCTGGCGCATGCCGCCGGAGAGTTGATGCGGATACTGCTCCAATCGCCGCTCGCCGTCGGTGATGCCGACGAGTTGCAGCAATTCGAGCGCGCGCGCGTTCGCCTGCCCCTCGGTCATTTTCAGGTGGATGAACAACGGCTCCATGATCTGCTCGCCGATCGAGAGGACCGGATTGAGCGAGGTCATCGGCTCCTGGAAGATCATCGAGATGTCGCGGCCGCGGATCTCGCGCATCTCCTCAGCGGAGAGTTTGAGCAGGTCGCGGCCTTCGAACAGTACGCGCCCTTTGGTCACGCGCCCGGCGGGTTTCGACAACAGGCCCATGATGGCGAGCGAGGAGACCGATTTGCCGCAGCCGGATTCGCCGACGATGGCGACCACCTCGCCGCGGTCGACGGTGTAGGAAATGCCGTCGACCGCATGCACGACGCCGCGCGACGTGTCGAACTGGACGTGCAAATCCTCCACCGCGAGCAGCGGTGTCAGCGTACTCGCGGTCGCGGCGTCGGCCGGCGCCGTGGCGCTAGCTGTCAATTGGCGGTCTAGCAACGTTTCCTTCCGGGCGCGGCGATGCGTTTTTTTGTTTTTATCGGCGACAGCCTATACCCAATGGAAGGCGATGGAGCCACCCTGTAGCAAATTGCCGCTGCTACTTTGGTCGAGGTCGCTAGTGTCCCGATTCCGAAGTTCGTTCCATTTCGCAGCGGCCTCGGACTTCCGAACCGCCACCCTAGGACCCCGGAGCCATTGCGCTGCGGTATGGCACAGAAGCTTATGCACAATAAGCCGCTGTGTGTGTTTCGCGCTGCCGACGTCTACTCGCCGATTTCCCGCAATATTTCTTCGGTATGCTCACCGAGGCGTGGTGAGGGCCGCTCGTGCGCCGTCGGCCGTCCACCGATCACCAGCGGCGCGCGTACGCCGGGGATGCTGCCGCCTTTTGCGGCAGCGCTCGGCAGGTCGAGCTTGATGCCGCGGTGGACGACCTGCGGATCGTTGAACACCTGCTCGAGATTGTTGATCGGTCCGGCTGGAACGCCGACTGCTTCGAGCTTCGCCAGGATGTCTGCGCCGGTCATGCGCTTGCACAGTTCGGTCAGCCGCGGGACCAGGACGTTGCGATGCGCGAGCCTGCTCTTATTGTCCTTGTAGTCCGGGTCCTGCGCGAGCGACGGCTCGCCGAGGACGCCGCACAGTTTCGCGAACTGGCTGTCGTTGCCGGTCGCGATGATGATGTGGCCATCGGCGACCGGGAACACCTGATACGGCACGATGTTGGGATGCGCGTTGCCGATCCGCACGGGCAACTCGCCGGAGACGAGATAGTTGAGTGCCTGGTTCGCGAGCATGCCGACCTGGGTGTCGACCAGCGCACCATCGACCAGCGTGCCGCGGCCGGTCTTGTCGCGTTCGATCAACGCCGCGAGCACGCCGACGACGGCGTAAACGCCGGTCATGATGTCGGCGATCGGCACACCGGCGCGTGTCGGCTCGCCGTCCGCTTCGCCGGTGAGGCTCATAAACCCGCCCATGCCTTGTGCCATGAGATCGTAACCGGCGCGTGACGCATAGGGGCCGGTCTGCCCAAAGCCGGTGACGGAGCAGTAGATCAGGCGCGGGAATTCCTTCGACATGCTCTCGTAGTCGAGGCCGAATTTCTTCAAGCCGCCGACCTTGAAATTTTCGATCAGCACGTCGGAGCGCGCGGCAAGCTTCTTCACCAGGCGTTGGCCTTCGGCGGTCTCGAAGTCGAGCTCGATCGATCGCTTGCCGCGGTTGGCGCCGTGAAAATAGGCAGCGCCCAGATGGCCGCCGTCGGCCGCGGGCACGAAAGGCGGGCCCCAGCCGCGGGTGTCATCGCCGGTGCCTTTGCGCTCGACCTTGATCACGTCGGCGCCGAGATCGGCCATGAGCTGCCCCGCCCACGGCCCGGCCAGGATGCGGGCGAGTTCCAGGACACGCAGACCGGTAAGCGGACCCGGCATGGACAATTCTCCTTAACGGTAAATGCGGCCTCGCGGGCCGATTCAGAAGTTCGTCATATTTGGCGGCCAAATACCTGGCGACCAAGCTGGAGCGGACTCTGAACCTCCCGATTGAGGACACTAGGATGCGCCATCGAATCAGTGTTTCTCTGGCGTGCTGGCCTGAACTTGTCCAGACCTAGCGCGTTGAGCCGGACGGTGGTTTGCGTGGCTCCCATGACATACCTATCTTTCTTGGCCGGCACAGCGAGCGGAAATTCACCCGTGAACAGCTCATTTTTCGGCGAGATGCTGCAAACCATCGCAGATCGCGGCCGCGCGCTCATGGCCCGTGACCGCCGCCCGCCGTCGGAGCAGCTTTCGGCCAATCTGGTGGACCTCTGCGAGCAGCTCCTGTCCGGGCGCGGCGAGGCATCCGGCGTGGCGCTCGCCAGCGAGATTCTCACCGGCTACGAGGAGTTGACCTCGGGCTCGCGGGTCGCCTTTTTCGAGAGCCTGGCCTCGAAGTTCGGTCCCGACCACGAGCGGCTCGCGGCCGCAATCGAAACCTGGCGCGCAGACCCGTCGGACGCCACGGCGGCGGGCGTGCACAAGGCGGCCGAGCCGCGCCGGCAGGAGTTGCTGCGGCGGCTCAACCTCGCCCCGGGCGGGACAGTCGCGCTGGTAGCGATGCGCGAGCACCTCCTCGATGCACTCGCCCGCCGCGACGACCTCGCCGCCGTCGATCGCGATTTCGTCCACATGTTTCAGTCATGGTTCAACCGTGGCTTCCTGGTGCTGCGCCGCATTGACTGGTCGACGCCGGCGAACATCCTCGAGCGCATCATCCGCTACGAGGCGGTTCACCGTATCAATGGCTGGGACGATTTGCGCCGGCGCATCGATCCGCCGGACCGGCGCTGCTACGCCTTCTTTCATCCGGCGCTCGTCGACGATCCCGTGATCTTCGTCGAGGTCGCGCTGACGCGCGAGATCCCCGGCGCAATCGATCCGATCCTCACGATGCAGGGCGAACCGATCGAAAACCGGCAGCCCACGACGGCGGTATTTTATTCGATCTCAAACTGCCAGCGCGGGCTCACCGGCGTGTCGTTCGGAAACTTCCTGATCAAGCAGGTGGCCGAGGAGATCGCGCGCGAATATCCGAAGCTCTCGCGCTTCGTGACGTTGTCGCCGGTGCCGGGCTTTGCCGCGTGGCTTCGCCGCGAACTGGCGGCGGAGGACTCGAAGGCGCTCAAGCCGGAGGATCGGGCCGTCTTGGCGGAGATCGACGGCGACGGCTGGCAGTCCAATCCGCAGGCGCTCAAAGAGCCGCTGCTGCGCGCCGCAGCCTGGTATTTCCTTTATGCCAAGTCACGCAACGGCGCGCCGGTCGATCCGGTCGCGCGCTTCCATCTCGGCAATGGCGCGCGGCTCGAACGCATCAACTGGCTCGGCGACACCTCCGAGAACGGTCTCGCACAATCGCACGGGCTGATGGTGAACTACCTCTACGACCTCGCCGACATCGAGAAGAACCACGAAGCGTTTGCGCAGCAGCGCACTGTGGTGGCGTCGAACGCCGTGACACGGCTGGTGCGCGCTCCCGCGTTCGATCTCACGTCGTTGGTGGGATGATAATCTCCGAACGAGCCGCGGATTGACTCTCGCCCCGCTGCGCGGGGCGAGGGTTTACGACTTCCCATACACCGGCACGATCGCCCCGCGCGTCACTTTGTTGTCCGGTGAGGCCAGGAACAGGATGGTTGCCGCGACCTCCTCGACCTTCGGCCAGGCGGCGTGATCCGCCTTCGGCATGGCTTTACGGTTCGCCGGCGTGTCCATGATCGACGGCGCGACCGCATTGACCAGCACGCCAGACTTCGCAACTTCCTCCGCCAGCGCCACGGTGAGCGCGGCGACCGCGGCCTTGCTCGCGGTGTAGGCGACCGTGCCGGCACCGCTGCGCCATTCGAGCGCCGGCCGTGCCGCGACATTGACAATGCGCCCGCCTGCGCCGGTGCGCGCCATGGCGTTGACCGCGGCGCGGCAGCACAGGAACGCCGTGACGAAATTCATATCGATCTGCTGCATCAGGTCGCCCGGCGTCGTGTCCGCGACCGGCTTCATCGCGAAACCGCCGGCGAGGTGGATCGACGCCCATAGCGCCGGCACGCCGCTGAACAGGCGTATGATCGAGGCCTCGTCGGAGAGGTCGGTGACAGGGACGAGCTTCACCTGCGCATGGCCGCGCAAGGTGAAGCGCTCCGCCTCCGCCGTCACGACATAAGGGACGTGACAGATGGCGCCGGCCTTCACCAGCGCGGAGGCAACGGCGGTGCCAAGCGCGCCGGTCCCGCCGGTCACGACCACATGGCGATCCGAAAAATCCATTTGTACCTGCTCCGCCCTTGCTCCGTCATCCTGAGGTGGCCGGCCATAAGCGCGTTTACGCGCGTCTTCGACGCGCTATGGCCGGCCCCTCGAAGGATGCACGGCCCGAGGCCGTCGCCCTTCGAGGCTCGCTTCGCTCGCTCCTTCAGGGTGACGGATGGGAGTCTATCATCGCTTCTGCGCCATGCGACACAGGCTTGAGCGGTGAGGGTGCCTCGCGCCATGCTCACCCTAGTGTGGCGGTTCAGAAGTCCGCAACATTCTCGCCGCGAGTCCGATTTGCGGACTTCTGAACCTAAGCCACACTAGAAATCAATGAGTTGCTAGTGTCCTTCGATTCCGAAGTTCGTATTGGAGACCGCCGCGAAATCGTACGAACTTCGGAATCGGGACACTAGGAGCGAATCATGAGCGATTTCGACCTCGCCATCGTTGGAGGCGGCATCAATGGCGCCGGCATCGCCCGCGATGCCGCGGGGCGCGGCCTGCACGTGCTGCTGGTCGAGCAGAACGATCTTGCGTCGGGCACATCATCCGCCTCGACCAAGCTCATCCATGGCGGCCTGCGCTATCTCGAACATGGCTGGCTCCGACTGGTACGCGAGGCGCTGATCGAGCGTGAGGTGCTGCTGCGCATGGCGCCGCACCTCATCAAGCCAATGCGGTTCGTACTGCCGGTCGAACCCGGAATGCGGCCGCGTTGGATGCTGCGGCTTGGGCTGTTCGTCTATGACCATCTCGGCGGCCGCAAACGCCTGCCGCCGACCAGCACGCTCGATCTGGCGCGCGATCCGCTCGGTATGCCGCTGAAGGGCCGCTACGAGCATGGCTTCGAATATTCCGACTGCTGGGTCGACGATGCGCGCCTCGTGGTGCTCAACGCGGTGGACGCGGCGGCGCGCGGTGCGGTGATCCGTACGCGCACCCGCTGCGTGCGCGTCGAGCGCGGCGCCGACTGGAAGCTCGTGCTCGAAGTGCGTGGGCGGCGCGACGTCATGAGTGCTCGCGTCCTTGTCAACGCGACCGGGCCATGGGTCGGCACGTTCGGCGAGACCGTGGTGCGCCGGCCTCCGTCTGCAAACGTCCGGCTGATTGCGGGCAGCCACATCGTGGTGCCGAGGCTGTTCGAGCACGACCGCGGTTACATCTTCCAGGCGCCCGACCGACGCGTGGTGTTCGCCATGCCGTTCGAGCACGACTTCACGATGATCGGGACGACTGATCGGGATTTTGCGGGCGATCTCGGCAAGATCGCTGCGAGCGCTGAAGAGATTGGCTACCTCTGCAAGGTCGCCACCGATCACTTCCGCACGCCGGTGTTTCCAGCCGACGTGGTGTGGTCGTTCGCCGGTGTACGCCCGCTCCATGGTGAGGACGCAGATACACCGCGCGACAAGCCACAGGATACGCCGCGCGATTACGTGCTCGAACTCGACCGCGTGGCGGACGAAGCACCGCTGCTTACGGTCTATGGCGGCAAGATCACGACATATCGCCGCCTCGCGGAGGAGGCGTTCGGCAAGCTGGTGCCGATCTTCGGCGCGCGGCCGGATTGGACCGAGGGCACGGCGTTGCCGGGCGGCGATTTCGATGTCGACGGCATCGAGCGGCTGATCGCGGGACTGCGGCTCTCCTATCCGTTCCTGACCGGCATCCACGCCCAACGACTTGTGCGCGCGTATGGCACGCGGGTGCGCGATATCCTTGGTTCCGCCCGCAGTTTCGACGATCTCGGACCAAGTCTCGGCAGCGATCTGACCGCAGCCGAGGTCCGGTATCTGATGACGCGTGAATTTGCGCAGACTCCCGACGACGTCTTGTGGCGCCGGACCAAGCTTGGCTTGCGGGTATCCCGTGAGGACCGGGCGAGGCTGTCGTCATTCATGACGGGTGCGTTGGGCAACGCCGCCATCACGAGCGGTTGACGGCTCGCCGGGAAGGTCGCGTCACGTTATGATGGTCGTCAACGGAATGCGCCGAACGGGGCCGGCACTTGGCGGACTATCTCCTCGCAATCGATCAGGGCACGACGTCGACACGCGCCATCGTGTTCGATAGCGCGCTCAAGCCTGTCGCGTCCGTGCAGCAGGAGTTCACGCAGATCTATCCCGCGCCGGGACAGGTCGAGCACGATCCGGAGGAAATCTGGGCGACGACCGTCGCCACAGTGCGCGCTGCGATGGCGAAGGCCGGCGCCGAGGCGCGCACCATTGCCGCGATCGGCATCACCAATCAGCGCGAGACGTCAGTCATATGGGATCGCGGCACTGGCCAGCCGATCCATAACGCGATCGTCTGGCAGGATCGGCGCACCGCGGAGGCTTGCGCGACGTTGCGCCAGCAGGGGCATGAGGCGTTGATCTCGAAGCGAACGGGCCTCGTCCTCGATCCGTATTTCTCGGCTACGAAGATCGGCTGGCTGCTCGACAACGTTGATGGCGCACGCGCGGCCGCAGAGCAGGGCAGGCTGGCGTTCGGCACGGTCGACAGCTTCCTGCTGTGGCGCTTGACCGGCGGCACGCTCCACGCGACGGACGCGACCAACGCCGCACGCACGTTGCTGCTCGACATTGCTACGGCGCGCTGGGACGACGATTTATGCAAACTGTTCGGCGTGCCGCGGTCGCTGCTGCCAGACGTGCGCGATTGCGCCGGAGACTTCGGCGCCACATTGCCGGAACTATTCGGCGGCCCGATCAAGATTCTCGGCGTGGCCGGCGATCAGCAGGCAGCGACGGTCGGGCAGGGTTGTGTCCGTCCCGGCATGATGAAATCGACGTACGGCACTGGCTGCTTCGCGCTGCTCAACACCGGCGAGACGCCGATCGCATCGAAGAACCGGCTCTTGACCACCATCGCCTATCAACTCAGCGGTAAACGCACCTATGCGCTCGAAGGCGCAATCTTCATCGCCGGCGCGGCCGTGCAGTGGCTGCGCGATGCGCTCAAGATGATCGCGACCGCGCCTGATGTGAACGCGCTCGCTGCCGCCGCCGATCCGTCCGAGCAGGTCTATCTGGTGCCGGCCTTTGTCGGACTTGGCGCGCCGTGGTGGGACGCGAATGCGCGCGGCGCCATCTACGGGCTCACGCGCAATGCCGGCGTCGCCGAGCTCGCGCGCGCCGCGCTCGAAGCCGTCGGCTATCAAACCCGCGACCTGCTCGATGCCATGCGCGCGGACTGGCCGGCGGCGAGGGACACCGTCTTGCGCGTCGATGGCGGCATGGCGGCGAGCGATTTCACCATGCAGTTCCTCGCCGATATCCTCGCAGCGCCGGTCGACCGGCCGGTGGTGATGGAGACGACCGCAGTCGGCGCAGCCTATCTGGCCGGGCTCGCCGCCGGCGTGTGTCCTGACCTCGCGGAGTTCGCCGCGCGCTGGACCTGCGAGCGCCGCTTCACGCCGCAGATGGACGAGACGACGCGCGAGCGCAAATGGGCGGGCTGGCGCGATGCCGTAGCGCGGACCTTGAGCGAGCGTTGAGCGTGGGTTCTTCAAGGCCAACCCGATAGCGCTTGAATAGCGGGTGTCGCGGGGCTCGGGTTGTATCTGGGCAGCGCAAAGTGCGCTTCGGGTGCGTATTGCGGCTCTTCGAGACCTTCCTCGCGCGAGACTTTTGCGCCAGAATGGGCAGTAGCGTAACCGCTAGCTGGAGGTTGCCATGTCTGTTGCCCACTCCGAGGTGCAGAACGAGCGCCCGACGAGCCAGTACATCACCTTCTGGACCGACGTTCTGGTCCCAAAATTCATTCGCTGGAAGCACATCCTCGTGGATGGGCTCACGCTGCACAGCGAAGCGATATTTCCGACCCTGCCCGTTAAGCCCGGCGACAAAGTTGTCGATGCCGGTGCTGGGTTCGGCGACACAGCGATCAAACTCGCCCGGCTGGTCGGTCCCACGGGATCTGTGCTGGCCGTCGATTGCTGCGACGCCTTTCTTGAATTTGGGCGTAAGGAGGCAGCGGTGTTGGGCCTCACCAATATCAATTTCTTGAAAGAGGACGTGCAGACATATCCTTTCGAGCCTATCCACGATTTTTGTTTCTCTCGCTTTGGTACGCAGTTTTTCGAAAACCCGGTCGCGGGACTGCGCAACATGCGTACAAGCCTCAAGCCGGGCGGCATCATGACGATGATCGTTTGGCGAGGCATCAAGGACAATCCGTGGCTCGGATCAGCCAAGGATGTTGTGCTTCAGTATCTTCCGCCCCCGGGGGAAAACGCTCAGACGTGCGGGCCGGGGCCGTTTTCCATGGCTGACACCGATGTGGTAACCAAGCAACTGCAAATCGCAGGATACGACAATATAGAATTCGAGCAGGTCGACGCGCAGGTATTTGTTGGCAACGATCTGGACGACGCCGTTGCCTTTCAGCTTGCCATCGGTCCAGCGGGAGAGGTCTATCGAGAAGCCGGTAAGCTCGCCGAGCAGCGCCACGACGAAATCGCGGCAGCGCTGAAGGAACAGCTTTCAAAACATCAAGGCTCAAACGGCGTCGTCATGGATTCAAGCTCCTGGAAAGTCACGGCACGAAACCCGAACTGAGGTGCTTAGGGCACGTGACGTAAACGGCGTATTCTCACGTGCTTTCAGCCTCGAAACTTATAGGACTGTTTCATGGCGCTTAGGTGAGGCCGCGGGTTGCATTAGCCTCCGCCTCGAGCCTCAGCCTCGCCTGGGTTTCTCGAACGCGTGGAGCGCGTTGGTTAACATCGTGTGTCCACGCTTGCTGCAAGTCGAGCAACACCGCTTATCCCGCCGAAATCCGGTTGTGATTGAATGAATTTGTCGGCAATCGATGGGCCGGCGTTTGGGCCGTTGCAGATGGCGATTGCGTTATCGAAGAGTGACGTCGGGGAGATGATCCAGGAGCTCAGCATCCTGCTCGTCGACGACAACCAGTACATGCGCAAGATCGTGCGCAATCTCCTCGTCAACATCGGCGTGCGGCGCGTCTACGAAGCCGCCGATGGCATTGCCGGGCTCGAGGCGATCCGCATCGTGACGCCGGACGTCGTGATCCTCGACTGGCAATTGCCGCTGCTTAACGGCACCGAGTTCGTGCGTGTCGTGCGCTCGCCCGGCGTGTTCCCGATGCCGGATGTTCCGATCATCATGCTGAGCTCGCACGGCGAGCGCTGGCGCGTGGTCGAGGCGGTGCGGATCGGTGTCAACGAATATTTGCGCAAGCCGGTGTCGGCGCAGGCGCTGCTGGATCGACTGACTTCCATCATCGCCAGGCCGCGGCCGGTGGTGCAACTTGGCGATTACTACGGCCCGGAGCCCCGCAAGCTGGTCGTCGACCCCGTGACGGAACCGTCAATCACATTGATGCCGAGTGGCACGCCGCTGAATTGATCTCACTCCGAATCCATCCGATAGTCCCGCGCAGGGATTTGGGATGAACGGCCGCGGCAATCGACCTGACAATTCGGCACGGACGCGTGGACCGTTCGCTCCATGGACCGATCCTGACGCGCTGCCGCTGGTGCGATTCGAGGCAGTCAGCAAGCACTTCGCCGGCGTGACGGCCGTCGATGCGCTTACGCTCGATATCTACCCGGGCGAGTTCTTCGCGCTGCTCGGTCCGTCCGGCTGCGGCAAGACCACGCTGCTGCGCATGCTCGCCGGCTTCCAGACGCCGGACGCGGGCCGCGTCCTGCTCGACGGGACGGATATTACGGACGTGGCGGCACATCGCCGTCCCGTCAACATGATGTTCCAGAGCTATGCGCTGTTCCCGCATCTCACGGTTGCTGGCAACGTCGCATTCGGGCTCAAGCAGGACGGCCTGCCGAAGGACGAGATCGCCGCGCGCATGGCCGAAATGCTCAGGCTGCTGCGGCTCGAAGGACTCGAAACGCGCAAGCCGCATCAACTGTCAGGCGGGCAGCGGCAGCGCGTCGCGCTGGCGCGCGCATTGGTCAAGCATCCGCGCGTGCTGCTGCTCGACGAGCCGCTGGCGGCGCTCGATAAGAAGCTGCGCGGCGAGACCCAGTTCGAACTGATGCGCCTCAAAGAGCGGCTCGGCCTCACCTTCGTGATCGTGACGCATGATCAGGAGGAGGCGATGACGGTCGCCAACCGGATCGGCGTGATGAATCACGGACGGCTGATCCAGGTTGCGACCCCGTCGGAAATCTACGAGCAGCCCAACTCGCGCTGGGTTGCCGACTTCATCGGCGATGTGAATCTGATCGAGGGGCGCATCGTTAAAGCTGACGCGGCTGGAACGACCATTGCGAGTGCGTCGGTCGGCACGCTGCGCACAGCGGCTGTCGCCGACGCCAGGCCGGGCGACGCCGTCGCAGTCGCGTTGCGTCCGGAGAAAATCAGGATCGCGCGCGATATGCCGGTTGGCGACGTAAATCGCGTCGAAGGCGAGGTCTGGGAGATCGGCTATCTTGGTGATTTCTCGATCTACAAGGTGCGGCTCGGCGACGCCTTCGTGATCAATACGGCCGCCGCCAATGTGACGCGCTTGATCGAGCGGCCGGTTGGAATCGGCGATCGCGTGTGGCTGACCTGGGCCGCTGACGCGGGCGTGGTGCTAACGCAATGACTCCCGCGACACAACCCCGCGCTGAGGCGCGCTCTTGGGGACAACGGCTTGTCATCCTGATCCCGTACCTGTGGCTGATCGCATTTTTCCTGGTGCCGTTCCTGATCGTATTCAAGATCAGCCTGTCGCAATACGCGACAGCGCAGCCACCCTATCTGCCGCAACTCGACATCACCGGCGGTTTCGAGACGCTGCGCGAGTTCGTCTCCGAACTGTCGTTCGCGGGCTACGCGCGGCTCGTGAGCGACTCGCTCTATCTGTCGTCGTATGGCCGCAGCTTGGCCATCGCGCTCGCGTCGACGGCGATGCTGCTCGTGCTCGGATTTCCGATTGCCTACGGCATGGCGCGCGCGCCGCGACAGTGGCAGGGCGTGCTGTTCATGCTGATCGTGCTGCCGTTCTGGACGTCATTCCTGATCCGCGTCTATGCCTGGATGACGATTCTCCAGCGCGACGGTCTGCTCAATCAGGCGCTGCTCGCGCTTGGCATTGTCGACACGCCGCCGGTATGGATCTCGACTGACATCGCGATCTTCATCGGCATCGTCTACACCTATCTGCCGTTCATGGTACTGCCGATCTACGCGACGCTCGAACGCATGGACGAGAGCTTGTTCGAAGCCGCGGCCGATCTCGGCTGCCCGCGCTGGAAGGCATTCTGGCTGGTGACGGTTCCGCTCGCTTTGCCCGGCATCATCGCCGGATCGCTGCTCTGCTTCATTCCGATCGTCGGCGAGTTCGTCATCCCGGACCTGCTCGGCGGCTCCGGCGCGATGATGATCGGACAGACGCTGTGGCTCGAGTTCTTCGGCAATCGCGACTGGCCCGCTGCATCGGCGGTCGCGGTCGTGCTGCTAGCGCTGTTGATCGTGCCGCTGGTGCTCTATCAGCACGTGCAGGCACGGCGATTGGAACGCGGAGATTGATCGGTGCGCCGCGGCCTTTCAGTTTTCAATGTCACATCAATCGCGCTCGGACTGGCGTTTCTCTATCTGCCGATCCTGATCCTGGTGATCTATTCGTTCAACGCGTCGCGGCTGGTCACGGTTTGGGGCGGCTGGTCGACGCGATGGTACGTCTCGCTGCTCGGGAACGAAGCCATGCTCGAGGCGGCATGGATTTCGCTGCGCATCGCCTTCCTCACCGCCTGCGCCGCGACGGTGCTCGGAACGCTCGCCGCGCTGGCACTGGTGCGGGCCGGACGCTTCCGTGGTCGGCTGCTGTTCAGCGGGCTCGTCTATGCGCCGCTGGTGATGCCGGAAGTGATCACCGGGCTTGCGCTGCTCTTGTTGTTCGTCGCGATCGAGATCGAGCGCGGCTTCTGGACCGTGACGATCGCCCATACGACGCTGACGATGTGCTTTGTCACTGTGATCGTGCAGGCGCGACTGCTCGGTTTCGACCGCAGCCTCGAAGAGGCGGCGATGGACCTCGGCTGTCCGCCGTTGCGCACCTTCATCACCGTGACCTTGCCGTTGATCGCGCCCGCGATCGCGGCAGGCTGGGTGCTCGCTTTCATGCTGTCGCTCGACGATCTCGTGGTCGCGAACTTTGTGACCGGGCCCGGCGCGACCACGCTGCCGATCCGCATCTATTCGGAAGTCCGTCTCGGCGTGAAACCGGAGATCAATGCGATCTGCACGATCATCATCGGCGTGGTCGCGGCCGGAATCATCGTGGCGTCACTGTTGACGAAATTCGCCGGCGCCAAGCCGGCCCCGATCGGCGGGCAAATCTAATCGCTGCGCGGGCGCGGCGGCCGGAACAGATAGACCACGAACCACACCGGCACGATCACCAGGGCACCGAGCGTCAGGTTCGCCTGCCGACGTTAGGCCAAAGCCGTTATCAGGTGGTTATCCCCCAATATCCCGCGTTATTGGGGAGACACCGCGTGAGGGGCGGCGGGGGCCGCCACCGCGGAGGGAGCCGCTTCGCCGCTCAAAGCCGGCGCCTTGTTGCGCTGCAGCCGGTTGCGCACGGCATCGAGCAGGGGGGCGGCCGCGCCGGAGCGGCGGATCAGCATCTGGATATCCGGCCAAAACAGCGGGTCATCCCAGGTGCCCATCACCACGAACGGGAGCTTGAAGTCCGCATCGGCACCCAGCAGGCTGGCAGTGCCTTTCAGGTCGAAATCGCGCGCCGGGATCGACGTCGTCCCCGCTACGCCGACCTTCATGGCCTGGGTCTCGATCCGAACGTCCTGCGCATGGGCGGTTCCGTCGGTGACCTTCAGCTTCACCTCGAGCTCGTCATAGGGGGTCCTGCCGCCACTGAAGTCGCTGCCGCGGACCGCCAGCGGATTGCGCTCGAGCCGCTTGAGCGACTGCTCGACGTTCAGTCCCGCGATCGCGCCCTTGCGGCTCGACAATGTCACCGAGCCGTTCAGCGCCTTGGCCAGCTCGTAGATGCTGCCGCCGCTGCCGCTAACGGTGATGCCGATATTGCCGCGCCCTTCGATCCGGCGCACGTCGAGGAAGGCGTCGAGCGTCTGGTCGAGCATCACGTCGTTGAATTGCAACTGCGCCTGCAGATCGGCGCCGGCGGTCGACTTCGCGAGCGCGAGCGATCCCTTGATGACGCCGCCGAATGCCTGCGACTCGCCGATCGCGAGCGTGAGGCTGCCGGCGCGGAGATTGGCTGCCACCGCGGTCTGGCCAAGCCTGAACCCGTCCAGCATCACGCGCGCAGCCGAAATCCTGACGTCGACGTCGATGCCGCTGAGCGCATCGAGCTCGAGCGGCAGGCGGCTCCAGTTCCGGTCCGCCGTGAGGAAGCGGAACGCGGACATATACGGCGTCAGATTGAGCACGTCGACGGCGAGCGTGCCCTGCAACGTCTGGCGGCCGTCCGCGACATAGGTCAGCACGCCTTCGCCGGAATTGCCGTCGAGCTCCACATTGACCTTAGACATCGCGATGTTGCGCCCGGCCACATTGGTCTGCGCCTTGAGCGAAAAGCGTTGGAAAGGTCCGCCTGCGCCCGGGATCGACCGGTCGGCAGACCAGTGCAGAGCGTTGCGCAGCGAGGTGGTGTCGGCCGCCAGCACGCCGTCCACCCTCAGAGTGGGCTGGGAGCTCATGTTGCCGTCGAACGCGAGCTTGAACGGCGCACCGGTGAGGCGGACCTTCAGGCCGGTGCGATCGCCCGTCAATGCTGCGAGGAAATCGGACAGGCTCAGCGTTCCGTCGAACGTCTGGTCGTTCCAGGTGAATTGGCCCGTCGCTGCGAATGTCCGGGAAAACGACGGCCAGGCCAGGGCGAACTCGACGTTGCTCAGGGTCTCGACGATGCGGTAGCCCTCGTCGCGAATGACCACGGTGCCGTCGCTGATGCGGATTTCCGAGAACGAATTGACCCATTCCTGGCTCGGTTTGAGCGCCTCGGCGAGGGTGTCAATGTATCCGGCCCAGTTCGAGCTGCCGTTCGCCGCGAAGGACACCATGATCGTCGGCTTGACCAGCGTGACATCGGCGATCTGGATGCGCCCCAGCAGGAAGGGGAAAAATCGCAGATGCACCAGTATTTGCTGGGCCGAGAGGGCAGGAGCGCCAGTGCGGTTGTCGCCGAGGCTGATGTCGTTGAAGCGGACGCTGCCGGTCGGGAAGAGCGAGACCGAGACGTCCCCGCGCAGCACCGGATCGAGGCCGGTCACCTCGCGAATCTGCGCCTTGACGGCGTCGCGCACGGTGTCGGCCGGGATCACCACCGAAAGAATCGAAATGAGCGCTAATCCCGCTCCAAGCAGGGTTGCAACCGCGAGTCCAACACGCTTGATGCCGGTGGCGGCGGTCACGGGATGATCCGGTTTTGTGCGGCCAAGCCGCAGGACGATAGCGACGGGGGTCAGGCGCAATATTGTTGCAGTCTGTGACGCTTTTGGGGCCGCCTTCGAGGCGTTTCCAAGATCAAGTTGTTAAAGCATGGTGCGATACTCCGGGAGAGCTTCGATGAGCGACACGCCGCCGCTGTGGATACCGTCCGCCGACACGGCCGCAGCCAGCCAGGTCCGGGCCTTCATGACGGAGGTCGACCGCCGCCACGGGACGCGGCTCAGCGATTACCGCGACCTGCACGCCTGGTCGGTCGCGCATCCCGATCTGTTCTGGAGCCTGGTCTGGGACTTCTGCGATGTCATTGGAGACAAAGGCGAACGGCTCGTCTCCGACCACGGCAAGATGCCGGGCGCCCGCTTCCTGCCGGACGCAATGCTCAATTTCGCCGAGAACCTGCTGCGCCGCACCGATGACCAGGAGGCGATCGTGTTCCGCGGCGAGGACAAGGCCAACAGCCGCATGACGTTTGCGGACCTTCACGCGCAGGTCTCGCGCCTGCAGCAGGCCTTGCGCGCGGCCGGCGTCGGGGTCGGTGACCGCGTCGCCGCCATGCTGCCGAACGGTCCGGACGCAGTCGCGCTGGTGCTGGCCGTGACCTCGATCGGCGCGATCTGGTCGTCCTGCTCGCCCGACTTCGGCGAGCGCGGCGTGCTCGACCGCTTCGGGCAGATCGAGCCCAAGGTGTTCGTGGCGGTCGACGGGTACTGGTACAACGGCAAGCCGATCCGGCTTCTGGACAAGCTCAAACCGATCGTGGAGCAGCTTCCATCGGCCAAACCGATCGTCATCGCCGACTATCTCGGCGAAGCCCAGCAGGTGGCGCAGGCGCTGCCGCGTGCCGTGACGCTGACTGAATTCCTTAACCCATTCACCGCCAAGCCGGTCACGTTCGAACGCCTGCCGTTCGACCACCCGGTCTATATCCTGTTCTCGTCGGGCACGACCGGCGTGCCGAAATGCATCGTGCATGGCGCCGGCGGCACGCTGCTGCAGCATCTGAAGGAGCATCGCCTGCAATGCGACCTGCGTCAGGGCGAGCGGCTGTTCTATTTCACGACGCTCGGCTGGATGATGTGGAACTGGCTGATCTCCGGCCTTGGCACCGGCGCGACCTTGATGCTCTATGACGGCTCGCCATTTGCACCGACTCCAAATTCGCTCTGGGACTATGCCCAGGACGAGCGCATCAACGTGTTCGGCACGTCCGCGAAATACATCGACGCCTGCAGCAAGGCCGGCCTCGCACCGGCGCGCAGCCATGACCTTTCGGCGTTGCGGATGATCACGTCGACGGGCTCCCCTCTTGCCCCGGAAAGCTTCGAGTATGTCTACCGCGACATCAAAGCCGACGTGCATCTGGCCTCGATCTCGGGCGGCACCGACATCGTGTCGTGCTTCGTGCTCGGCGATCCGACCTCGCCGGTGTGGAAGGGCGAGATCCAGGCGCCCGGGCTCGGCATGGCGATGGACGTCTACTCGACGGACGGCAAGCCGCTGGCGGAAGGCAAAGGCGAGCTCGTCTGCACGGTGCCGTTCGCATCGATGCCGGTGAAGTTCTGGAACGACCCCGACGGCAAGAAATATCGCGCCGCCTATTTCGAGCGCTTCCCCGGCATCTGGCATCACGGCGATTTCGCGGAGTGGACGCCGCACGGCGGAATGATCATCCACGGCCGCTCGGATGCGACGCTCAATCCCGGCGGCGTGCGCATCGGGACCGCGGAAATCTATGCGCAGGTCGAGCAGATCCCGGAGGTCGTCGAGGCCATCTGCATCGGCCAGGATTGGGATGGCGACGTGCGGATCGTGCTGTTCGTGCGGCTGAAAGAAGGCGTGACGCTCGACGACGCGCTGCGAGAGAAAATCCGGCGCACCATCCGCGGCGGCCTTTCGCCGCGCCATGTGCCGGCGAAGATCGTCGCCGTTGCCGACATTCCGCGCACGCGTTCGGGCAAGATCACGGAATTGGCGGTGCGCGACGTCGTGCATGGACGCGCGGTGAAGAACACCGAGGCGCTCGCCAATCCGGAAGCACTCGCGCTGTACAAGGATCTGGCGGAGCTGCGGAACTAGGTCACCGCCGCTTTGCTTCCGCGCGGCGAACTTTCGATCCGTCATCCTGAGGTGCGAGGCGCCACAAGCGCGTTTACGCGCGTCTTCGACGCGCTATGGCGCCGAGCCTCGAAGGATGCACGGCCGGATCGTGGCCGTCGCCCTTCGAGGCTCGGCCTTCGGCCTCGCACCTCAGGGTGACGGTGATAGAGCAAGCAAGCCTCATCATTGATAGAGCAAGCACGCCTCATCCTTCTCGCGAGGCAAAATGCTCTCCGAGGTTTGTCAGTCCCGCTCACAAAGGTGAGGGGGCGGAGCGCCGACAGGCGCGTGGATGCGCGAAGCATCCGTTCGGGCCGGTGGCACCGGCCCGCAGGCGCCATAGCGCGTCGAAGACGCGCGTAAACGCGCTTTCGGCGCGTCGAAAACGCGCGTGAACGCGCTTTCGTGCGATGCGCCTCACGTCCTTTGCGATCAGGACGTTCGCCTCTCGGCGCTCCACACGCGGCGACTTTTGGCTTCCGGGCCCATGCTAAGCACGACACCTCGCGGTCTCGACGCTCACGCGAAGACCCTTCGCGTCCGCTCTTAGTGGTCAGAGCGGTACCCGGAGCCTCCCGGGTGTTGCTTGCAAGGCAACGCGCAGGACGCCGCATCCCGTTCTGCCCTTGGCAATGCCTCGCGAAGAGCACCCTCAGCGGCGAACGGGACGGCGCAACCTTCTCACAGGCAACGCGCCGGTCAAGTTGAGCGCGCTGCAGATTGTTGACATCGTGTGAGCAACGACGCGTGCCGCGCGCCTTGAATTCATGAGAAATGCCGAACAGAGGCCGCTAACTCACAAGACGCGCGTATGCACAGGATTGTTGACGGTGTGGGCAGGCGCAGCGCCATTCTTGCTTGGTGCACCGCGCTTTCTCGTGTCCCGGCCAAGCGAGCGCCTGAGGCTCCTCTTGTTGTCCGCAATGAGTGCACGCGAGTGCAGAGCCGGGAGCTAAGGCAGGATGAGTTTGAGTGGATTCGAAGCGGTCCAGCGAGTCCGGTTACCTCCCCTTGAAAAGGGGAGGTCGGCGACCCCCGACTTGATCGGGGGGAGCCGGGTGGGGATCAAAATCAAGCGCCATTTGATCCCCTCCCCAACCCTCCCCTTTTCAAGGGGAGGGAGAGCACCGCGCGTGCTGCTGATCGGAGAATGCTGATCGGAGAGCGCCTGCCCGCGTCCCCCCAAACACCCCCAAGACGGGGTGGGCTTCTCCAAGGCCCCGGCCGGCTGCAGTCGGCCGGGGCTTCTACTTGGTGCGTGCCCGCGTGCCCGTGCCATCAACAAAATCGGCGCTTGCATCTCGTGCCCTCGCCCACCCGAACTTGGGTTTACCCAAGTTCGGCATAATGAAGTGGTCGAAGTCGGAAACATCCGACTTCGACTGGGAGAGGGCTCAAGAAAGAATCCGCGAACGCAGATGGGTGAGGGGGTCTCTTCGCAAGATGACGTTATTTCCGAAGCGACCCCCTCACCCTATCGTGACTCGTTGGAAAGCTTCCATGCCCCTCTCCCACGTCGAAGTCGGATGTTTCCGACTTCGACCCTCGAATAGTGCCGAACTCGGGTAAACCCGAGTTCGGATGGAGAGGGGCGCAAATACGACCGCCATGACTTACGGCGTCGCCGCGTGGCACAGCCCTGGTTGTCAGCAAGCCGGCATCCAAACGCGCCGATAGCCCCAGCCGCTCCGGACGAGTCGCGGCGTCATCGGACATGCTTCATAGCCGTAGCCGGCGTAACTGTAGCCCGGGCCGTAGCTGGTGTAGCCGTAAGCATACGGGTCATAGCCCGCATACCCATAGTCGTACCCATATGGGTAGGAGAAGGCAGAGAGAGCGGCGGCAGTCCCGAGCGCTGCGGCTGCGCCCCACAGGAACGGGCGATTCCGATAGCCCCATCCGCGGCCGCGCCAGGCCACGTTGCCGCCACGCCAACCTGCGCCGCGCCACGCGCGGCCGCCTCGCCATCCTAAGCCAGCGACATTGGCGCCGCGGAAACCGCGGCCGGCAAAACCGCCGCGGAAACCACCGCCGGTGATACCGACGCCGCGAAAGCCACCTGCGTGGGATCCACCGCCTCGGAAGCCGCCGCGTTGGGCAAAGGCTTCGCTGGCGAAAGCGGTGGTCAGCAACAGGGTTCCAAGCGCGGCAACCAGGACTTTTTGCATGTCAGCCTCCACTCGTCGGTTACGTTCGATATCCCCTGCAAGAGCACGCGATGAAAACCAGAAGGAGCTCTGGCCGTTGCCGATCCTCTCATACGGCTGCTTAACGGGATTGCACTTCGGTCCGACGAATTTGTCCTTAGGTGTAATGGCCTGCGCGATGCTCCGCTAAAGGGTCGCGCGAAGAATGCGCGTCTTCGAATCGCTGTGACGATCCGCCAATTGCTGCACCTTACGTCGCCCGCTTCAGGAGACAGCGATGCTGAAGAAAGCGATCCTCTGGGTGCTTGCGGCGGTTGCCGTCCTCGCCGGTGCAGGCTACGCGGCGTTTCAGCTCAGCCCATGGCTGTCAGCGATTTTCTATCGCGTCCTCATGGACCGGGGCGGCATCGCAATCGCCGCCGCGCTCGACAAGCATGTCCCAGCCGGCGTGACGGCGCGGCGCGATGAGCGCTATGACACGAACGATCCCGTCGCCTTGCTGGATGTCTATTTTCCGTCCTCG
>WHTP01000179.1 GCA_009377695.1 Hyphomicrobiales bacterium | reverse complement strand
CGCTCAATGCCAGAAGCTGTGGACGGATGACGAAGTCGGCGATCTCCCGCACCTCCATCGGTGAAGCCCGGCCGTCGGTCGTCACTGCCACCAGCATGATCTCGCCCATGATCGACGAGACCGGCCCCATCTGCGGATTGATCCCACGCGGCAGTTGCTCGCGGACCAGGGCGAGCCGCTCGGAGACGAGCTGCCGCGCGCGGTAGATGTCGGTGCCCCAGTCGAACTCCACATAGACGACCGACAGGCTGACGCCCGACACCGATCGCACCCGGATCACGCCCGGCATGCCGTTCATCGAGGTCTCGATCGGATAGGTGACGAGTTGCTCGACCTCCTGCGGCGCGAGGCCTTCGGCCTCGGTGAGCAGCGTCACCGTCGGACGGTTCAGGTCCGGAAACACGTCGATAGGAATGCGCGGCAGCACGAAGGCGCCGTAGCCGACCAGGATGAGTGCCGCCGCCAGGACGAACAGCCGGTTGCGCAGACTCGCCGAGACCAGGATGTTGAACATCGTCTGGCTCCTAACCTGCATTCTGTTGGCGAAGCGAGGGCCGAGCCGCGAGTCTCACCTCCCCCTGAAAGGGGGAGGTCGATCGCGGTCGCCATGCGACTGCGATCGGGTGGGGCTCGTCTGCGAGACCGGCAGACCCCCACCCCAACCCTCTCCCTTTCAGGGGGAGGGAGCAGGCCGAGTTCGCGGACCAATTGCAGATTGACCTCGCGAAATTCTTCATTAGCGCACCTGGTTCACGAGATCAGAGGCGCGGACCACCACGCGGTCGCCCTTCGACACGCCAGCGGCGATGATCACCCGTTTCGCGTCGAATGGCGTGGTGCGGACGGGTTGCGGTGAAAACAGCTCCGCCGCTTGATGCCGCCACACCATGGCCTCGCCATTGGGGCTGCGCACAACCGCATCCTTCGGCACGATCATCGCGGTCACCGGCTCGCCGCTACGCGCGATGACGTTGACCGGCAACCCGATGCTCAGATTGCGCGGAGGATTTTCGATCACGAACTGGACGACAGATGCATGCTGCTGCAGCGCATGACTGAAGCCCTGGAAGCGAAGATTGAGCGGCGGGCGGCCTGGTGTCGTCGCGGTCGCTTGGCCAAGCGTCGCGGGATCGATCTCGCCATAGACCAGCGCCTCAACCCACAGGCGCGCGGGATCGACGATCTGAAACAGCACGTCCTGCGCCTGCACGACCTGCCCCGGCACCACGCGCGCCGATGCGATGACCCCTGAGGTCGGCGCCCGCAGCGCCTCCGGCTCGACGCGGATTTCGTGCAGCACCTGCCTCCGTCTGCGCAGGCCTTCGAGCTCCGCCTCGGCATCAATGAGCTGGCCCTGTGGGGCCACTTGCTTCTCCACGAGGATGCGGGTGCGGCGCAGCCGCGCTTCCGCAACCGAAATGAGCTGCTCGACCTCTCCAAGCTTCTCCAGGATGGTGGTGCGATCGGCCTGCGGCAGCGTCGGCTCGATCCGTGCCAAGAGGTCGCCCTTCTTGACCGTCTGTCCGATGCGCGGGAGGCCCGTGTCCGGCGCCATGACGCGGCCGCCATTGATGCTCTGCACCAGGCTCGTGCTGTTCGGATCGGCGATGACGCGCCCGATCAAGCTGACGGCGCGTTGCGCCTCCTGCGGGGACACTTGCTCGGTGCGCACGTCGAGCAGCCGCTGCGTCGGCTTCGGGACGAACACGTGCCCGTCGGGCAGCCGGCGCGGCGCATCGACCGCGGCCGTGGCTGCCTGCCCATTCTGGGCACCGGCAGCCGGCGGATGCGCGTGGTCGTCACCGCCGTGGCCGCGGGCCGACTCGAACAGAAGCCCGACGCAGGCGACCGCCACCAGCCCCGTCGCCGCCGCCCTTACGAAATAACGCCGCACAAGGAGGAAGACGCCGTACAAGGCGAGCCCGATCGTCGCTGCCGCCAGCAGCACGACTTGCCAGAGCGGCGAGACGAGCGACGCGATCCACGTCCGCAGCGCGTTGGGCGTGGACACGCCCGGCGTCGCCGCAGCCTCCTGCGGGACGGTCAGCGTCCCGATGAGCAGGTCTTCCCCCGCGTCGCCCGTGATCGCGAACACGAGTTCGACTGGACCCGCCGACCGGAAGCGCGGAGAGGTGATCGCGTAGGCACCGTCCGCGGTGGGCTCGGCCGTTACCGCCTCGGCGGCGTCGCCGATCGTGACCGCGATGCTCGCCTTGGTGACGGGCTCGTTGCTCGCGAAGCGATCGAGAAAGATGAGAAGCCGATCGCCATGAAGAATGCCGACGACCTCATAGGCATCGGAAGCCGCGGAGACGCGCGGAGCGACCGGCCCCGTCATGGCCTCGGCGGCCCCGTCGTCGTGACCTTCGTGCGCCACCGCGGGAGGCGTGAGCGGCGCCAGCAACGCGGCGACAAGGATCGCCGCCGTGCCAAGAACACCGAAACATGAGCCACGAATGGCTCGAAAGAATCCGAATTGGACCATCTGCAACCCCACATGCTGCGACCCGCGTCGCAGCACCAGAGCTGCGCGCGGTTAGGCGAGTGCGAGGGGTCTTGGCGGCTTTCGAAGGCCGTCAGGCACAACACCTTTCCCCTGGCGGGGACGAGCTGCGGTCACGGTCTCACAAAATTGAATTGGCGGCGCGTGCGCGCTCGGACAGGGCAGTACGACCGCGGCATAGACCGCGTTAAGCCAGCAGTTTGCGTCGGCATCCAGAGAGGGCGCTGGCGCTCCATCGTGATCCGCCGCGGGCACCTCAATGCCATACGAAACGTCGCTATGCGCCAGTTGACGATCGGATCGATCAACGCCGTGGCTGTGCGCGTGCGAGCCGTGACTATGGGGCTCCGCATGGTGATGACCCGGCGCCGCCGCCGACAGGTGGTGATTGGAGCCAATCGCGCCGTCCAGCACCAAGGCAAGCGCCGCCACGACCGCCAGGCCGGTCGCCAAACGCCTGAGTTGCAAGCGGACGTAATGAATCACGCCGAGCACCAATCACGTTGCATTTGATAAAATTCTAGTTGTCGGCTGACCGCCAGTCCAGTGTAGACCGCGTTACAGGCGCAAACTGCCCGTATTTCATGGCATTCGGTAAAGCAATCCGAGGGGCGAGCGCCCGCAACGTAGCGTTAGCCATCGAAAACGAGACCGCCAATAATTGAACATACCGAAATATAGCCTAAATCAAGGTCTTGCCGCATTGGGATGCCACCCCCCTGAGCTGCATAAGACTTTAATAATGCTGAACGGCGATTATGACCCTGCCCGACCTGAGCGATTCCGAACGCGTTGCCCTGTTTCTGGATTTCGACGGAACTCTGGTCGCGATCGCGGACCGTCCCGACGAAGTGCGGCTTGATCTCTCCACCCGCCAGGCGCTGGCGCATCTCGATACGCTGCTGGGTGGTGCGGTCGCGATCATCACCGGCCGCGAAATCGCGGCGGTCGATCGCTTCCTCGATCCGCTGCGCCTGTCGATCGCCGGCGTTCACGGCCTGACGCGGCGCGACGCACAGGGCCACACCCATGCGCCATCCGTCGATGGCGGATTTACTTCTGCGATCGAGAAAGCCCTGTGGCCGCTCCTGAAGAAATACCCCGCTCTCTTCCTCGAATACAAATATGGTGCGGTCGCGTTGCATTACCGCTCGCATCCGGAGCTTGAAAAGGCCTGCCTGCAGGCGATGCATGCCGCGGTCAACGACCTGCCCGGTGTCGAACTCAAGCGCGGCAAGATGGTTGTTGAAGCCAAGGCCGTTGGCGGCAACAAGGGAGCAGCAATTGCCGATTACCTCAACGAGAAGCCATTCTCCGGCCGAAGGGCCGTATTCGCCGGCGACGATGTGACCGACGAGGATGCCTTCATTCTCGTTAATGCCCGGGACGGCGTTTCAATTAAGGTCGGCCCCGGCGAAACGAACGCCACCTACCGTGCGGCCGGGACCGGCGAATTCCTGACTTGGCTGCGAGAGCTGCCCACGAAGCTTGGAGGATTGTGAGCCATTGCAGAGTCTCGATCTTGGGCTGATTGGAAATTGCAGCATCGGCGCGCTGATTGACCGTGAGGCACGGATTGTCTGGTCGTGCCTGCCTCGCTTCGACGGCGATCCGATCTTTCACGCCCTGCTCGGTCACCCTGCAGGTGCGCCGGAGGCCGGCATTTTTTCGATCGAGATCGAGAATCAGGCCGGCACCACCCAGAGCTATATTCCCAACACGGCGATCCTGAAGACGATGTTGCATGGAGAGACCGGGAGCATCGAGGTCACCGACTTCTGCCCGCGCTTCTACAGCCGCCATCGCGCGTTCCGGCCGCACATGCTGATTCGCCGGATCGCGCCGATCGAGGGCAATCCGCGGGTCAAGATCAGGCTTCGCCCGCGCTTCGACTACGGCGCAAAAGCGCCGACCGTCACCTACGGCTCCAATCACATCCGCTTCGTCGGTGACAACTTCACGGTGCGGCTCACGACCGATGCCCCGATCGACTATCTGCTCGAAGAGACCGCCTTCAAGGTCACCGAGCCTATTCACCTGATCCTCGGACCGGACGAGACACTGTCGGAAGGTCCGGCGGAGGTGGGCGAACTGTTCCTGAAGAACACCACGAATTACTGGCTCTCGTGGACGCACCGGTTGGCGGTGCCGGCGGAATGGCAGGAGGCGGTGATCCGCGCCGCCATCACGCTCAAGATGTGCAGCTACGAGCCGACCGGCGCGATCATCGCCGCGATGACGACCAGCATTCCGGAAGCGCCGAACAGCGCCCGCAATTGGGACTATCGCTTTTGCTGGGTTCGCGACGCGTATTTTGTCGTGCGCGCGCTCAACAGCCTCGCCGCCGTCCGCACGCTGGAAAACTATTTCCGTTGGCTCATGAACATCGTCGATGACGTCAATGCAGGTCATATCCAGCCCGTATTCGGCATCACGCTCGATCGAAAGCTCGTCGAGCGCACCATCGATCACCTGCCCGGCTACCGCGGCATGGGGCCGGTGCGGGTCGGCAACCAGGCATACGAGCACTTCCAGCACGACACTTACGGCAATCTGATTCTGGCGGCGGCACCGGCGTTCTTCGACGCGCGCCTGTTCATGTCGCCCGGCGCATCGGATTTCGCCAAGCTCGAAGTCCTCGGTGAACGCGCCTTTCAGCTCTACGACAAGCCCGACGCCGGTATCTGGGAACTGCGCTCGCGGGCGCGCGTCCACACGTCGTCGAGCTTGATGTGCTGGGCCGCCTGCGACCGCTTGGCGAAGATCGCGGCCCGCTTCGGCGAAAAGCAGCGGGCGCAGTTCTGGGCCACGCGCGCCGAGACGATCCGCGAGGCCATCCTGGCGCGTGCCTGGTCGAGCCGGCGCAACGCCTTTGTGGAAAGCTTCGACGGCGCATCGCTCGACGCCAGCGTGTTGCTGATGGGCGAAATCGGCTTCATCGCGCCCGACGACCCGCGCTTCGTTGCAACCGTCGAGCGCATCCAGGAGGTGCTGGGAACCGGCCCACATCTGATGCGTTACGAAGATGCCGACGATTTCGGCAAGCCCGAGACTGCTTTTAACATATGCGCCTTCTGGTATGTCGACGCGTTGGCTAGAATTGGCCGCCGCGAAGAAGCCCGGGAGAAATTTGAAGAATTGCTACGGACCCGCAACCACCTTGGCCTAATGTCCGAGGACACCGCGCCGCTGAGCGGTGAACCGTGGGGCAATTTCCCGCAGACGTACTCCATGGTCGGCATTATTAATTGCGCCATGCGTCTGTCGCGTCCCTGGGAATCGGTCGTATGAGCAGGCTCGTCGTCGTTTCAAACCGAGTGGCCGATCTCGAATCCGGCGCGCAATCCGGAGGCCTCGCCGTCGCCGTCGCTTCGATGCTCGAAGAAACCGGCGGCCTCTGGTTCGGATGGGACGGCAACATCATCGAGGAGGAAACCGAGCGCACACCGAACATCGTCCGGCATGGCCGCGCGACAGTCGCCACCATCCCGCTCAGCCGCAGCGAATACGAGACCTATTATCTCGGATATTCGAACAAGGTCCTTTGGCCGTCGTTTCACTACCGGCTCGGCCTCCTCGACTACGAGTCGTCATTCAACGAGGGCTACCGCCGCGTCAACGCGATGATCGCCGATCACCTTGCGACGATGATCTCGCCGACCGATCTCGTGTGGATTCACGACTACCATCTGATCCCGCTCGCCTCGGAGCTGCGCAAGCGCGGCGTCAAATCCCGCATCGGCTTCTTCCTGCACATTCCGTTCCCACCGCCGGACGTAGTGGTGGCGGTCCCCGAGCATGCGTGGCTGATCGAGACGATGTTCGCCTATGATGTGGTGGGATTCCAGACCTCCTCGGACGTCACCAATTTCCAACGCTATGTCCTCGAACAGGCCGATGGCGTGCTCAAGGCGGGCGGACAGATGTCCGCGTTCGGCCGCACCATCGTGGTCCGGAGTTTCCCGATCGGCATCGACGTCGATGCGGTCGCGAAGATGGCGCACACGCCTGAAGCCGATGCCAGCATCCGGCTGCTCGCCACGCGGACGCTTAATCGCGCGCAGATCATCGGCGTCGACCGGCTGGACTACACCAAAGGCCTGCCCGATCGTGTCCGTGCGTTCCGCCGTCTGCTCGAGCTTTATCCCGAGAATATCAAGCGTGTGATCCTGATGCAGATCGCACCGCCGACGCGTGAAGAGGTGGCGGCCTATGTGGAGATCCGCGAAGAGCTCGAGGGCCTGTCCGGCAACATCAACGGCGAGTTCGGCGACTTCGACTGGACGCCGGTGCGATACATCCATCGCGCGATCCCGCGCGACATCCTCGCTGCACTGTTCCGAGGCAGCAAGGCGGGCCTGGTGACACCATTGCGCGACGGGATGAACCTCGTGGCGAAGGAATACATCGCCGCGCAGGACGAGGACGATCCCGGCGTGCTCATCCTCTCTCGCTTTGCCGGCGCCGCCGAAGACCTCGAGGAAGCGCTGATCGTCAATCCCTACGACATGGACGATGTCGCCACCGCCATGCAGCGCGCGCTGAAAATGCCGCTCCAAGAACGCGTCGAACGCCACCGCGCCTTGCTCGGCCGCGCGCGCGCCCACGACGTCACCCATTGGCGCGAGCAGTTTCTCAAGGCGCTCGCAAATGCGCAGCATCGGTATGCCGCATGAACACCCGACGTCTGGTGGCGGACGTCGGTGGCACCAACGTGCGCTTTGCGATTGCGGACATGGACGGCCGCCTCGATCGCGTCAATAAATTTCCGGTGACGAACTTCCCGACTTTTCCAGATGCGCTATCCGCCTATCGTTCGGATGCGGGCGGACTCAAGGACATCAACGCCTGCACGGTTGCCGCGGCAGGTCCGGTCGATGATGACGTCGTCAAGCTGACCAACAATGACTGGATAGTCGATCGTGCCCAACTTTCGACGATGCTGGACGGCGTACCGGTCGCGCTGGTGAACGATCTTGAGGCGGTCGCGGCAGCGCTCCCCCATCTCACATCCGAGGATTTGACGACGCTCGGCGCGCCCGCGCCGGGCCGACCGGAGCGGCGCACCATGCTCGCAGTCAATGTCGGCACCGGATTCGGTGCGGCGAGCGCGATCTTGCGCGATGGGTGCTGGTACACATGCCCCAGCGAAGCCGGGCACATGACGCTTGGTTACACGACGTTTGGCCGCCTCGACGCGACTGACGCTGTGCCCGCGAATGCCAGCGTCGAGAGCGTCCTGTCCGGCCGCGGCTTGGCCCAACTGCATGAACGTGTTGCCGGGAATCGTCACACCGCCCACGCCCAACGAACGTCGAGCGTATTCGCGGAAGCGAGCCGCGACGACGACGCCGCACGCACGGTCAAGTTGTTCACCGCCATTCTGGGACGCGTTGCGGGGGACCTGGCGCTTGCCACCTGCGCCTGGGGCGGGGTCTACTTTTCCGGCAGCGTTGCCACGGCATGGTCAGCGGTCGCCGATATCTCGCAATTCCGCGCCGAATTCACGCGCAAGGGTCCTATGCACGCGCGCATGCAGCAGGTCCCAGCCGCGGTCATCCGGCGCGAAAATGCCGCTCTTTTCGGGCTGGCCATGATACCGCTACCGCGCTGACCGCGAAGCGAACTTGGTCAGGGAACCCATAGTACTCGACGCGGTTGGATAAGGCGTTGAGTTGATTCATAAAGGCGATTCTTTGCTTGGCAGCTGAGGATCGCGATCATGCAATCGATTTTCTCGAACGCCTTATCCAGGGCGGTAGCAAAACACATCGATCTG
>WHTP01000196.1 GCA_009377695.1 Hyphomicrobiales bacterium | reverse complement strand
CTTGTGGGCCTCAATCTCCTTTGATATTCAGTTTTGGACCAAACATCTTACTCACGATCGCAAGGAAACGACGATGCGCAAACTCCTGTCGGGATTGACCTTCGCCGCCGCGGCCCTCGCTCCGGCCGTGGCCCTCGCCCACCCCGGTCACGCCCATGACGGCGGTGCCGGCTTCGTCCACGGTTTCCTGCACCCGATCACCGGCCTCGACCACATCCTGGCGATGGTGACCGTCGGCATCCTCGCCTATCAGATCGGCGGCCGCGCGCTGTGGCTCGTCCCGACCACCTTCATGGCTGTCATGGCCGCGGGCGGGCTGCTCGGCGTTGCCGGCGTCTCGTTCTACTTCGTGGAGCCGGGCATCGCGGCGTCCGTGGTCGTGCTCGGCATCATCGTCGCGCTGGCGCTGAAGCCCCCGGTCGCACTCGCGATGGCCCTGGTCGCGCTGTTTGCCGTCTTCCACGGTTATGCGCATGGAATTGAAGTCCCACTCGACGGCTCCGCAGGCGCCTATGGCGCGGGCTTCCTGATGGCAACCGCCCTGCTGCACGCCGCGGGCGTTGCGTTCGGCATGCTGGTCGGCCGCCTCAGCGCGGCCCAGGGCCCGATCGGTTATCGCCTGGCCGGCAGTGCCGTGGCGCTTACCGGTCTCGTCATCCTGACGCGCGCCGTCGTCTGACATCGTCCAATCTGAAATCAACCGGCCGGCCGCCCGCGCGAGCGAGCGGCCGGTTTTTTGTTGCGCGCGATCCAGCCGCAATCCTGCATCGTTGCGTCCGAACACGTTGCCGTCCTCACATCGCCGTAGAGGCGCATAGCACCATTGCCCTTCGCACTCGACGAGCATGATGGGTATGATGTTTCCATATTGACATCATACTAGCGCGGCTTATGGTCCATCTGTCGTCGGGGACGGCGTCAAGAGCGGGGAACCCGTACACGTCAGCAGCGTGGTAGCGCGCCAGCGTCGCCGCGGACGGCCTCGTTCATTCTTCGGCGGGGGTGGCATGTCGTTTCGTTCGCGTTTGCTGGTATCGGTCTCGGTCCTTGCGTTCGTGTTGCAATCGGCCGGGGCGACAAGCGCATTCGCGGAAACCGCATCCCCGCCCACCACAGACGCGAAGCCGCTGCAGCTTCCACCCGTATCGGTTTCGAAGGCCGCCCAGAAGAAGAAGCCCGCTCCACGTCGCAAAGCTGCATCACGTCCCGCGCCGCCCCAGCCGCGCGCGCCGCAGCAGGCACAGCTTGCCGACATCACACCGGCAACGCCGCGGCGCAATCAACTGTCGACAGCGGCCTCAGCGCTGCCGGCCTCGACCAGCACGATCAACTACGCCGACGTGGCCGCCACGCCGATCACGAGCTACGGCGACGTCTTCCGGCCGCTGCCCGGTTTCTACGTCAGCAATTATTCACAAGGTGCGATCGGCTACGGGCTGGCGCTGCGCGGATTCACCGAAGCCGAGCACGGCCGCGATGTTGCGGTCTTCATCGACGGGATGCCGCTGAACGAAGTCAGCTCATTGCACACCCCCAACTATGTCGATCTCAATCCACTGTTGCCGGAGACGGTGCGGTCGATCGAAGTCATCCGCGGCCCGTTCTCCGTGGAATATGGCGATTCGAATCTCGGCGGTTCGATCAACATCGTCACCAAGCACTCGGAGCCGTTCGCGAGCATCGGGACCGAGGGCGGTTCGTTCGGCACCTTTCGCGGGGTCGGAACCTACAGCCAGACCGGCGGCTGGATGGAGCCGTTCATCGTTGTCGAGGGCTATCGGACCGATGGCTATCGCGAGAACAGCTATATCAACCGCCTCAACGCCTTCAACAAGTTCACGATGCCCGTCGCCGACGGACTGTTGTCGGTCCGGGTGCAGGCCTACGAGACGACCTCCGGTGCGGCGAGTTACATCAACCGCGACGCGGTGCTCGCCGGAACACTATCGCCTCGGCACGCCGTCAACTCAACGGACGGCACCGACCGCTCGCTGCAGAACATCGTTGCCAACTACGTCAGCGGCGAGCGTGACCAGGAACTGACCGGCACGTTCTACGTCAATCGTTTCGACCATGACCGGTATGCCGACTTTGGCAGCGGCCAGCGCGTGCAGCATGACGACCGCGTCTATCTCGGCGGAACCGTGCGCAAGGTCTGGACCGGCGCGGTTTACGACGCGGTCCCGATCCAGGTGCTGGTCGGCAGCAATTGGCGCACCGACTTCATCAACACGCTCCAGGCGAGCACGGAAACCCGGCAAATCATCGCGAAGACTCTCGATGTCGGCGTCGACCAGACCAACCTCGCCGGCTTCGCGCAGGTCCAGGTCAAACCGGTGCAGTGGCTGAAGCTCACCGGCGGCGCGCGCTACGACCACTACTACTACGACATCGATGACAAGCTGACCTTCAAACAGATCAACACGGACTCCGGCGTGTGGAGCCCGAAGGGCGGCTTCTCGATCACGCCGCTGTCGTGGCTGGAAATCTTCGGCAACTACGGCGAGGGTGCTCGCAGTCCCAATGCGCCGCTTGAGCTGCTCGGCAACCCGTCGCTGACCCCGTACACGCTGAAAAGCAAGGAGATCGGCGGCGCGCTCCGGCTCGATCGATGGATGTTCCAGGCGAGCTTCTGGACCACCGACATCGCCAATGAGATCTTCCAGGCCGCACCGTTGATGCCGTTGCAGAACCTTGGCCGCTCGCGACGCGAAGGCTACGATCTGGAAACGCGGTACTGGATCCTGCGCGACCGGCAGAACGATTGGAACGTATTCGCCAACTTCACCGAGATGCGCGCTGAACTGCTCGACCGCGGCCCGTCCAAGTATGTTCCCAACGTGCCGCAGTGGCTGTTGAATATCGGCACCGAATTCAGCGCCGCAACCAAGGACGGCGAGCGCCTCTCCGGCATGGCGTTCGTCAGCTTCATCGGCAAGAAATACATGAGCGAGGACGGCCTCATTGCGACGCCCTCCTATCAACGCGTGAACGCGAAGGTGGCGTATTCCTGGCCGACGGGCTGGAGCGCGTATGGGCAGGCTGTCTGGTATCCGAGCGACAAGACCAGCGAGATCGCGATCGACTTCGGGCCGGCAGTCGGCGTCCTCACCAGCCCGATGCCGGGTCTGACATTGATGGCTGGCCTGAAGTATCAGATCCCCACGTCGGACAGCGCGCCTTCGCGCACCGCAAATCTGGTGATGAAATGAGATCGACCCGCCCGCGACTTGTGCACCTCTTACTTGGCCCGGCTCTATCCTCCGCTCATTCCCGCGAAAGCGGGAATCCAGAATCACATTTTTTGGGTCCTGGGTCCCCGCTTTCGCGGGGACGAGCGGGAGGGAACACGTCAAGTCAAATGGGGCACGCTCTCCTCGTGTCGTGTCTCACCATCGTCACGGTGATGGCAAGCGCGGATTCATCAAGCGCCCATGATCTCTGGCTGACCTTTACCGGCAGCGCTTCGGCGCGTCAGGTCGTGCTCAACTATGGGCACCCGGGCGACCGTCCGCCGGCGCTCGCCGAAAAGGTCGTCGATCTCACGCTCATCTCTGACAAGGATCGCAAATCGTTGTTCAAGGGACTGACGTTCGCGGTCGTGCGCGGCGCGCCCGTCGCTATTTCGCAGCCTTTCGCCGATACCGGCCGTGAGCTCGTTACCGCGATCTACGACAACGGACTGTGGTCGAAGGGCGCCGATGGTGAATATCGCAACGCCTTGCGGACCGCCGTGCCGGGCGCGACCGAGGGCATGTGGTCGCGAAAATTTGCCAAGGCGATCACGGGGTCCGGCGCGCCGTTCGATGCCATCCTCGGCCACCCGCTCGAGATTGTGCCGCTGACCGACCCCGCGGCGGCCCGCGGCGCAACCCTGCGCGTGCGCGTCCTTTTTGAAGGCAAGCCGGTTCCGAACGTGAAGCTCGAACGTTCCCACGGTCGCAACGCCTCGCTGGTCGAGACCGATTCCGAGGGAATTGCCGTGGTCGCCATTGCCGGCGCCGGCGAATACACGCTGTCGGCCAGTCATCGCAAATCGCCCTCGTCGGTACCGGCCTTCGCGGACGTAGACCTCTTCGGCGCGACCTACTCGTTTGCGCTGCCGCGGACATCGGTCAGGGATTGGCTGGCGCTGCTCGGCTTTTAAGACGGGCGGGGCTGCCGTACCGACCGCATCGCCTGATTGGCCTTCTCTATCGGGCGATACGATTGCTTCGCTTATGGTTTTGTTGCGCGACCGCTCCGCACTCGATCACAACTTGATCCGAGTATCTTGACTGGCCGTCGCATTCGTCCTTCATGGCGGCGAACTGCGGCCGGCGGCCCATGCTGCGCCGATCCGGCAATGCCCCTGCCAGATTTATAAGGTCAAAGAGATGTCCAAGAATTCGTCGCGCCCCGTCGGCCGCCACTTCCTGCAGATCCCCGGCCCAACGCAACTGCCGGATCGCGTGCTGCGCGCGATGGACACGCCGCTTATCGACCATCGCGGTCCCGAATTCGCGAAGCTCGCGAAGCGCTGCCTCGATGGCGTCAAAACCATCTTCAAGACCACGAACCCGGTCGTCATCTTCACCGCAACCGGCACCGGCGCGTGGGAAGCGGCGCTGGTCAACACGCTCAATGCCGGCGACCGCGTGCTGATGGTCGAGACCGGGCAGTTCGGCACGCTGTGGAAGAAAATGGCGGAGAACATCGGGCTCAAGCCCGAGTTCATCTCGACCGATTGGCGCGTCGGCGCCGATCCCAGCCTGATCGAAGAGGCGCTGCGCAAGGACACCAAGAAGGAGATCAAGGCGGTCTGCGTCCTCCACAACGAGACCTCGACCGGCTGCCTGTCCCCGGTCGCCGAGATCCGCAGGGCGATCGACGCCGCCGGCCATCCGGCGCTGTTCATCGTCGATACCATCTCCTCGCTCGCCTCGACCGACTACCGCCACGACGAATGGGGCGTCGACGTCACCGTCGGCGGCGCCCAAAAGGGCCTGATGCTGCCGCCCGGCATGTCGTTCAATGCGATAAGCAACAAGGCGCTGGCGGCGTCGAAGACCTCGAAGATGCCGAAGTCCTTCTGGTCGTGGGAGGACATGCTGAACATGAACAAGATCGGCTTCTTCCCGTACACGCCGGCGACGCTCATGTTGCACGGGCTCGCCGAAGGCATCGACATGCTGCACGAGGAAGGCCTCGACAACGTGTTCGCCCGCCACGAGCGACTGGCCGAAGCGACCCGGCGTGCCGTGCACGCATGGGGCCTCGAGACCATGTGCCGCGATCCGAAATACTATTCGCCGACCATCACCGCCGTCATGCTCCCGGGCGGCCATGACGCCGACGCGTTCCGCAATCTCGCGCTTGAGACCTTCAACATCTCCTACGGCGCGAGCTTCGGTCCTTATGCCGGGAAGTATTTCCGGATCGGCCACCTCGGCGACGTCAACGAGGGCATGCAGATCGGCGCACTCGGCATCACCGAGATGGCGCTGGGACTCGCCGGCATCCCGCACAAGAAGGGCGGCGTGCAGGCGGCGATGGATTATCTGTCGTCCACGCTCGGCAACGCCAGCAAGGTCGCGGCGGAGTAGCTTTCCGCGCCGCTGCTGCGAGCTGAATGTGAGTTGCTGCGCCCTCTCCCCTTGAGGGAGAGGGCACGAAGGTGATGCAGCAAAGGAATTTGGGTGAGGGGTCGCGCGCGCAGCGCGCACGTTGAAGCACCCCTCACCCATTCTTTCTTGCTGAACGTTCTGCGTAGCCCTCTCCCTCAAGGGGAGAAGACGCGAGGGGCGTCCGCACTATTTTGTGCTTTATATCAACGAGATACATGCCTCGTATTTTACAGCTCCACCAGCAAGCTGCATATAGGTAGCACACCTTCGGTACAACGCCTGGCCGTCGAAAGGCTCCGCGGAGTAGACGCCGAACTGTGCGACTAACGACTCATGCTCGTCGTCCTCACAACGAGGAGTACGACCATGCGCGACGAAAACGCTGTCCAATCCGCGACAATGCGAGCGCCCTGGAACGAAGGCAAGCTCATCGGGCCGAAGCCGCCACTGATGCCAAATCATGTCTGGTCAATCCGGACCCGATTGCAGGTAGACGGACGAAGCCGCGACCTCGCGTTGTTCACCCACCTTATTCGCAGGGTCGGCAGCCACCCGAGGATCGCCGATCGAGCGCGGGCCTCATAAGAACTACTCGGGCTCCTTGAATAAGAAGCTGAGTTGATCAGCATTTTCGTCGTTCAATCGTGTTGGTGTGCCCCCGTTTTCATAGAGCACGTCAATCCTTCCCTTTGGTCCAGCAGGTTCAATCGCTACAAGACCATCTAGGACCAGCAGGAAATTGTAAGTTGCCTGCCTAGCCGCGAAGTCGACGGCTCGGGTACAAGTGTCTTGATCTTTCGAGCGTAGGCCGTTGAACCATTCGCTAAGCTCAATCAATTCGGGATCGGGGCGCCTGCCGGGCGGTTTCCGGAGGAGGTCTATCGTTCCCTTCGCGGCAGCTTTGTAAACGGCCGTCTTAATGGCACGAACAAAGTCTCTTTGGTTCATCTCGCAAACGCTCCTGGGAACAACCGCTCGGAAATTCGCTGTCACTGTGATGGCGTGCGTGCGGCGTCGTTTGTGCTGCCGCGCTTCAATCGCGCTTATCCGTCACGGTGGCCAGGGTACGTACGGCCGGCCCCTATACCAATGGATAATATTCCCCACCAACGGGCAATATTTGCCACGCCATTTCTCCCTTGGCCTTCCGGAACCGATATCGTCACGCAGGGTTTTCGCTGGTGAAGCCACGGGTGACTATCATGAGACGGATCACGGTCATGGGTGCGGGTCTAGCCCTTTTCGCCGGAGTCGTTGCCGCGGATGCTCAAGGCGTCGGATACGGGCCG
>WHTP01000142.1 GCA_009377695.1 Hyphomicrobiales bacterium | reverse complement strand
GGTGGAAGAGGGCTTTGCGGCGGTGTTGAGCCGCAAGCCGCGGGCGCACCCGCCGGTGCCGGCGATCTTCGACGGTGAGAAGCAAGCCAAACTGATCGCCCTGGCGTGCTCCAAGCCGCCGAAGGGACGCGTGCGCTGGACAGCCGGCAAATCTAGTCTCGGGCGATCCAATGTTGGGGCTCACTGCACACCCAAAGCGGCCTCCAGCCAGTCGCAATCCAGGTTTCGGCTTCGATTCGAGAATCGAAGCGCTGACGTATTGCACGCGTCCCCTCTGTCATCCAATTTGAACACGCCATCTCGGCTGCAGCGGAAGCTGCACGAGTTGAGATAACTTCTTTGAATTTCATTGCAGGCCAATGAAGCAGCACCACCAGCTGATGCTGCCCGCTGCGTTCTCCGCCTTAAGTCTGCACTTCGACTCGAACGGCGCGGTGAACAGCGCAAGCCAGACGCATATCGACGCGAGCATCGCCGATGAAAATTGCAATTAGCGGCGGCACGGAGGAAGCGCATTGGCTCATGCGCGTGGGGCGCCGTGCGGCGCGGCTCGTCCACAAAGCCGGCGGCTCGCTGCGCGACGTCCAGCTGCTCGTCGCATTCAGGCCGCCGCACCTTTATCACGCAGCTCGCCGGCCACCGGTCAATTCAAACTACGCAACGATATATCGACGGCGACAGCGATGCACAGCGCAAGCTTGTGTCGATGATTTGAGGTACTAATTGGATTCTGGCGAACGTCGGCGAATTCGCAAAACGGCAGAAAGTCGGCGCGCGACGAGCCGGGCGTTGCAGCGTCAGGTGGCAGGTGGTGAAACCCCGGTAGAGTGAAAGAAGCGCGAGCTAGAAACAGCATCAAGCAAAACCGGCCGCACACGCGCCGAAGCAATATCGATCGACCGATGCGCCCGTGCGCAACCTGGCTGCGCAGGATGGCCGCGTGCAGCAGGCCGGGGCGCGTGACATCGTCCACGTATTCGCTGCGACCGCGCAGGATACGCAGATCCTCGATGCGTTCGATGGCGCTGCCGATGAGCTCATGAGTGCCGTTGTCCCCCGATGGCGGCCCGCGCGGGCCACCCGATTGCCGTCCCCTGCATATCAGTTCGTCGCCGCCATGACCGCACACGTGGTCACAATGTCATCTTCGCTCGCGCCGCGCGACAGGTCGCTGATCGGTCTGGCAAAGCCTTGCAAGAACGGCCCGTAGGCCTGTCCTCCCCCGAGCCACTGAGTCAGCTTGTAGCCGATATTGCCGGAATCGAGATCGGGGAAGATCAACACATTGGCCCCACCGGCGACGGGGCTCGGCTCCTTCAGCTTCACGCGCGCAACCTCCGGAATGAGCGCGGCATCGGCCTGCAACTCACCGTCGATCGCCAGTGTCGTCTCGCGCTCACGCACAAACGCGAGCGCCTGGCGCACCTTGTCGACGCGCGCATGCTGTGCGCTGCCTTTGGTTGAGAACGACAGCAATGCAACGCGCGGAGTCTCGCCAAGCAGCGCCTGCGCGCTCCGCGCCGAAGCGACGGCTATGTCGGCGAGCTGGCTCGCATCGGGGTCGGCATTGACGGCGCAATCCGCAAAGACGAAGGACCGCGGCCCCTGCGCGCGGAAGTTCGAGACGACGATGAGGAAATAGCTTGACGGGAGCGCGATGCCGGCGCTCAGGCCCACCGTCATCAGGCCGGCCTCGATCACGCGCCGGGTTGGATTGGCGACGCCTGCGACCATCGCATCGGCGTCGCCTTGGCGCAGCATCATGCCGCCGAAGTACAGCGGCCGTGTCATGAGCCGCATCGCCATCGATGCGGTCATGGCTTCACGCGCGGCCGCGCAGACGTGACCGTAGCTTCGCAGCCTTGCATCGTTGCGCGGCTCGATCAGTTCGATTCCGTCAAGCGAAACACTGTAGGTCGCTGCCACTGCGGCGATGGCATCAGCTCCGCCGATCAGAACCGGTCTCGCGATCTTCTCGTCCCGAAGACGAGCCGCGGCGGCGACGACGCGAGCATCCTCGCCTTCCGGCAAAACGATTTTGCGATAACGCCGGCGTGCGATATCAAACAGCCGATCGAGCAGTTCCATGCTTCTCACCATGTGAGAAAAACGTTGCGCGAGTGAGCGCGAGCCCGCGGGCGGCAGCGGAGATCGAAACAGGCATCGGCAACCGAAGAGGGCATCAATGACCGAAACCGCCGAGACGATCAAGATTCAACGCGGTCTGAAGGGTGTCTATTTCGACCGCTCACCTTGCACATTCATCGACGGCAGGGCCGGCGAACTGCTCTATCGCGGCTATTCGATCCATGAACTCGCCGAGCAATCGAGCTTCGAGGAAACGGCATGGCTGCTGCTGCACGGCGAGTTGCCGACCAGGGACGAACTGGCCGGCTTCGATGCCGCGTTAAAGTCGGCGCGAAGTCTGCCCGAACCGGTTTTTGACATCATCCGCTCGATCAAATCCGCGCATCCAATGGACGTGGTTCGCACCGCAACTTCGGCGCTCGCCGCCTTCGATCCGGAAACCGCCGACAACTCCCGCGAGGCGACGCTGCGCAAAGCGGTACGTCTCACCGCTCAGGTGCCGATGATCGTTGCCGCGCTTTCGCGCATCCGCGCTGGTCGCGACCCCGTCCGCCCCGACGAGACGCTCGGTCACGCGGCCAATCTGCTCTGGATGCTCCGGGGCGAGAAACCGAGCAGCGACGCCGCCCAACTGATCGACCGCGACCTGATCCTGCATGCCGAGCACGGTTCCAACGCATCTTCGTTTGCGGCACGGGTGGTGATCGGCACCGAGGCCAACCTGCACGCCGCCATCGTTGCAGCGATTGCCGCGCTCTCGGGACCCGCGCACGGCGGCGCGGCCGAGGACGTGATGAAGACGGCCGAGGAAATCGGCGATCCCGCGCGAGCGGCGGACTACGTGCGGGAGAAGCGCAAGGCCGGAACGCCGATCACCGGCTTCGGACATCGCGTCTACCGCGCCGAGGACCCGCGCGCGCGCCACATGCGCGCCGGCGTCGAACGGTTGTCGAAGGAAATGGGCGAACCGCGCTGGTACGAGATATTGCAGGCGGTTGTGGCAGCCATGGTCCCTTATGCACGCCATGGCGTCAACGTGAACGTCGATTTCTATTCCGGCGTCGTCTATCACCTGCTGGGCCTGACGCGCGACCTGTTCGTCCCGATTTTCGCGATCGGACGCACGCCCGGATGGGCCGTGCAAGTGATCGAGCAACTCGACAACAACATCCTGATCAGGCCCCTCACCCTCTATAACGGACCGGCGGCACGCGCCTATGTGCCAATCGCGCAACGGACGGCTTGAGTCTCACGACGTGAGAATTGTCGCGTGACGGCATCCGCCCGCAAACGGCGCGATGTCCCGCGACGAAGAGGCCCATCTTCCCCACATTGCGGCTGCAAAGCGATCTGCTAATCTTCTTAGGACCATTGGTCTCACATCGTGAGACTTTGCCAGGACGGTTCTCGCTGTCCCGATCTGAACCGGCATCCATAAGCCGGACTTCGTTTATACCGGGCACGGCCGCGGAGGAAACGAACGAGCACGTCAGCGCCGGTGGCAAGGAGGATACATTCATGAGTCCGATCTCACAAAAGACAAAACTGTCCTGGGTCGTCGCACTCGGCGCCGCGCTGCTGGGCGGGCCTGCGATGGCGGCCGATTATCTGGAACGGCCGATCGAAATGCTCGTGCCCTGGGGTCCAGGCGGTGGCGCCGATCAATTGGCCCGGCTCGTCAGCAAACTCATGGAGCCGATGGTCAAGCAGGGTATCCCGGTTCTAAACGTGCCGGGCGGCACCGGCGCCACGGGCATCGCGAAACTCCTCGCAGCACCCGCCGATGGCTACTCGATGGCGATCTACATCGCCGACAGTCACGCGCTGCTGGCCGGCAAGAAGCCGCGATGGAGCATGAACGACCTCACGCCGGTGGCCGTGATGATCAAGGGGCCATCCTTCCTGTTCGTCAAATACGACAGCCCGATCAAGACCTGGGACGATTTCGTCAAGCGGGCGAAGGCAAGTCCGGGCAAGATGAAGATCGCCACGCTCGGCTTCGGCAGCGTCGACGATTTTTCGCTGAGCGTGATCGCCAAGAGCGGGCTGAAATTCGTTCAGGTTCCGTTTGCCAAGCCGGCCGAGCGCTACGTCTCGATCCTTGGCGACCATGCCGACGTGCTCTACGAGCAGGCCGGCGACGTCAGGCGCTTCCTCGACGGCAAGCAGATGCGTCCGATTCTGATTTTTGGCGAACGGCGCCATCCCGCGTTCAAGGACGTGCCGACCTCCTTCGAGAAAGGCTACAAGGTCGCGCTGCCCCAGTTCCGTTCGATCGTCGTGCGCGCCGGAACGCCGCCGGACCGGGTCAAGGCGCTGTCCGACGCGCTGGCGAAGGTCGCCGCCACGCCCGAATACAAGGCCTTCCTGAAGGACCAGTACGGCTTCGACGACAGCTTTGAGGGGTCGGCCAAAGCCGGCGCTTATGTCAACGAGCAGCTCAACGACATGAAAAAGGCGATGGCGGCAAATTGACGCCGACCGAACCGAAGCCTGCCGAACTGGTCCGGGGCGGGCTTCGCTATTCGGAAAGACAGAACGCAAGCAGGACGGGCCAGGCCGAGGGCCATCATCCCATGGACAGCAGCGCCATAAGATCCTCGCTTCCCTATTTTGTCGGCCTCGCCGTCGCGGCACTGCTTTATTTTCTGGTGCGGCAGATCGAATACGCCGAGCGTCCTGGCATGCTCGGCCCCGACTTCTGGCCAACCGCGGCGATCCTCCTGATGGCTACGGTTTGCGTGTTTGAAATCCTGCGTGCGTTTGCCGGAATGAGATCGCAGGCGCAGGGAATTGCCGAAGTCCTGGAAACCGACGACAGCGCGCCGCCGGCACTCACCTATCCGCGGACGCTCGTCGGCGGCATCGTGCTGGTGGTGGTCTATGCGGTGGTGGTCGATGTCATCGGCTTTCTGCTCTCCACATTCCTGTTTCTTGTCGCCTTCATGTACCTCGGCCGCTACCGCAACCACGCGGTGATATGGATCTTCAGCACCGGCGCCATTTTGCTATCGGCCCTGATCTTCATGCGCTTCGCCTACGTCTCGCTGCCACGCGGATGGCCGCCGTTCGACGCCGTCACCGATTTCGTACGCATCATGCTCGGCGGTTGAGAGGGCAGGAACCGCATCATGGCCGATATCCTGTTGCATCTCGCGAACGGCTTCGTTGACTGCCTGACGCCGCTCAATCTGGCGATGCTTTTCATCGGGATCGTGCTGGGGCTGTTGATTGGCGTCCTGCCCGGACTGACGCTGGTCATGGGCGTGGCGCTGGCGCTGCCGTTTACCTACCGGCTTGGTGTCACGCCATCGATTGTGCTGCTGACCGCGATCTATGTCTCGGGAACTTATGGCGGCGCCTTCACCGCTATATTGTTCAGGATCCCGGGCGAGCCGATCGACGTTCCAATGCTGTGGGATGGCTACACCATGGCGCGCAAGGGCAAGCCCGCCAAGGCGCTAGGCTGGACCCTGGTCGCAGCCCTCGGCGGTGGTTTGCTGGCCGCGGTCATCATGGTGGTGCTGACTCATCCCCTCGCGCGGTTCGCGTTGCGCTTCTCCTCGCCGGAGTACTTCGCGGTCCTGCTGTTCGGCCTCACGAGCGTGGTGGCGCTCGGCCGCGGTTCGCTCGGAAACGCCCTGATCAGCCTGGCGGCAGGCATGCTGATCGCCACCGTCGGCACCGACGAGACCTACGGCGCGTACCGATTCACCTTTGGCTCGCGCGTCCTCGCCGACGGCATCGAATTCCTGGTCGTTATGGTCGGCGTCTACGGGATCGGCGAGGTACTGGCGCGGCTCGAGAAAGGATTCACCGGCAGACCGATCGAAAGGGTCGCAAATGCTCGCACGGAGCTACCGACATTGCGCGAGATATCGGCGATCAAATCCATGTTCCTGCGCTCCAGCCTCCTCGGCACCGTGATCGGGCTCATTCCCGGCGCCGGCGCGACCATCGCATCGTTCGTCAGTTACGGCCTGGAGGCGCAGTTCGGTAAACGCAAGAAGGAGATGGGCACCGGCGTCGCCGAAGGGATCGTGGCGCCGCAGGCCGCCGCCACCGCTTCGGTAGGCGGCGCGCTGGTTCCACTGCTGGCGCTCGGCATCCCGGGCAGCGGGGCGACCGCCGTCATCCTTGGCGCTTTCATGCTGCACGGGATTCAACCCGGACCGCAGGTGCTCGCGACCTCGTCGGCCATCGTCTATGCCGTGTTCGCGTCGCTCTTTCTCGGCCTCGCGTTGATGTGCCTGCTCGGCTATTTCGCGATCCAGCCGCTGGTGAAGATCCTCGACTTTCCCGAAGCGGCGGTCTCCGCCTACGTGATGATGCTCTGCTTCGTCGGCGCGCTGTCGATCCGCAACAACATCGTCGACTTGTGGCTGATGATCGGTTTCGGGGTGATCGGCTACCTGTTCGAGAAATTCAAATTCCCGGTCGCGCCCCTGGTACTCGGAGTCATTCTTGGCCCACTTGCGGAGGGTGCCTTCATGAACTCCATGATCAGCTTCGGCAATGACTGGACGATCTTCTTCACCCGCCCGATCGCCGGCACGATCATGGTGTTCACGTTCGCAATGTTGATGCTCCCGTTCGTCCAGCAGTGGCGCGCAAGACGCGTAGCCGCGGCTTGAGCACAGGTGAAACATGCGTCGCAGTTTAGGTCTTGAAGCGAAATCGGTCGGCGCCGCCGCGCTGCGCGCGAGCGACACCCGGCAAGCGGTGACGGAGATCAAGTCCGTTCCACGTCCTACCCGGTCCGCGAATGCATCCGGGCACAAGCTGCGCGCGACCGCGCGCTCGTTTGCAATCCTTGAGCAGGTTGCATCCTCCCTGCGCGGGCCGGTCGACGTGCACGACATCATCGCCACGCTCAAGCTGCCGAAGGCGACGGCCTATCGCTTGGTCGACTGGTTCGTTACCCACGGCTACCTTTCGCGTGCTCCCGGACAACGGCGACTGATTGTGGGGCCCAGACTGACCAATCTGGCATTCGGAGCGCTGTCATCGTCGATGCACAATGATGCGCCCCACATGGTGCTGCAGCGTCTCGTGCGAAAGCTGAACGAAACCTGTAACATCGGAACGTTGCTGAATGGAGAGGTCGTCTATCTCGACCGGGTGGAGGTCGAGCATTGGCCGTTGCGGCTGCATTACGCGATCGGCTCGCGCGTGCCTCTACATTGCAGCGCGATCGGCAAGCTCTTTCTGGCCCTGACGCCGTCGGCGCGCCGGGACCGCCTGCTGCAAAGCCTGGAGTTGCTTCGATACACCGATCGCACGATCACGGATCGCAAGCTTCTCGAAGCCGAGCTGCGACAGATCCGCAAGGAGCAGGTTTCCTTCGATTGCCAGGAGTACCTCGCCGGCGTGACGTGCATGGCCGTTCCGGTCCTCGGTGAGAATGGAGGAATGCTGGCCGCGCTGGCGGTCCAGGCGCCCGAGGCGCGCATGAACGTGCAGGCGGCACGCGGACACCTCGCCGCCCTGCGTGGGGCCGCCAGCGAACTCGCCGCCATCTTCCACAATAAACCCTGATGCCGGAATTTAGCCGCTTCCGTTTGGACCGATAATCGGCTTGATAGCCGCCAGCGAATTCGGAGAAGACGCAACCATGAAGATGACGACGGAAGAAGCCTTCGTGAAAGTCCTGCAGATGCACGCCATCGAGCATGCTTTCGGTATCATCGGCTCGGCATTCATGCCGATCTCGGATTTGTTCCCAAAGGCCGGCATCACCTTCTGGGACGTTGCGCACGAGACCAATGGCGGCCTGATCTGCGATGGGTACACCCGATCGACCGGAAAGATCGGCATGGCGATCGCCCAGAACGGGCCGGGCATCACGAACTTCGTCACCGCCGTCAAAACCGCCTACTGGAACCATACTCCGATGTTGCTGGTCACCCCGCAAGCGGCCAACAAGACCATCGGCCAGGGTGGCTTCCAGGAGGTGGAACAGATGGCGCTGTTCCGCGACATGGTCTGCTACCAGGAAGAAGTGCGCGATCCGTCACGCGTTGCCGAGGTCTTGAACCGGGTCATTTTGAAAGCGAAGCGTCAGTCGGCGCCCGCGCAGATTAACATCCCCCGCGATTACTGGACCCAGGTGGTCGACATCAGCCTGCCGGCGATCGTCGAGTTCGAACGCCCGGCCGGCGGCGCCGAAGCCGTCGCGGCCGCCGCAAAGCTGCTGTCGGAAGCGAAATTTCCCGTCATCCTGTCGGGCGCGGGCGTTGTTCTCGGCAATGCAATCCCCGAATGTGTTGCGCTCGCCGAGCGCCTCGATGCACCTGTCTGCAACAACTACCAGCACAACGACAGCTTCCCCGGCAGCCATCGGCTGGCGGTCGGTCCGCTCGGCTACAACGGATCGAAAGCGGCGATGGAGCTTGTCGCGAAAGCGGACGTGGTATTGGCGCTCGGGACAAGGCTCAATCCGTTCTCGACCCTTCCCGGCTACGGGATCGACTATTGGCCGAAGAATGCCAAGGTCATCCAGGTCGACATCAATGCCGACCGGATTGGTCTCACCAAGCCGGTCACCGTCGGGATTTGCGGCGATGCCAGGCTCGTGGCCAAAAGCCTGCTCGCGCAGCTTTCTCCGTCGGCCGGAAACGCCGGCCGTGAGGACAGGAAGGCATTGATACACGCTACCCGTTCGCGGTGGCTCCAGACCCTCTCCAGCATGGATCACGAGGAAGACGACCCGGGTACCACATGGAACGAGGACGCCCGCAAGCGCGAGCCAGAACGGATGTCGGCCCGCCAGGCGTGGCGCGCGATCCAGGCCGGGCTTCCGAAAGACGTCATCATCTCGAGCGACATTGGCAACAACTGCGCGATCGGGAACGCTTACCCGACCTTCGAAACCGGGCGAAAATATCTGGCGCCCGGTTTGTTCGGGCCTTGCGGCTACGGCTTCCCCTCGATCATCGGCGCAAAGATCGGCAACCCGGAGACGCCTTGCGTCGGCTTCGCCGGCGACGGCGCGTTCGGAATTTCCATGAGCGAGATGAGTTCGATCGGACGCGCGGAATGGCCGGGTATCACGATGGTGATCTTCCGCAACTATCAATGGGGCGCCGAGAAGCGAAATTCGATTCTTTGGTTCGACAACAATTTCGTCGGAACCGAGCTCGATCCGCATCTCAGCTATGCAAAGGTGGCCGAGGCCTGCGGTCTCAAGGGCGTTGTCGTAAGAACCCAGACCGAATTGACAGAGGCGCTAAGGGACTCGTGCGAGGCGCAGAACCAGCGGACAACGACATTCATCGAAGTGATCCTCAACCAGGAATTGGGTGAGCCGTTCCGGCGCGATGCCATGAAGAAGCCTGTGGTTGTGGCCGGAATTCGGCGCGAAGACATGCGTGCGCAACAGGCGGTCTGAACGTTGCCGCTACTCCCGCGGAAGCGGGAATGAACGGAATAGAAGCTCCAAGGAGTAGAATAGCGATGACTGTGGCGATGAAGCCCCCGGTGGAGACGAACGTAAAGGCGGTCGTCGACGATCTCGTCCGCCGCGCCCGCGCGGCCATGATGACCTTCGCGACGGCCGACCAGGCGCGTACCGACGAGGCGGTGACCGCTCTCGCGTGGTCGCTGTACAAGCCGGAGCACGCCAAGGAACTGGCCACCCTCGCGGTCGCCGACACCAAGCTCGGCAATGTGCCCGACAAGATCATCAAGAAGCAGCGCAAGACCTTCGGCACGTTGCGCGATCTGCTGCGCGTAAAGTCCGTCGGCATCGTCGAGGAACTGCCCGAGCGCGGCATCGTGAAATATGCAAAGCCGGTGGGCGTCGTCGCCGCCATCACGCCGTCGACCAATCCCGGCGCCACGCCGGTGAACAAGGCGATGATGGCAGTCAAGGGCCGCAACGCCATCATCATCGCCGCCTCCCCCGCCGGCCTGAACACTACCCAGCGCACGATCGACCTGATGCGTGCGGAACTGAAAAAGATCGGCGCGCCCGAGGACCTCGTACAAATCCTGCCACCGCCGGCGTCGAAGGACATGACGCAGGCCCTGATGCAGGCGGCCGACCTCATCGTGGCAACCGGTTCTCAGGACAACGTGCGTCGGGCTTACATGAGCGGCACGCCGGCGATCGGCGTCGGCACCGGCAACGTCGCGGTCATCGTGGACGAGACGGCCGACCTTGACGATGCGGCGCGGAAGATCTGCGCATCTAAGATCTTCGACAACTCCACCTCCTGCTCGTCGGAAAATTCGGTGATCGTCGTCGATGCGGTCTACGACCGGGCGATCGCGGCGCTCGAGCGCGCCGGCGGCTATCGCGCCTCGGCGGTCGAGAAGGGGGGCATCGAGCGCGCACTGTGGCCGGACGGAAAATTGAGCCGCACGCTGATCGCGCGCGACGCCGACGTGCTGGCACGGGGCTGCGGCCTTCCGGCGGCTGCCGAATCGAAGAAGTTTTTCATGGTCGAGGAAGAGGGCGTCGGCCGCGAATACCCTTTCTCCAGCGAGAAGCTGGCGCTCGTCCTCACCGTCTATCATGCCAAGGATTTCGACGCTGCGATTGCGCGCGCCAATCAGATTCTCACGCACCAGGGCCGCGGCCACTCGGTCGGCCTGCACACCACGGACATGAACCGCGCCCGCAAGCTCGCGGAGGCGGCCGACGTGGTGAGAGTGCTGATCAATCAGGCGCACACTTTCGGCAACGGCGGCAGCTTCGAGAACGGACTCACCTTCACGCTCAGCATGGGCTGCGGCACCTGGGGCGGCAACAGCATCACCGACAACCTCAACTACGCGAACTTTCTCAACATCACCCACCTCGTCACGACCATTCCCGAAGACAAGCCGAGCGAGGAAGCGCTGTTCGGCTCATATTGGAAAAAGTACGGGAAATAGAAGCAAACCCGTCGTCCCCGCAGAAGCGGGAACCCAGTACGCCGCAGCCTGTCGATAGGACACGCAGTACTGGGTCCCGGGTCTCGCTTCGCTGGCCCGGGACGACAGTGTTGAAATGACGGAACGCAATTCATGAACTTCGAAGAACACGCCGCCAAATCGCTGATTCTTCAGCCAGCGGGAATCCCGATCCCACGTGGCATTCTGGTGACGAGCGCCGGCGACGCCGCCAAGGCGGCAAAGGAGATCGGCCCATGCGTGGTCAAAGCACAGGTCCCGGCCGGCAAGCGCGGCAAGGCCGGCGGTATCAAGCTCGCCGACGCGCCGACTGACGCTGAAAGCGGCGCCGCACAAATCCTCGGCATGCGCATCGGCGACTACGTCACCGAGCGCGTGCTGATCGAGGAGCAGGCCAAAATCGCGCGCGAGTTCTATGCCGCCGTGCTGCACGATACCGAAGCGCGCAGGCCGCTGATCTTGTTTTCGACCGGAGGCGGCATGGATATCGAGGATGTCGCCGCCACCAATTCGGGAGCGATCCGGCGTCTCCTCGTCGACATCGACACCACGCCGTCCGACGACGCGATCGCCAGCATGCTCGACGGTCTCGATCTCGGCGCGGCGGCCGAACCGATTGCCGACATCCTGAAACGGCTCCACGCCGCCTATCGGGCACGCGACGCGGAACTCCTGGAGATCAATCCGCTGGCACTTCTCGCCGACGGTCGCGTGATGGCGCTCGACTGCAAATTCGTGCTCGACGACGCCGCGATCCTTCGCCAGCAGGAGATCGCGGCGCAGGGTTCTGCCGGCGCCATGACTGCGCTCGAACGGCGCGGGCACGAGAGCGGACTCAAGTTCATACAGCTCGACGGCAACGTGGGCCTGCTCGCCAATGGCGCCGGCCTCACGATGACCACCATGGACGTGATACAGTATTATGGCGGGCGGCCGGCGAACTTCCTGGAAATCGGCGGCGAGGCCTATACCAAGGCCGAGATCGCGCTCGACCTCGTTCTGTCCAATCCCGGCGTGAACAGCCTAGTGATCAATTTCTGCGGCGCTTTCGCGCGCACCGACGTGATGGCGGAAGGCGTGGTCAAGGCATGGGCAAAGCTCAAGCCCAAGGTGCCGGTTTTCTTCTCGATCCATGGGACCGGCGAAGAGGAAGCCATCGCGCTGGTGCGACGCGAGCTTTCGATCGAGCCCTACGACCTCATGGAAGACGCCGTCCAGGCGGCGGTGAAGGCGGCACAATGATCGTACGCAAGAAAGACCGCGTGGTCGTACTCGGCATCACCGGACGGCAGGGCACGTTCTGGGCCGAGAAGATGATCGCCTATGGCACCAATGTCGTGGCCGGGGTCAACCCGAAACGGGCCGGCGAGACCCATATCGGCGTCCCGATCTTCGCAACCACCGCCGACGCGGCGCGCGCGGTCGGTGCCGACGTTGCGGTGATGTTCATCCCGCCGCCGATGGCGCGCGACGCCGCGGTCGAAGCGGCGGAAGCGGGCGTCAAGCTTCTGGTGGTATTGACCGAACACATTCCGGCCCAGGACGTGATGGCGATGCACGCCGCCGCCGCGCGTCACGGCACGCGGATCGTGGGCCCCAACACGGCGGGTCTGGTCACGCCCGGCGAATGCTTCGTCGGCATCATGCCAGCCTTCGTCAAAAGCGTGTTCGCGCCTGGCCGCGTCGGCGTGATCTCGCGCAGCGGCAGCCTGGGCACGCTGGTCTGCCTCAACCTGACCCGTGCCGGCATCGGTCAGTCCGCCTTCATCGGCATCGGCGGCGACCCTATGCTCGGCACAACAACCTGCGAAGCCCTGCAGGCGCTCGATGCCGACGCCGGCACCGACGCCGTCGTGATCGTGGGCGAGATCGGGGGCGGCATGGAGGAGGCCGCGGCCGAATACGCCCGCAATGTCCGCAAGCCGATGATTGCCTTCATCGCGGGCGCAGCCGCCCCGCCCGGCAAGAAGATGGGCCATGCCGGCGCGATCATCACCGGCAGCGCCGGCAGCCATTCCGGCAAGCGAGCAGCCCTGGAGACCGCCAGCGTGACGGTCGTCGACACGCCGTCGCAGATTGCCCCGTCGGTGGCCGAGCGCCTCTCTTAGCCCATCTTTCACGATTCGCGGCGATTTGCTCGTTTTTCGGGGTGCGAAGGGGGCAAAAACCGAGTCGGATC
>WHTP01000050.1 GCA_009377695.1 Hyphomicrobiales bacterium | reverse complement strand
TATCCGTTGCTTGATCTCTCGAAGCGACGACGCCCACAACGCAAGCGTCTCCTCAATCGACGCTGCCCGCGTCCACGATCTCCGAATCATGGTTGCCCATGGATTCAGACATCTCCTAAAAAGGCAACTGTAATGCTAGGACTTAACCGAAAGGCAATGCCGTCACCTGAAGATGCGGCTTCGCCGCGCCGCAGGCACCTATGCATAAAATTTCCGTCAGCATCGGCTCTCCGGAGATGGATATCGCCGAGCAGTGGGCGGCGTTGATCGCCCGCGCGCCTGCGAACGTCTTCATGCACCCCGCGGCGCTGAAAGTGGCGGATGCGGCCGGCTTCGCGGACATCCAGATGCTGCTCGCATGGCAACACGGTGAACTGCAGCAGCAACTCGTCGGCGTTTGGGCGCTCCAGCGGATGCATATTTCGCCATTGTGGCCCTCGTTGCTGTCGGCGCCGCCCTACAAGTATTCCTTCCTCTCGAATCCGGTGGTCGATCCGAAAATCACGGCTGCAGTGATCGCGGCGTTCTTCGATGCGATCGACCGCGCGCGTTCGCTGCCGAAGATCATCCGCCTCAAATATCTCGACGGCAGCGCCGAAACCTATCCGGCGATCATGAATGCGCTGACGGCGCGCGGCGCGCGGGTCCTTAAGCTCGCTGAGCGCGAACGGCCCTACGTGACGAAGGACTTGGGACCGAAGAAATCAGGCTCGACCCGCAAGAAGCTGCGGCAAGACTGGAACCGCCTCAGTGCGCTCGGCACCATCGACATCGTGAACGATCGCACGCGCGCTGCCGTGCAGGATGCCTTCGAAACCTATCTCGCATTGGAGGCGGCGAGCTGGAAGGGCTCACGCGGCACCGCGCTTCTGTGCGACGAGAAGGACGCCACGTTCGCACGGAACTTTATTTCCGATCTCGCCGCCGGCGACAACGCGTCAGTCGCGCTCCTGCGGCTGGATGGCCGCGCGGTTGCGGCGCAGGTGCTGCTTTATTGCGGGACGATGGCCTACACCTGGAAGACCGCGTTCGACGTGGAGTTCAGCAAATTCTCGCCCGGCGCACTCCTCGTCGACAAGATGACCGAGCTGTTGTTTGCGGAAGGTGGTGTCGACGCCATCGAGTCATGCTCGCCGGAAGGCGGCTTCATGAATCAGATCTGGGATGGGCGTCGCACGACCATCGACCTCCTCGCGGATGTCGGCGCGAAGACGTCGCTGGGCTTCCGCGCGGTGGTCGCGAGCGAGCGCGGCTACGCCCAGTTGCGCGGACTGCGAAATCGCCTGCGCGACAGGTCATGGTCGCCACGGGCCTGGCGCAAGCGCATCGCGATTTCGCGCTGACCCCGCATTTTTCTGCTTCAGCGGACCTCCCCTGCATCCCTTGTTCGTTGATGGGGATGATGGGCCTGCCTGCCGATCCTGCAAAAAATTCCGCTGGTGCGGATTTTCGAACGTTCGCGCGCTACGTCCTTAAGCCACGCGCCCTCGCCGTCGCAAGAAAGCCTTCACCTGCTTCCACACCGGCGCGATCGCATATCCGGCGAGCGGGATCGCCGCCGCGCCGATGACCAACCCGACGAGCCCTGACAAGGCGGCCGTCACGATCCATTCGGTGAACGCGCCGATCACCGGGAGCGCGTGCGCCGCCCATGCGCCGGCATCGTGGATGGCGTGGCCGATCGCAGTCAGCCCATAGTGCTCCAGACCGTGCACGATGATGCCGCCGCCCACCCAGATCATGGCGGCAGTGCCAGCAATGCTGAGGAACGCCAAGAAGCCGGGCATGCCGAGCACAAGTGTGCGGCCAAGCGCGCGACTGGCTGTGCCAATGACTGACGCCTTCTCGTTGCTGGCGAGCGTCACACCGGCGTCGTCAGCCTTCACGATCAGCGCCACCACGCCATACACCACGACAGTGATGCCGATTCCGACGACCGCCAACACCAGCGCCTGGGTCCAGATCGTCGAATAGGGAACGGCTGCGAGTGTGATCGCCATGATCTCGGCTGACAGGATGAAGTCGGTCTTGATGGCGCCCGCCACCTTTTCATCTTCGAGCGACTTCGGGGCCAGCGCCGCGCTCTCAAGTTCGGCCTCATGCGCGTGCGCTTGATGCGGCACGATGGCTTCGAAGATCTTCTCCACACCTTCGTAGCAGAGATAGGCACCGCCGATCATCAGCAACGGCGTGATCGCCCACGGGAGGAAATAGCTGAGGATTAGCGCGGCCGGCAAAAGGATGAGAAGCTTGTTGCGAAGCGATCCCATCGCAATCCTGTAAACGATCGGCAGCTCGCGTTTGGCGGCAAAACCGACCACGTAGCGCGGCGTGACGGCGGTGTCGTCGATGACCACGCCCGCGGCCTTGACGCCCGCCTTGGCGGCCTGACTGGCGACATCGTCCAGCGAAGCGGCCGCCACCTTCGCGATGGTTGCAACGTCATCGAGGAGGGCAAGCAGTCCGATGCTCACGGAGATTTCTCGGGGATTTTTGCGACTTTCACGGCACAGTGACCGAGTTTTGCGAACGAAATTTTACATCCGACCCAGAATTCGCGAGACTTTCGGGCTAGTCCAGAAGCTCTGAACCTGCAAAACCATAAAGCGCTGCCGGATTAGCCACGAGAACGCGTTCGCGCAGGCCGGGATCGGGCAGCCACGCCGCGATCAGATCGCTGAGATCGCCGTCGTTCGGCATCGGCTTCTTGTTCATGACATGCGGCCAATCGGTGCCCCACAGCAGCCGCTCGGGATTGGCCTGCGCAAGCCGTTGCGCCAGCGGCGTGACGTCCAGATACGGCAGGTCCGCTGCCGACGAGATGCGGTACGGGCCGGTGAGCTTCACCCAGCAACGGCCACGATCGAAGAAGCGCAGGAACGATTCAAAGCCCGGCGACTGCATGAAGGCGCTGGCGCCATTGCGCGGATAGCCCAAATGTCCGACCACAATATCGACCGGAAGACCCGCGACTGCGTCAACGAAGCCTGGCGCCTCATCGACATTCACCAGGAATTCGAGGTGCCAGCCGAACGGCGCGACCGCAGCGGCGAGTGCCCGAACGGCCTCAACAGGAACGACATTACGCTCGCCATGACGGTCGACGAGATTGAGACGCACGCCGCGAATTCCAGCATCATCGAACAAGCGGATCTCGTTCTGTTTGATTTCGGGCCCGACCACCGCGACGCCGCGCAGTCCGTGCTGTCGTTGATATAGTGCGTCGAGCAGTGCGCTGTTGTCCGTGCCATAGACACTCGGCTGCACCAGAACCGCGCGGCCAATGCCAAGCACCTTCAGCAGATGACAGTAATCGCTGAGCGTCGAATCCGGGGGCGTATAGACTCGCTGCTCGGCATAGGGAAAGGCATGGGCCGGCCCGCAGATATGGGCATGGGTATCGCACGCGCCGACCGGAAAGGTCGTCTGCGGAGGACGCGGCGTCCGGTCGGGCGCCAGGCAAGGTTGGTCAGTCGCGGGCATGTAAGTCGATGATCCCCGTTGGGCTAGTGGTCCGATTCTAACATTCGCACTCCATTTCCGCGGGCGATTTTGCGAATGTTAGAATCGAGGGACCACTAGCAAGTATAAGTTGCTAGTGGAGTTTGGATTTGACATTCGCGTCGCGCGTTTGCTGCCAGGTGGGTCGCGAATGTCAAATCCACTCTACTGGCTCTTAACCTCCATCACCTGGAGACGATCGGATCAAGGGCCGCGAACCTCCGTTCCGGTCGCGCGCCACGCATCGCGTTATGCGGAAGAATTCGGCGGCAAGGATTTCCGCAGGAAACGGGCGATTGCGGCGAACGCTTCGTCACCTTCCTTGAACAGACCGGGGAAGAAGTAGTAGCCGTGCGGCATTGCGTCCCTCACGAAATGTTCAACGCGCTCATTGCCGCACTTGCGCAATTTTTGCGCGAAGGCGCGGTTGTCGTCGATGAGCGGGTCGGCGGTACCGGAAATGATCAGCGTCGGCGGATATCCGCGCAGGTCGCCTCGCGCGGGGCTGACATGGGGATGAGTCCAGTTCTTATGATGGACAGCGTAGGCCCCGCGTATGAATCCGATGAAAGCAGTGTCGTAGACGATCCCCAGCGGCCCTAGACGCTCGAACGACGCGTATTCCTCGAAGAAGAAATCCGTGATTGGGCACAACGGGATGACTGCTTCCGGCGGCGTGACGCCGTCGTCGCGCGCCTTCAGAGGCATCGCCGCGGCGAAGTTTCCGCCGGAGGAATCGCCAGCAGCCACGACCCACGACGAATCACCGCCGATCTCCGAACCGTGCTCGCGCATCCAGCGCAGTACGGCGATGCAGTCGTCGAGGCCGGCCGGAAATGGCCATTCCGGTGCAAGCCGGTAGTTGACGCCAACCACGACCATGCCGTTCTCGGCGGCGACGCGGCTCGCAATATAGGCCGTGTCCTCGGATTGGCCGACGGTGAAACCTCCGCCGTGAACATAGAGCATCATTGGTTGGCTCGGTGCCGCTCGCGAGTCCGCAAACACCTGGCAGCGGACCGGACCGGCGGGCGATGGCACAAAAATCTCAGAGACCGATATTTGTGGGTACAGTTGCGCGGCGCTCGGCGGCAGCTCCTTCGGATCGATCGGCCGGTCCTGCCCGATATAGCCAGTCCGAATCGGTTTGATCATCAGCTCGCGCAATGTCACCGGCGAGCGCATCCTGGCAAGCATGAGATATTGTGGAGCAGCCGGATCCGACGGATCGATCTTCGACACGCCAGACCCGTCAGAGCGTTGATCCACCGGTACCTTTGGATGGAGCGTGGTTGGGCGACTATCCATGCGATGCCTTCCGGGTTGTTGCGCGGATATCGCGAATGCCACGTCTAACGGTGCTGGCTTACTCCGCACCATCACATAAGACAGTGCCTGCTTGCGATATCGCGTACACGGCAGCTCTGATTGTAATCAAACGCCCAGGCCTGACCGAAAAACAACCCGCGCCGTGATTCCCGCCAAGGTCATGCAGGCGGCGAAGAGCGGATCACGGACTTTTGAATGCCTGCAAGTCCCGATTGCGCGCACGACCGTTCGAACGCCCAGTCTATCGCGGCTATATCAGCTCCCATGGAACAAGCCGTAAATCGCGACAAAGATTGCCATCCTGAGGATTGCGAGCCCATCCGCGAGATTCTGGCGCGTGTCGGAGACAAATGGACCGCCGTGATCCTGGCAACGCTTGGAGACAGGCGTATGCGCTTCAAGGATCTTCACCGAGCGATCGACCGCATATCGCAGCGAATGCTGGTCGTAACGCTCCGAAACCTTGAACGCGACGGCTTGATGGTGCGGACGGTCTATCCGACGGTGCCTCCGCGCGTAGAATACGAACTGTCTGATCGGGGACGCTCTCTTAGACAAATTCTCGAACCGGTCGGAGCATGGGTCTTGGCGCATCAACAAGCCATCGAAGAGTCACGACGATGCTTTGACGTGGACGTACAAGCCAAGGCAACGCCCACACTTATCAAATGGTAAGTTACTGCGGAAAAAGTGCCGTCTTGTGGCTTTGGGGCGCCGGACATTAGTAGCCCGCTGACCAGTCTCAAGCGGGGAGCTCGCATGTCCTTCAAATCCAAAATGGGTATCGTCATCAGCACCACGCGGCCGGGGCGTTTCGGCGACACGCCCGCGCAGTGGATATTCAACATCGCGCGCAAACGCGACGACGCGGATTTCGAAGTCGTCGATCTTCGCGATTATCCGTTGCCCTTCTTCGAGGAGAAGATGCCGCTCATCTATGCGCCGCCAGAAAACGCCGTCGCCAAACGGTGGGCGGAACAGATGGCGAGGTTCGACGGTTACATCTTCGTCACGGCTGAGTACAACCACAGCGTCACCGGCGTGCTGAAGAATGCTCTGGACTATCTCTACAGCGAAGTTCACCATAAGCCCGCGACGTTTGTTGGCTATGGCGGTGTCGGCGGCGCGCGAGCGGTTGAGCACCTGCCAACATCCTTGCTGAGATGCAGGTCGCAACGCTCAAGCACACCGTCCATATCGGTGCTGTCGAGATGATCGGCATGCTGCGCGAAGGCAAGACGATGGCGGACTTCCCCTATCTGGATGATGCCGCCGTGCCGATGCTCGATGAACTGGTCTGGTGGACAAACAGCCTGAAAGCGGGACGCAAGGCAACACAGGCGGCCCCGGTATTCGCTGCCGCGAAGTAGTTCGCAATTGCGAGCGCGCATTAGTGATGCAGTAAAGGATGGGTGGCAGGTTGCCGCCTCGGCATATGCGCGTTCGCAGGCGGCGGATTGCTGGCGTCACCCGATGCGTGGCCAGCATTGAGGAGATTCGCCCATGCCTGATATCCGGCTGAGCATTGCGGAAATCGACGAACGTATCGCGGCGATAAGGGAAAACCTCCGCGTGCTGGTCGAGCAAGCTGCTGCCTATTCGGGTGCTGCGGATGAGGAGCTGATGTCGCGACGCATCGCCGAACAGGAGGCGCAACTCGAACGTCTGACCAAGCGGCGCGATGAGCTCACCCGACCAAACCAATCAAAGTCGTGATCGCGCATCGGAGCCTTCATCGCTTCGACAACCAGCCGAGGAGACATGAGATGAGCGACAGTCGCGTCAAGGAGCACATGGAAGTCATCGGAGCGGACGGTGTTCATATCGGAACCGTCGATCGCGTTGAAAACGGTAGGATCAAGCTCACGAAGGCCGATAGCGGCGAAGGACGCCACAAAGGCCATCATCATTTTATAGACTTGGCGCTGGTCGCCGAGGTCGAAGGGCAGACCGTGCGCCTGTCGGCCAACGCAGCAGTCGCTGTCACCTTCGAAGAGGAACAGTCCGGAAAGCCCGCCTGAGCCCATGGCGGCCGCGGCTGCTGCCGCAACGATCTCTGTGATCGCGAACAAGCTGCCGATCGGCCCAATTTCGGCACTTGAAATCGAGTGCGCGTCATGTAACATATGTCATTACATGAAGCGAGACAGCAAGCTTTCGGGCGTCCTGCACGTCCTCCTCCACATGCTGGGCATGAAGGCACCGGCAACTTCCGAGCAACTTGCCCGGATGATGGGGACGAATCCGGTCGTCGTGCGCCGAGTCATGGCAGGCCTTCGGGAGCAAGGCTTCGTCACCTCGGCCAAAGGACATGGCGGCGGCTGGATGGTCGCCTGTGATCCCGCTGCCGTTACCCTGGCTGACATCTACAGAGCGGTCGGCGAGCCCACTCTCGTGGCCATGGGCCATCGCAGCGACATGCCTGGCTGCATCGTCGAGCAGGCGGTCAACCACGCCCTCGAGGGCGCCTTCCGCGAAGTCGAAGCGGCATTCCAGATGCATTTGAACGCAGTGACGCTCGCCACGCTGTCGGACGATTTCAATCGCCGGCTCGCGGAGCGTGGCCAAACCTTGGGGGACCAGACTCATGCGGCATGACGCGATCATCATCGGCGGCAGCTTCGCCGGTCTCTCCGCCGCCATGCAACTCGCCCGCGCCAACCGCCCGGTCTGTGTGGTCGATACCGGAAAACCGCGCAATCGCTTCGCCGCAACGTCGCATGGCTTCTTCGGTCAGGACGGCATGCCGCCTCCGAAGATGCTCGCCCAAGCGCGCGACAAGGTCGCTGCCTATACAAGCGTGCGCTTTGTCGACACCGAAGCGACCGAAGCAGACGCCGATGACGACGGATATGCCGTGACGCTCGCCAGTGGCGAACGGCTGCGCGCGCGAAAGCTCGTGCTCGCCTTCGGCCTCAACGACGGATTGCCAGCGATTCCCGGCGTGGCGGAACGTTGGGGCGAGACGGTGCTTCATTGTCCCTACTGTCATGGCTACGAGTTCTTGAACCGGCCGTTAGGCGTGTTGAGCGTCATCCCGCTCTCGACCCATCAGGCTGCGCTCATTCCCGAATGGGGACCGACGACCTTCTTCCTCAACGGCGGCGAGATGCCGGATGCGGAGACCCGCGCCCGCCTCGCCGCACGCAATGTCACGATCGAACCCGAGCCGATCGTCCGGCTGGAAGGCGAGGCGCCGAAGCTTGCCGGTATCCGGCTTGCCGATGGACGGCTGGTGGAGATCGCAGCCCTCTACCTCGCACCGCGCACCAGCTTCCAAAGTCCCATTGCCGAACAACTGGGCTGCGCGCTGGTCGATGGGCCGCTTGGCCCGGTGATCCGTACCGACGCAATGAAGATGACAAACGTTGCCGGCGTCTATGCCGCCGGCGACATTGCGCGTCCCATGCACAATGCCACGCTGGCTTCCGCCGATGGCGTGCTGGCAGGCAGCGCGGTGCATCAGGCGCTGGTGTTCGAACCAGTGCGCAGATAGCGCTCAGCTCCGCAGGCCGGGCGCCTCGTGGCCGGTGCGCGCCACGTATTCCGTGTAGCCACCGCCATACTGGTGGATGCCGTCGGGCGTCAGCTCCAGCACCCGGTTCGACAGCGCGGCCAGAAAGTGCCGGTCGTGCGAGACGAACAGCATGGTGCCCTCGTACTGCGACAGCGCAGTGATGAGCATCTCCTTCGTCGCCATATCCAGGTGGTTCGTGGGCTCGTCCAGCACCAGGAAGTTCGGCGGGTCGTAGAGCATCTTCGCCATGACCAGCCGTGCCTTCTCGCCGCCCGAGAGCACGCGGCATTTCTTTTCCACGTCGTCGCCGGAGAACCCGAAGCAGCCGGCCAGCGCGCGCAGCGAGCCCTGCCCCCAGATGAGGCTCTCCAGATCCAGGTGATTGCTTGGCTCGTCAAGCAGCATGGCATCCGGTTGCATGAGCAGGATGCGAGCGAGCGCCACGCGCATCTTCCAACCGCCAGACAACTCGCCTACGTCGCCGTCCATCATGTCCTGGCTGAAACCCAGGCCCGCGAGAACTTCCTGCGCGCGCCCCTCCAGGGCGTAGCCGCCCAGTTCCTCGAAGCGCCCCTGCACTTCGCCGTAGCGCTCGACGAGCGTCTCGATGTCGTCCGCCTGGTCGGGGTCGCCCATGGCGGCCTCGAGTTCCTTCAGCTCGGCGGCCACGGCGCTCACCGGGCCGGCGCCGTCCATCACCTCGGCCACCGCGCTGCGGCCCGACATGTCGCCGACGTCCTGGCTGAAGTAGCCGATCGTGACGCCGCGCTCGACGGATACCTGCCCCTCGTCAGGTTCCTCCTGGCCGGTGATCATCCGGAACAGCGTCGTCTTGCCGGCCCCGTTCGGGCCGACGAGGCCGATTTTCTCGCCCTTATTGAGCGTGGCGGAGGCTTCGATGAAGAGGATCTGCTTGCCATTCTGCTTGCCGATATTGTCGAGACGAATCATATCCGCACGGAACTCCGAAAGGATTTTTCGGCGCCCTTATGCCATGGCGTGCGCTGTAGGGAAGAGCGTTTGCAAAAAACGACCGGTGGTCGCGATTGAAATGACGAAAAGGCGACGGTGAACAGATGATGTGAGAACGGTTCGCCGCCGTTAGCGAAGATGTCGACATCCGTGCTGATGTGATCAACCGCGTCCTCGCTGCTGAGGCGCATCGGATGCCAGGCCCATATCATTCTGGTCAGGAGAAAGCCGCGGACCGTCAATGGAGGGTTGCGACGCGTCCTTCAGGTCGGGCTTATTGGCGCCGCGTTGTGCCATGAGTTCCATCGCCCCGCGGAGCTGGCCGCCCGCGCGATCCAACAACCGCCGCGCTTCGTCCAAATCGCAGGATTGGAGGAGAAGAAAGGCAAGCTTGACGCTGCCGTCTGCTTGCGCAAGCGCGTCGCGCGCATCCTGCCCGCTGCGACCGGTGAGGTGCATCAGCATGCGCTCGCTCCTTCGAACGAGCTTCGAATTGGTGGCCTGCACGTCCACCATCAAGCCTTCATAGATGCGGCCCAGCTGAATCATGAGCAGCGACGACAACAAATTCAGCGCGATCCTCTGGGACGTTCCGGCCTTCATTCGGGTCGAGCCGGCAATCGGCTCGGAATCGGTATCAAGGAAAATCGGATAGTCGGCTTCGGTCAACAGCGGCGTGTCCGGGTTATTGGCAATTCCGACGACCAGAGCTTGGCGCCGCTTGGCTTCACGCAGACAGGCCAATGTGAAGGGCGTGGTGCCGCTGGCCGCCACCGCAATCATGACGTCGTCGGGGCCGATGCCGTGGCGCTGGACGAGTTCGGTCGCGTGTTCGATTTGATCCTCGGCGCCCTCGACGGCCTGAAGCAGCGCCTCCTTTCCCCCCGCGATCAGCAGCAGCAGGCGGTCCTGCGGCCAGCTGAATGTCGGCATGAGCTCGGCACCATCCTGCACGGCCAATCGACCGGACGTTCCCGCGCCGACATAGACCAGCCGTCCCCGGTGCCGTAGCCGGGATTCGATCGCTTCCACAGCGAGCTCGATGGCATGTCGCGCCGCATGCACGGCGGCAACGGCGGCGAACTGACTTTCGATCAGGGCGTCGACGATATCCGCCGGTTCCCAGCTGTCGATGTCTGAGTAGCGGGGGCTTGGGCGTTCGGTTTTCATGGCGTCTCGCCTATATGACAAAAACGCGGACAACCCCCGTTCGGGTTCTACGGCGTTGTGAGGATAAATGCCACATCCCGCGAGGCGCAGGATGACGGAAACGTTGCTGTTTGGCGTTGACGGCGGCGGCACCCGATGTCGCGCCCGGCTTTGCACCTGGTCGGGAGAGGCGATTGGGGAAGGCTTCGCCGGCCCTGCGAACATTCGCTTTGGCCTCGAGGAAAGCTTCGCAGCGGTCATGGAGGCCGTTAAGCAATGTCTGACCACAGCCGGCTTGCGGCCGCAGGATCGTGCCCGAATGATCGGCTGCCTGGCGCTGGCGGGTGCGTCCGAGCCCGAGAATCTCGTTGCGGCACAGCGACATCCGCATCCATTCCGGCGCGTCGTGATTACCACGGACGTTCACGCCGCCTGCGTGGGAGCCCATGACGGAGCCGATGGCGGCGTGGTGATCGTCGGAACCGGCACCATCGGCTGGGGCGAGAAGGCCGACCGGCAATACCGCGTTGGTGGCTGGGGATTTCCGCTCTCGGACGAGGGCAGCGGCGCGTGGCTCGGCAGTGAAGCGCTTCGACAGGTGCTTTGGGCTCATGACGGACGCGCGGCATGGACACCGGCATTGGCGGAAATATTTAGCGGTTTCCGTAATGATCCGCATGCCATCGTACGCTTTATGAGTCGCGCAAGGCCGGGAGATTTCGCCCGCTTCGCCCCGGTGATCGTCTCGCATGCAGCGCGACGGGATCCGGCGGCGGCTGAGCTGATGCGCCAGGCCGCGCGTCATGTTGAGGCGCTGCTCGCGCGATTATCGGTACTGGGTGTGGACAATCTCTCCTTGGTCGGCGGTCTTTCGGATGCGATGAAACCGTGGCTCGCACCTGCCATCGGCGATGGTCTCGTCTCGCCGTCAGGTGATGCTTTGGCCGGCGCGTTGCAACTCGCGCGGAAGCTCGCCGAATCCGTCTTGCTCGACGAAACTCCGCCCAAGCGCGCCCCGAGGGCGCGAGCATGACGAGCGCCTGCATGACGAGCCCTGCATGACGATCGCAGAAGCACAAATCCTGGCCGAGCTTAACGATGCTCCAGGGGCGGTGCGCCGGCAGGCACGCGCGCTCGCAGAACCGCTGGACCTGCTGGTCGCGCGGCTGCGGCGCAAGCTGCCGCAGGTCGTGGTGACATGTGCGCGTGGCACATCTGCCCATGCTGCAACCTTCGGCAAGCATTTGATCGAGCGCTATCTCAACATACCGGTGGCGGCCGCGGCCCCGAACATCGCCACGGTCTATCACCAACGCCTGCATCTGAGCGATCAGTTGTTCCTTGCCATCTCGCAGTCAGGGCGGAGTGATGATCTGATCGAACAGGCGACGGCAGCGCGCGCCTCCGGCGCCATCACCGCCTGCCTGGTGAATGAGGTGGACAGTCCGCTGGCACGGGCCTGCGAGTTCGTTCTTCCCATGGCGGCAGGACCCGAACGCAGCGTCGCCGCCACCAAGAGCTTTATCGCATCACTCTCCGCGCTCGCGCGGCTGGTCACGTTGTGGATGCGCGATGATGCGCTCGAGACTGCGCTCGATCGGCTGCCGGATCGTCTTGCCGCCGCCGGCACGCTGGATTGGAGTCGCGCGCTCGACAGCTTTGCGGCGACGACCAGTCTCATCACCATTGGACGCGGTCCGACGCTTGCGATCGCCCGCGAGGCCGCCTTGAAATTCAAAGAGATGTGCAATCTCCACGCCGAGGCTTTCAGCGGAGCGGAAGTCCTGCATGGTCCCGTGACGTTGGTATCGCCAAGCTATCCGATCCTCATCCTCATGCCGACCGATGCCGCCGGCAGCGGCATGCGGCAGCTCGCCCGCGATCTCCGCAACAAGGCTGCGGCTGTCTTCACCGCCGAACCTGGGGAAGCAGGCGTGGGATATCTGCCGGTGCTGGCGGCCGATCATCCCGAGACAGATGCCATCTGTCTGGTCCAGAGCTTCTATGCGTTCGCCGTCCGCCTGGCTGACCGTCGCGGCATCGACGTCGACAGCCCGCGACATTTGCAGAAGGTCACACGCACCCGATGAGCGACCCTGACCTCCATGCGATCGCGGCGGATCGCGTTTTCGACGGAGCAGCAACGCACCACGATGCGGCCGTGGTGATCGAGGGCGCGCGCATCGCGCAGGTCTTGGCACGTGACGAACTGTCCGCCTCGATCCCTGTTCATGAATTGCCGCCGGGATGCTGGATCGCCCCTGGCTTTATCGACCTTCAGGTGAATGGCGGCGGAGATGTGCTGTTCAACGCCGAGCCCACGCCCGAATGCATTGCAGCGATCGTGGCTGCCCACCGGGCGTTCGGAACCACGTCGTTACTGCCGACCTTGATCACAGATGCCGATGAGACCATGGCGGCCGCGCTCAAGGCCGTGCAAACGATGCTCCCGCGTGAGCCCGGTATTCTCGGCATCCATCTCGAAGGACCTTTCCTGTCGCCGGACAAGCCGGGCGTGCATCCGCGCGCATTTATCCGTTTGCCGAAACCTCATCATCTCCGCATGCTTACCTCGCTGCACGACGGCGTGACCCTGGTCACGCTGGCACCCGAGCAGATGCCGCCGGGCTTCATTGCGGAGTTGACTGCTGCCGGCGCGAAGGTCGCGCTCGGACACTCCATGGCCACCTACGCGCAGACGCGCGCGGCGATTGCGGAGGGGCTCACGGGCTTCACCCATCTCTTCAATGCCATGCGCCCGCTCGGGAGCCGCGAACCCGGGCCGATCGCGGCGGCGCTGGAACGGCCCGAAGCGTGGTACGGGCTGATTGTCGATGGCGAGCATGTCGACCCGGCGATGCTTCGCCTCGCATTGCGCGGCGTCGGACATCCGGTTCTGGTCACCGATGCAATGCCGCCGGTGGGCGGCACGGGCGCCGGCTTCAAGCTTTTCGGAGAGGACATCACGGTTCGCGACGGCCGCTGCACGACGCGCACCGGAACCTTGGCCGGCTCAACCCTCGATATGGCGACGGCTGTGCGAAACTCCGTCGCGCTTCTGCAGGTGCCGTTGGAAACGGCCCTGCGCATGGCCTCAGCCGAGCCGGCGAACATCCTCGGACTCGGCGGTTGGCTCGGCCGCCTGGCGCCGGGCTATCGCGCCGACATCGTCGCCTTCGATCCCAGCGATATGACCGTCTTCGCGACCTGGGTTGCGGGACGTCGTTAAGTCAGATCCAGAATGGCTCGCTGCCGCAGGTCACACGTGTTGCTAGGTGGGCCCATCCAGCAGAGCCGACCATTGCATGTTCAGTTTCGTGGCTGGATTGCGGAGGAAACAACGGCCGCACTTCTTTGGCGAGGGAGTTCCAGCGCCCGGGGCCCAGCGAGGCGACCGCCTCAAGCCACTGGATGGTGTAGTATTTTGGGCACGCTCGTGTCATTTTTTTAAAGAACGCTTAAGGAACTTGTTGTCATAGAGACGGGTTCTTAGATAACGTCCGAGTTGAATCGGGAGTAGGACGCGATGACAAAAGAACTCCAAGAACTGGTTGAGCGCGCTCGCAAGATTGAAATGACGCCCGATCAAGTTACAGCGCAACGTCAGAGCTTTGCGTACGGCAACACTCATATCGAGAACGAGCGCATCACCCGCCAAATGGTTGCCGAGGCCGACCGGAAAATCGACCAGCAAAAGTGATCGACGCGTGTGGCAGGCGATCGGCACAGCCACGCGGAAGATGCGCAACTTCTAAGCGATCCTGATGAGATTGCTCGTCGCGAAGCCGAGAATGGCCTGCGACAATTCAATCTTGCACTGGAAACGATCCGTTCGTTTGTGAAGGACAAAGAGCGGTCGTTCAAGCTGCGCGCTGGGCCGATCTTACAGCTTCACAAAGCAGCGCTTGACGGTCTTCATCGGCTTGCAGGCACCTTCCGCAACACGCCCGTCACAATTGGCGGGAGTCATCATCAGCCACCGCACGAAGCATTCGTGGCGGATGAAATTCAGTCGATGTGCGAATACGTCAACGACAATTGGGCGACGAAGAGCGCGGCGCATCTTGCTGCCTACGTCCTTTGGAAAATGAATTGGATACATCCATTCGCCGATGGCAACGGCCGTACGGCACGAGCGGTGTCATACGTAGTGTTGAGCATTAAACTCGACGGCCTTTTGCCCGGAACACCCACGATCCCCGAGCAGATCTCGACCGATAAGCAACTTTACTACAAGGATCTCGAACTGGCGGACAAGGCGTGGGCAGCAACTGGACAGGTAGACGTATCAGCCCTTGAGAACATGCTGAACAATATGCTCGCAGCGCAGCTTCTTAGCGCTACCAAGGAAGCATCGGGCGAGAATGCTGGAAAGTCTGGACCTCTGATACTGCATTAGCACCTGCCAGGCTGCGATCTCCGGCGTGACGGGGGACAGCATCACGGACGCGATCGTGCGTTCCGCGCAAGGCTGACGTTCAATGGAACTTCAGTTTTCATTTTCGATATGATTGATCTTCCGTCGAAACGATTGATCTTCCATTGAGTGACTTGCACAAATTCTCTGCGGGCGGCCCACCAAAACAGTCTGTTACATAGTTGCGACGCGAGGGTATCTAGGAAACGCCACGCTGAACACCGGCGATGCGGCCGGCGACACCTACCGCCAGGTGGGAGAACCTGTCGGGCTCGGCGTTCAACGATAGTCTCGGCGGCAACAGCGGAATGAACACGATCAGTGGCGGCCGTGGTGACGATCAAATCTGGGGAATGGATGGTTCCGACACATTCTACGGCGACGTCGGTAACGACATGTTGGACGGCGGATTGAAGAATGACACGCTCTACGGCGATGCTGGGGACGACTGGCTCTTCGGCGGCACGGGCTACGATCGGTTGACTGGAGGTTTGGGCGCCGACTCGTTCGTCTTCATGAACACGAGCGATCGGACCGACACCGTCGTCGATTTCTCGCGTGCCGCAGGCGACGTGATCGTCCTGCGTTCATCGACGTTCGGCGGGTTGAATGATCAATTCCGGGACGGCAATTTCCTGATCCAGTCCGACGCGCCGAAGACGACGAGCCCAGGCCCGTGGCTCCTCTATAACACCACGACCGGCTATCTGAGTTACGACGCTGACGGCCCCGGAGCGGGAGCGACTGTGCCCCTCGCAAAGCTCGAGGACAATCCGTCGCTGCACGCGGACGATTTCGTTTTCGTCTGAGCAATCCGTTACCAAACCCGCTTGATGCGCCGCGTCAGCCGTTCAGCGCAAAGCAAGGCGGCACTTTGAGACCCGACCTTTGGTGCTGTGCGACACCCGTGATCACGATGCAAGCTGGCCGCTTGCTCGTTGGTTTCACGGGCCGCCGCCGAGGCCGTCATGACGGAACCGCCTCATCGCGGCGCGGCAATCCCCGCCGCCTTCACCAGCGCCGCATTGCTTGTGACCTCGTTGCGAATATACGTGTCGAACTCTTCGGACTTCATCAGCATCGACTCAGCGCCGAGCTTGCGCATGCTGTCACGCACTGCTTTGAAGTCGAGCGCCTTGGCTGTCTCCTGATGGAGCCGGTTGACGATATCGCGTGGCGTCTTGGCGGGAACGAACATTCCGACCCAGAAATTGTAATCGGAATTCGGAACTCCCGCCTCGAGCGTTGTCGGCAGGTCGGGCAAGGCCGCGGATCGCTTCGAGCTCCCCGTCGCGAGCGCCCGCAGCTGCTTCTCGGCAATCAGCGGCAACACGGCATTGACCGGGCAGAAATAGTAGTCGACGCGGCCGGCGATCACCTCCGTCAGCGCCTCCGGCGTGCCCTTGAACGGCACGTGAACGACTTCGATGCCGGCTCCCAGCCGGAACCGCTCTGCGTTGAGCTGTGTCGCCGTGCCGACGCCGGCGGATGCATAGTTCATCGTTCCCGGCTTCGCCTTAGCGGCACGGACCAGATCCGGCACCGACTTGATGCCTTTGGCGGGCGAGATCACCAATACGTTGGGCAGAAGGGCGAGCGGCGTAATGCCGACCAAGTCGCGCAGCGTGCTGTAGGGCGTGTTGGGATAAGTCGTCGGCGTGATCGTGTAGGACGACGAGTGTATGAGGATCGTGTGGCCGTCCGGGTCGGCCTTCGCGACGGCCCCGACACCGATCGTTCCACCGGCGCCTGGCCGGTTCTCGACGACAAACGGCTGGCCGAGTTGCTCCGACAGGCGTTGCACCACCGTCCGCGCCATGATGTCGGTCGCGCTGCCGGCCGTGAAGGGTACGATGACTGTCACCCGTTTGGTCGGCCATGACTGCGCCGACGCTCCGCCATGAACCATGCACATTACGAGGGCTGCGGCCCACATCCAGCACCGTCCCATGAAACTCCTCCCTCTGTTGTCTCTTTGCTGAAGCGCTAGTGGAACAACTCCACCGTCTTGCGGTACTCGCTCGGCGGAATCCCCAGGTTCTGGCGAAAGAACCGCGTGAAGTGGTGCGGCTCGGAAAATCCGAGCCGCCCAGCCACATCGTTGATGGTGATCCGCGCGGTGCTGAGCTGGGTGAATGCCGATTCCATCCGGAGCGTGTTGAAGAACACCGCCGGCGACACTGCCGTGCATTGCTTGAACAAGTGAAAGAAATGCGGCCGCGAGAGACAGCTTTGCCGCGCCACCTCATCGAACGAGAACTCGCCGCCGAGATTGTCCTGCATGAAGCGGATCGCGCGGCCGATGCGCGGATCGGATGGACGCCGCAAGCTTGCGTGATGGATTTCGGCCCGATCGCGCCACGCCGAGTATGTGTAAAGGACCGACATCATCAGTTCGAACAGGACGGATTCCCACTTGCACCGGCGCCCGGCATCGGCGTCGAACATCTCGTCGGTCACCCGATCTGCCAGGGCCCGGACATGACCGGGAATCGGCACGCAGGCGCGTGGGAAAAATCCGCTCAAGCCGGCCGCGCTCAGCCGCCGATCCATCGCAGCGAGCCAGTCCGGCTCGATGTAGAGAGCGAGGACGGTCGAGCGCTGCGCCGCACGGTGGATCTTGGCGTGGGGCTCCCAGGCGTTGATCAGCACCGCCGTTTCGCGGGTCAGCGGATGCAGTCGGTCGCCAACCTGAAACGCGGTGTCCTCGCCGCGCGCCTTGATCAGCAGGTGACATTGCGGATGCGCGTGCGTGACCAAACTATGATCCGAATCGAGCAGGGCCACGCGGCCAAAGCGACCTTGAAAGAACTTGAGCACACTGGTCATTGGGCCGGGTGTCGATCCGCAATACTGGGCCGAAAATTGAGGCAGATTGAGCCGAAATCATTATGAACTACGCTCGCTTAGCCGCGCAACCAGGAGGCGCGATTTTCAGACTGTAGGGTAGGCCCCTGCGGCCCAATGTCCTTACAATAGATGTGTCGGCAGCGTTGTTGAGGCAGTCGTTGAAAGCACCCCCCTTCGAATATGTCCGCGCGACCTCAGTCGAGGAGGCCTGTGCGCTGCTGGGCCAATATGGCGACGGCGCGAAGGTCCTTGCCGGCGGACAGAACCTTGTTCCGATGATGGCGTTCCGGCTGCTCCACCCAAGTTGGCTGATCGATATCAACGAGATTCCAGCCTTGAAATTCGTCGCCGTTGAAACGGACGTCGTGCGGATGGGCGCCTGCGCGCGCCAATGCGACATCCAGCGTGACGACGCGATCGCGGCCCGCGCGCCGCTGCTGCGCCAGGCACTCTCTTTCGTCGGGCACGCGCAGACGCGAAACCGAGGCACGGTCGGCGGCAGCCTCGCGCACGCCGATCCGTCTGCGGAACTGCCCTTGGTCGCGCAAGTCCTGGGCGCCAGCCTTGTGCTGCGGGCTGCATCGAGCACACGGACCTTGCCCGCCTCCTCGTTCTTTTCAGGACCGATGATGACCGAGCTTCGGCCGGATGAATGTCTTGAGCAAATCCACTGGCCGGTCTGGCGCGACAGGAAGACCGGCTCGAGTTTCAACGAGATCAGCCGGCGGCACGGCGATTTCGCCATCGTCGCTGCCGCGGCCCAGATTGCGGTGGACGACGACGACCGTTGCACGCGCGCGGCGTTCGGCGTCGGCGGCGCTGGACCGATGCCGGTCGCCTTTCCCGACCTCGCACAGCGGCTCGTCGGTTGCCGCCTGGGCGAGGATGAACTGGACGATGTCGCGTGGGACGCCGCGGCGGCACTGGAGCCCGACTCCGACATCCATGCCACCGCCGCCTATCGGCGCCATCTGGCAGGCGTCCTCGTCACGCGCGTCCTGCAGTCGGCCTACGAGGCCGCCAAGGCAGTTCCATGACTGAGACGCTCTATGGCATTTCGGCCGAGGTGAACGGCACAGTGCGAGCCGGGCAGGTCGTTGCGCGCACCTCCCTCGTCGACTGGCTGCGCGAGCATCTCCACCTGACCGGCACGCATGTCGGCTGCGAGCACGGTGTTTGCGGTGCCTGTTCGGTCATGTTCGACGGCGAGCCTGTCCGCTCCTGTCTCATGTATGCGGTGCAGGCGAACGGCCACCGGGTCACCACGGTCGAGGGCCTGCAACGGCCGGACGGACAGTTGAGCGTGTTACAGGACAGCTTCTGCGAAACGCACGCGCTGCAGTGCGGCTACTGCACGCCGGGCATGCTGATCGCAGCCCAGGCTCTGCTGGATGCCAATCCACGGCCGACCGAACATGAGATTCGCGAGGCGATCAGCGGCAATCTCTGCCGCTGCACCGGCTATCAGCAGATCGTCGAGGCCATCGCGCTTGCGGCACAGCGCATGGGAGAGGACGCGACATAATCATGGGTCACGCCGCCAGCCCCTCCGGTTTCCGCTATATCGGCGCCAAGCGTCGGACCAAGGAAGACCCCCGCTTCGTCACCGGTCGCGGTCGCTACGCCGCCGATGTCGCCCTGCCCGGGCTCAAACACGTCGCGCTCGTCGCGTCGCCACATGCCAGCGCGCGGATCGTGTCGATAAGGACCGACGCAGCGCGGGCGCTGCGGGGCATCCACTATGTTCTGACCGGCGAAGAGTTCTGCGCCACCACGGACTCGCTTCCGATCGGCGTTGACGCCCCCAAGGTGAGGCGCTGGTCCCTGGCGCACGAGCGCGTGCGCTACGCGGGCGAGTGGGTCGCCGCAGTCGTGGCCGACAGCAGGGCGCTGGCCGAGGACGCCGCAGAATTGGTTGAGGTCGAGTACGAGCCGCTCCCCCCGATCTTGGACCCCGAGCAGGCGATGGTGGATGGCAGCCCGCTGGTCCATCCGGCGTACGGTTCGAACGTCATCCTGCATCGCAACTTCGTTTGGGGTCCGGTGGACGACCAGTTCGCTGCGGCAGACCATCAATTGGAATTTCGTGCGGTCTGGAGCCGCAGCGCCACCGTGCCGATCGAAACATTCGCAGTGGTCGGACAGTGGAACCCCGGCACGGAAATTCTCGACATCTGGGCGTCGATCCAGATGCCGAAATTTCCCGACCAGACCGCCAACGCGTTGCGCCTGCCCGGCAACGCCGTGCGCGTGCACTACGATATCGACGTCGGCGGCAGCTACGGCGTCAAGCGCGGGCTCAAGCACACCGTGCTGGTCGGCTATCTCGCGAAGCGCCTCGGCATGCCGGTCAGACTCGTCGAGGACCGGCTCGAGAACATGCGCGGCGGCGATATGCATGGTCCCGACCGGCTCTTCGACATGAAGGTTGCCTTCGACCGCGATGGCACCATTCGCGCGCTCAAGATCCGCGCGGTTGACAATGTGGGGGCCTATGCGGGCCGTGCGCCCTTCCAGCTCGGCAAACCGGTCAGTGCCATCTGCGGGCCTTATCTGATTCCGGCGATCGCATACGAGCCCGTAGCGGTTCTGACCAACAAGACGCCGCAGGAAGCCGTGCGCGGCTTCGGCCAGGCGCCGACGAACTTCGCGCTCGAGCGCACCATGGACCGCGTCGCGCAATTCCTGAACATGGACCGGGTCGCACTGCGCAAGACGAATCTGATCCGCAAAGAGCAATTTCCCTACACGATCCCGAGCGGGTCCACGTATGATTCCGGTGATTATCACACCGTCCTGGACAAGGCGCTGGCCGCGATCGACTATCCGGCGCTGCAGCGTCGGCGCGACGCGGCCCGTCAGGCCGGCAGGCTCGCGGGCATCGGCATCGCGACCTGCCTCGAGCCGAGCGGTGGAAATTCCGCGTTCGAGCCGCTGCTCAATTCCAAGAATCAGACCACGACGTGGATGGATTCGTGCCTGGTGCGTGTCGACCTGTCCGGCTCGATCACCGGCATCATGGGCACGTCGTCGTCGGGACAGGGCCATGAAACGCTGGTGTCGACGGTCATCGGCGAGATCCTGGAGCGCGACCCGATGGACATCCGGGTCGTCCACGCGGACTCTCTCAACGCCCTGCCGTCGAACAGCCCGGTCGGCAGCCGCATGGCGATCATGCTGGGCGGGGCCGCGGCCGGGGCCGCGCGAAAAATCAAGGACGCGCTGATCGCGATTGCCGCGCACAATTTCGAATGCGCGAAAGAAGACATCGCGTATCGCGACGGCAATGCCAGCCTCAAGGGTGTCCCGGAGAAAGTCCTGACCTGGGGGCAGTTGGTCGAAATCGCCCATCGCAAATTCCACGCAATGCCGCCCGACATCGAGCCGGGGCTGCAGGCGAAATTCGTCTGGGAGGTGCCGACCGGCGGCGGCTTGCCGACACCTGATGGCCGCATTCAAATCTATCCTTGCTACGCGTTCGAGGCCCACATCGTCTATGTGGAGATCGATCCCGCGACGGCCGCTCCAACGATCAAGCAATATATCTGCGGGCATGATTGCGGCGTCATGATCAATCCGGACATCGTGCACGGCATGACGTATGGCGGAATCGCACATGGCATCGGCGCAGCGCTGTATGAGAAATTCACCTATGACGACAACGGCCAGCTCACGAGCGGAACGTTCATGGACTACCTCATCCCGAGCGCGCTCGAGGTTCCGCCGATCCGGATCGTCGATCATTGCACGCCGTCACCACTGACCACCTTCGGACAGAAGGGCTCCGGCGAGGCGGGCTATCTGGGCGCGCCCGCGGCCGTGGCCAATGCGGTCAACGATGCGCTGGCGCTGCTCGGGGTCGAGCTCAACGAACTTCCACTCTCTCACCTCGCAATCTTTGAAACGCTGTGCAAAACGACTCTCAATAAGAGAGCACCCAATAAGAGACCCACGTGAAACCTGCCCAGGTGAAACGCTCCCACGTGAAACGCTCCCGCCTTCCTTCAAACACGCCTGCAATCGAGATGTCCCATGCCGCAACTTGTCATCGACGTCCACGCGCATTTCGTTCCAAAGAGTCTTTTTGAGCGATACGAGGCACACGCTGCGACATTCCCGGGAATCAAGCTGCTGCGCGATGGCAACGGCGTGCGCTTCCAGTTTCCAGGCGGTGAGCCGACCCGCCCGGTCTCTCCAAAGCTTTCGGACCTTGCCGATCGCCGCTCATGGATGGACCAGAACGGCATCGACCACCAGCTCGTCGGCGGCTGGCTCGATATTTTCGGATACGAGCTTCCGACCCAGGAAGGGGCGGCCTGGAGCCGTTTCATCAATGCCTGCATGTGGGACGAACTGTGCAGCGAACCCCGCTTCACACCCTTGGCCACGGTGCCGTTACAGGATGGATCGCTCGCCGCCGAGGTGCTGAGCGAAGCGATGAACACGGGGTTCGGCGGCGTGATGATCGGCACGCTGCCTAAGGGTAGCGGGGGCAATCTCGACGATCCGTCCCTCGACCCGTTCTGGGCGGCCGCGTCGAAGCTCGGAGCAGCCGTCTACCTGCACCCGATGTTCGTCTGCGGCGAGCCGCGGCTCAACGACTACGACCTTGTCAACGCCATCGGACGCGTGGCCGATACGTCGATCGCGGTGTCCCGATTGTTGTTCTCCGGTCACCTCCTCAAATTCTCCGGCCTCAAGTTCATTCTCTCGCATGGCGGCGCCGCCCTGCCTTTCGCGCTCGGGCGCCTGGCGCGCAACCATCAGATCTCGCAAGGCAAGTACGCCGACCCGCGCAAGGGGTTCGAGGCGATGTATTTCGATTCCTGCGTGTTCGATCCCGATGCGCTGGAATATCTGGCGAAGAAGGCCAGCGCGGATCGCGTGATGCTCGGCTCCGACGCGCCCTTCCCCATCGGCGACCCCGAACCCACAAAGGTCGTCGAGGCCGCGCGATTCTCGGTTGGCGACCGGGCGAAGATTCTCGGCGGCACGGCTCAAAGCGTGTTCCGCATTCGGCCCGACTGCTGGTGCAGGGATTGCTGACATGTCGGCGTGGCGCACGCACGTGTGTTGGCAGGCCCTCACAATAACGCACAGGCTCAAGCCCGCAGCCACTCCCAGGCCTCAGATAGCTGTTCCGATTTGAAGAGATGCAGGTCCACCTTTCATGAAGAGGCTCGCCAACCGAACGCACCACTCCTCCCAGGCCGGCGCACCGACGACCGCGATTTTCTCGAACTCTCTCCTGTAACGCAGGTCGAGTGAAGTATTCGCCCAGGCCGCCTTCAGGTCCCAGCCTTGGAAATCCTCGTCCATATAGAAAGTGCGCGGAGCTTTCCGAAGCGCTCAAACAGATATTCGAGGTGGGGAACAAGCACTTTATCGTAGTCCGCATCGGTGAGCTTGCCAGTGGCCCTTATGCCGACAATGTTGCCGCTGCTCTCTTTCATGAACTCAATCATCGGAACACCTCCGGCAGAAGTTGATCCAGTCGTCTGGCGGCCAGGCATTGCTGGCGTCAGCAGCCGCTATCCGCAGATGTGTTTTTTCCGACATAGGTTCAAATAGCGCAGCGGACTTGCGCAGTGCGCGCGTTGTGCAGCAGGTGTCCAAGCCCCATCTGGCTGACGTGTGGGCGGTTGGGCGGAGCAGGTTCTGGAGGAACCTCAAAAGAGAATTCTGCCCAGCAACCTTAGTTCCGGGCCACAACCTTCCGTGCAATCAGCCGCGGAACGAGTCTTTTTCGTAATGCGGGCTCGCGGGTGACGAACAACAGGGCCTTTATCGTGATCGTCGGGTCCGTCATCGTCTTTTTTGCTGATCGCGTGCCGATTGGCCTGCTCGCACGGCGGTCACAAAGAGAGAGGAGAAGGTCTTGCGAGGCTCAACGCTCCGCTTGCTGCGGGCGAAATATCTGGGAGAGAGATACAGAAAGCGTACGCAAAGGCTCGCGTATACGCCATCGGCGAGGGGAGCGATCGTTCTCCGCCGTAAGGCGATGCAAAATGTCGCGGCGACGCCTGTAGAAGCCCTCGTCGTCTCCTGCTGGGGCTGTCGACGCGTTTCGCAAGTGTGCGTAGAACTCGCATCCGTTTGGCCCCCGCACTTCGACGAGGTCCATATTAAGTAAGCCAAGCTTCTGGAGATCCACCATGATCAATTCGAAGCTCGATGGCGTGAACACCCAGCAGTGCGCATCGCGATAGGGCTGCTCGCCGGGCTGTGTCATTTCGGCCCAAAGATCAAATGCGCGCCCTAGCTGCGGCTTCGGATCGGGATGTGCAGACGTATCTTGGCCCCACGCGATCTTTCCGTTCAAATGTGCTTGCAGCGACACCTGCTCGAAAATCTGAGCTGCTGTTGGTCGCGTCCTGCATTCGTGGAAAGCCGTCAGCGTCTACGGCGTCAGGTGACAATTATCGGATAGAGATGAAAGTTCACAACAGCTAGCTCGCGTCATAAGCGGCGAACGCTGCTGGGATTGCTCCAGTTACACAGAGAAAAATAGCTTGTTTATCAAAGTGATATGGAAAATTAGTGGCGGAGAGGGAGGGATTCGAACCCCCGATACGGTTGCCCGTATGCCGCATTTCGAGTGCGGTGCATTCAACCACTCTGCCACCTCTCCGGGCCGAACGGCGGGCGACACGCCCCGGGGCGCTATGTAGCCGCGCTGGGCAGCGCGGACAAGGGCGAACCGTGTCGAACATCATTCGCGCTCGACGTCCTTGGATCGATGTGCTTCCTTTCGCGAGCAGGCCGCGCGAGTTCGCGCTCTGCAGCAGACAAACCCGTGGCCGGCCCTCCAGCCGTCCGTTCGCCAGGGATTGCGGTTTCAGCGCGTTTGGCCATTCGTCCGGTCATGTCGTCCGGCGTTTCGTACCCAAGGCGGACATGCTCTCGCTATCCGCCGAGTGCCACGGCAATCGCCTTCGCGATCAATTCGGTCACCGGCTTGGTCCCCTCCAAATTCCAAGGGCCGATGCAATTCTTCCAGGTCGCCACACTCAAATGAGATTGATCACGAACGTCGCGTGTTCGCCCCGTCCCGAGCTTTTTCGCTGACCGGTCGCTTCATTACTCAAAATCGTGGCGAGTCTTTTTACTCAACATTAGGGCGTCCACAAAGCGAGTCCCCTGCCGACGGGGTCGACCGAGATGGCACCAGATCACCTGCATTTCTCGGGTCTGCATCGCACCGGCAGAGTCGCATTCAAACTGGGAGGCTTCGAAAGCTTTCGATCTGAAGGACTCTTCTCATAAGGATTTAACTCATTGTGGTTGTAGATCGCTTGGTCAGCAAGGTTGACCGGAACAACTCTGTTGCGCCGCGTCCCGCTGGAATGAGCAGCGGATGCAAGAGAGGAGCCGTTCCTCCCACTTGAAAATGAAAGGACATGATGACCATGCAACGTCTATCAATTGCCTTGGCTGCGGCAGCATTGAGCGGCCTCTTGAGTGCCGGTTCTGCGGTGGCCGCCCCGATCACGAGTCCGGCCGGACTTGTCGACGCGAGCGCGCCGCACGTCGAACTGGTGCGCCAGGGCTGTGGGCCTGGATTCCATCGTGGGCCGCGAGGCGGTTGCCGCAGAAACGTTGCCCCGAGAGGCCCGCGGGGACGCAATGCCTGCTGGTGGCGCCGCGGGGTCAGAATCTGCCGCTGAGATGCAGCAGCAGGATGCCGATCGGCCGGACTGCGGCCGATCGGCACCTCGGAACGCTGTCGGCATGGCAGCGAGGCTAGTGCGGTGGATTTGACGTTCGTACCGGTATTGCTGCGAGTCGGCAGTACGGTTCCGACGCTTGTAAACGCATGTGCGGCAAGAGCGATACAAGCGTCGGAACCGGGACACTAGGAACCTCGTGCGTCACCGGCGAATGGTGCAAGAGCCCTGGCATAAGCTCGGACTCCTGGCACAAGCCGGCCAGGGCTAGCTCTCGTTGGCAATCGCTCAGAGCTCGCGGCCGATGACGCGGTCGACCGAATAAGGCCCGCCGCCGCGCAACGCAATCGCAAGGGCCAGCGTGCCCCACATCATGACGTATTCGTAGCCGTCGGTGCGCCACCCGTAGCCATTGGCCCAATAGTGGATGAAGGTGAGATAGCCCATCTCGATCGCCGCCGCCGCGAAAAACCGGGTGAACAGGCCAATGGTGATGCAGATGCCGCCGAAGAACTCGATGAAGGTGAGGAAGAGGCCGAATGCGATCGTCGCGCTGGACATCGTGCCGCCACGGAGCACCTTGCCCCAGCCGTGGATGACGAGATGCATGCCGCAAGCGATCCGGACAATGGGCCAGCTCAACGGAATGACGAATTCATAAAAGCGCTTCAGGATCGGCAAGATGAGTTTCGGTTCGCGCGCGAGTTCGATCATGGCGTCCCTTCCAGTCCCTTGTAATCCTTCTTGCGGAGAGACTATCGCGCGTCCCGGGATCGGCAAGGGATCGGGCGAACCGTTGCAAGCCCACGCACATGCTAACAAGCTCATCGCACATGCTAAATTGCTGAAATCGGCCACAATCTTGCGCCGCACCCAAGCTGCTAATCGGACGTGACCGGCCCGGCCCGCCGTACTATCCTAGTGTGGCGGTTCAGAAGTCCGCATCACTCTCGCGGCGAGTCCGAAATGCGGACTTCTGAACCAAGCCACACTAGATTCAATGAGTTGCTAGTGTCCTTCGATTCCGAAGTTCGTATAAGAGGTCGCTGCGAAATGGAACGAACTTCGGAATCGGGACACTAGCCCGGTCGATCATCTCATCATCGGTTCATGGCGCTCCAGCGGGACACGGCACTGCGGATCAGGCACGAGCTGCGCGGCATCATCCTCGCATTGCTGATGGTCGCCGCAACGACCGTCGTCGCCTATGCGCTATACCGCTTTCTCGGCGTGCGCCGTGGGTCGTCTCTCTATCTGCTGCCGGTCATGCTGGCGGGCTGGCATCTTGGGCTGATCCCAGCCTTGGTGGCAGCCGTCGCGGGCGTACTCTGGTCCGGCTATTTCTACTTTTCGCCGCTCTACGCCTACTTCGTGGCCCGCCCGACCGAAATCTTGAACCTGGTGTTGTTCATGGTCGTCGGCCTGGTGACGAGTCATCTCGCCAATCTCGCCAAGCAGCACGCCGAGCTGGCGCGCAAGCGCGAGAACGAGATGAGCGATCTCTATGCCTTCTCGCGCCGGATCGCAGCGGCACCGTCGGCCGCCGAAATTTATTTCGCGATCGAGGAATATGTTGCGAACCTCGTGCAGCGAAACGTCGTGCTGTACCAAGCCGGGATCAACGACGGTCATTTCGACAACCCCGCAGTGCCCGAGGACATGCGTGCCGCGATCGCGAAGATCCAGCGTGGATCGATGCCGGCAAGCACGGTTGAAGACAACAACGGAAACACCTGGTTCATGCGCCGCGTCTCGCAGCGGACGCCGGACTTCGGCGTGATCGCGATCGACCTCGGACGCGCGCCGCGGAACATGCTGGCGGAAACCCGCCGGCGGATCGACGAGGCGCTGTCGGATGCCGCGGCGACGCTCGAACGGCTCGACGTGGCGCGCACGCTCACCGAAGCGAAGATGCGCTCAGAGACTGAACTGCTGCGTGAAGCCCTGATCGGCTCCGTATCGCATGAGCTGCGAACGCCGTTGGCATCGATTCTCGGAGCGGCCACGGTGCTTACGCAATCACCGATAATTGATAAGGACGAGCGATTGAAATCGCTCACCTCCGTGGTCCGCGACGAGGCCGAGCGGTTGAACAGCGACATTCAGAACTTGCTCGATGCGACGCGCATCAGCCGCGGCCAGGTGAAGCCCCGGATGGAATGGATCGAACCCCAGGACATCGTCAATTCCGCGCTGGAACGGCGCCGGCGCCGCCTGTCCAGCCACAGCATCGCCGTCGCGATGGACTCCAATCTGCCTTTGATCTATGTCGATCCGATGCTGGTGGAGCAGGCATTCGTCCAGGTCGTCGACAATGCGGCCAAGTATTCGCCCGCAGGATCGACGATCAGCGTCGCTGCAAAGCGCAACGGCCATGATGTGATCTTCGCCGTCAACGACAGTGGCGCCGGATTGACCGGAGACGAGCTCGCACATCTCGGCGAGCGGTTCTTCCGCGGATCGCGTCATTCCACGATCACGTCGGGGTCTGGCCTCGGGCTTTGGATTGCGAAGGCATTCGTCGCCGCCAATGGCGGCCGCATTCAAGCCGTAAGCCAGGGCGCCGAGCTCGGCACGACGGTATCGATCCATCTCCCGCTGGCAAGCAACGCCCCGCAACCGGAAGCCTATCCCGATGAGTGAGCCCGCTCCCGTCGTTCTCGTCGTCGATGACGAGGTGCAGATCCGCCGCTTTCTGCGCGCCGGCCTCGAACTCGACGGCTTCGTCGTGCAAGACGCCGAGACCGGCGCCGACGCCCTCAAATGCGTGACGCTGAAACAGCCGGACCTCATCATCCTCGATCTCGGCCTGCCGGACATGGATGGGGGCGACGTGCTCGAGCGGCTGCGCGCCTGGTCGAGCGTCCCGACCATCGTGCTTTCCGTGCGATCGAACGAGGCCGAAAAGGTACGACTGATCCAGGGGGGCGCCGACGATTACGTGGTCAAGCCGTTCGGCATGGCCGAGCTGCTGGCGCGGGCCCACGCGGCAATACGGCGCCAGGTGCGCGCCTCATCGGACGAGCCGATGGTGAAGGCCGGGCCGCTGAATATCGATCTCGCGGCCCGCATGGTCACCCTGAACGGCCAGCGCGTGATGATGACGCCGAAGGAATACAAGCTCCTGCAAATCCTCGCCCAGCACGCCGGCAACGTCGTCACGCACCAGTATCTGCTCAAGGAGGTGTGGGGCTCACCGCACATGCACGATACCCACTATCTGCGCATTTTCGTGCGCAAGCTGCGCCAGAAGATCGAAGACGATCCGACCCAGCCGCGCATCCTTCTGACCGAGCTCGGCATCGGATACCGCCTGGCGATCCCGGACACTCCGAAGCCCATGGTGCAGTAGCAACCATTTAATGGTTGCTGCCGGCTCATCACTGCGGCGCGTGCCTTCCCTGCAATGCCGCCTTCAGCGCCACGCGCCGCGAGGCCTTGTAGAGGTCATCATATTTGTAGATGAGCGGGCGGTTCTTCTGGACGCGCAGGGTTGCGAACACCGGCCCGCTCTGCGTCAAGACATGGCCGACCTGCTGCTCGAACGCGGACAACTCGGAGAAATCATAGACTTCCGCATAGCCGGCCGAGCGCGCCAGCCCCGCGAAGTCGACGTTGGGATTCGGAAGCGGATGGCCGCCGTTCGCCTCATAGCATTCGTTCTGGCAGACGAAATGCACAAGGTTTTTCGGCGCCGCCGCGGCGATCGAGACGAGACTGCCGAGATTCATCAGGAGGCTGCCGTCGCCGTCGAGCACGACAATGCGCCGGTCCGGCCGCCCGAGCGCGAGACCAAGCGCATGCGACGATCCAAGCCCCATCGCACCGATCGAGAAATAGTTGAGTGCGCGGGGATTGAGATCGTTCCACTCGACAGCGCCGCTGTAGGAGGCGACCACCACCTCGTCGGTGATGTGGCGCTTGAGGATCTGGAAGCATTCGTCGCGGTTCATCATGACGGCCTCCGTCCGATCAGGAACGCGACCGGCGACGACTCGGTATAGGCCCTGTCGATCGCAGGCTTGATCCTGGGCACGTCGGCGTCGTGGCTGATGAGATGGTGCGGGATGCCCATGGCGTCGCAGATCGGCTCGATGATACGCACGCCGTAGCGGCCGGATTCAGTCGGCAGCCGTTCCGGTTCGTGGCCGAGCAGCCCGATCATCATGACGATGGGCTGCTTGTACTCGACCGCCACTGCGCGGATGGCGTTAAGCGAATCGAGGAACCCCGTGTACTGGATCAGGATCAGCGCGCGCTTGTCGCAATAGGTGAGCCCGGACGCGATGCCGACGCATTCGTCCTCCTTGCACACGCGCACCAGGCGAAGCTCCTTGTCGGCCGCGATCGGGAACAACAGCCCCTTGCTGGTGACGATGTCAGGGACAGCGAGCACGAATTCGACGCCGCTCTGCTTGATGGCAGTGATGATCTTGGCGCCGGTCAGCGCGACCTGCGTATCGCCGGCTTTTGTCGTCGTCGCTGCATCCATTCCTAAACCTCCCATGCGGCGCCGATTTGTTTGTCTTGTCGCGCTCAGCTAATGCGAAATTTCGGACGGCTGCAACACGTCTCGCGTCATGTCCGGCTGACGCAGTGGCCGGGGTCGCCGCGCTCACTATTGCGAGCGCGCCAGCCCGGCCGCGTCGACCACCTTGCCCAGCCGCACGATCTCCGCGCGCATGAATTCCTGCAGCTTCTCCGGCGGCGGGCTGTCGACCTCGATACGGCCGGTCTTGGCGAACTCTTCCTTCATCTCCGGGGTCGCCAGGATCGCCTTGAACTCACGGTGCAACTTGTTGATGATGTTCTTCGGCGTGGCGGCGGGCGCGACGATCATCTGCCACGACACGAAATCGAATTCGGGGACGCCACTTTCGGCGATGGTCGCAATGTCCGGCAGCGGCGGGAGCCGCTTGGTCGAGGAAACCGCCAGCGCGCGCACTTTGCCGGCGTGTAAGAGCGGCAAGACCGGCGTCGGCTGCGCAAATTGCGTCGGGATATGACCGGCGAGAAGATCGTTGAGCGCCGGCGCGTCGCCTTTGTACGGCACGTGGGTGAGCTTGGTCCCGGTCAAGCTCTTGAGCAATTCCATGCTCAGATGCTGGGGAGAGCCGGGACCAGCCGAGGCGTATGACGGCGGCTTGGGCTGGGCCTTCACGTAGTTGATCCACTCGGCCACCGAGCGGACCGGCACCTGTGAATTGACCAGCAGCAGAAACGGCGCGTCGGAGACGTGGATGATCGGAGCGAAGTCCTTGGCCGGATCGTAGGGCATATTCTTGCGCAAGGTGACGTTGATCGCGAACGATGAGCTGGTCCCCAGCATGAGGGTGTAACCGTCCGGCGCTGCCTTGGTGACATAGTGCGAGCCGATCACGGTTCCGGAGCCCGGGCGGTTCTCCACCACGAAGGTCTGGCCGAGCCGTTCGGTCAGCTTCTGCGCAAGCTGGCGCGCGAATACGTCAAGGCCGCCGCCCGCGGCGTAAGGCACGACGATCGTGACCGGGCGGTTCGGGTAGTCCTGAGCAGCAGCAGCCCGGTGATCAGGCCGGCCAGCACAGCCCGCATCCTGTATCGGATTTCCATCACGTCCTCCCGAGGGGGCCTTGTGCCCGTTTTGGTTAAGCCTAGCGGAACCCAATCCGCCCGGTAAGCGCACCAAAGGACGCAGAAAAGCCTCGCTTCGCCGCCTATTCCTTGACTCCAGCGGGACCCAACCATAGGTTCCGCACGCTCGTAAGAGATGTGACATTGACCCGCCGACCGGTCCCGTGAGGCCGGAGGCCCCCGCCCGACAGCGCGATGCGCCCTCGGGCGCTATTGGTGTTTGGAGCCCAACAGGTCGCCCGCAAGGACGACCGTCTTAAGGAAGCAAGACTTGTTCGACTCACTGTCGGAACGGCTTGGCGGCATTCTCAACCGGCTCACCGGGCGCGGTGCGCTGTCCGAGGCAGACGTTGATACGGCATTGCGCGAAGTCCGCCGCGCGCTGCTTGAAGCCGACGTCGCGCTCGACGTCGTGCGAGCTTTCACCGAGAAGGTGAAAGCGGGCGCGATCGGCGTGGAAGTCATCAAGTCGGTGACGCCCGGGCAACTGGTCGTGAAGATCGTCCACGACCAGCTCATCGAGACGCTCGGAGCGCAAGGCGAGCCGATCGACCTCAATGCGCCGGCTCCGGTTCCGATCATGATGGTTGGGCTGCAGGGCTCCGGCAAGACGACGACCACCGGTAAGCTCGCGAAGCGCCTCACCGAGCAGGGCCGCCGCAAGGTGCTGATGGCGTCGCTCGACGTGCGCCGCCCCGCCGCGATGGAGCAGCTTGCAGTGCTTGGGCAGCAGATCGGCGTCGAGACTCTGCCGATCGTCGCCGGGCAGGCGCCGACGCAGATTGCACAACGCGCTCTGCAAGCGGCGCGCCTCGGCGGCCATGATGTGGTGCTGCTCGACACCGCCGGCCGCACCACGCTCGACGAAGCGATGATGGCGGAAGCGGCCGAGGTGAAGCGCGCCGCCAATCCACACGAAGTCCTGCTGGTCGCCGACAGCCTCACCGGCCAGGACGCGGTCAATCTCGCGCGCTCCTTCAACGAGCGCGTCGGACTGACCGGCATCGTGCTCACGCGTGTCGATGGCGACGGCCGCGGCGGCGCCGCGCTGTCCATGCGGGCCGTCACCGGCAAGCCGATCAAGCTGATGGGCACCGGCGAGCGCATGGACGCGCTGGAGGATTTCCATCCGTCGCGCATTGCCGACCGCATTCTTGGGATGGGCGACATCGTCTCGCTGGTCGAGAAGGCGGCGCAGACGATCGACGCCGAGCGCGCAGCGCGCACCGCCGAGCGGATGCGCAAGGGCCAGTTCGACCTTAACGACCTGCGCGACCAGCTCATCGGCATGCAGCAGATGGGCGGCATGACCGGACTGATGGGAATGCTGCCCGGCGTCGCCAAGATGAAGAACCAGCTCGCGTCCGCCAATCTCGACGAACGCTTCCTCAAGCGCCAGATGGCCGCGATCGATTCGATGACGCCGAAGGAGCGCAAGAGTCCCGACATCCTCAAGGCCAGCCGCAAGAAGCGCATTGCGGCCGGCGCCGGCGTGAAGGTCGAGGACATCAACCGGATGCTCAAGATGCACCGGCAGATGGCCGACATGATGAAGGTGATGGGCTCGGGGAAGCGCGGCCCGATGGCCGGCATCGCCAACATGCTTGGGCTGGGCGGCGGCGCACCGATGCCGACGCCGGAGCAGATGGCGGAGCTCGCGAAGAAAGCGCCCGGTGGCGCAGGTGGCTTGCCGCCGACCATGCCGGGCCTGCCGCCGAAATTCCCCGGCAGCGGTCCGCTGCTGCCCGGCCTCGGCGCGAAACCTGGGCTCGGCGGATTTCCTGGATTGGGTAAGAAGAAATGATGACCAACTTCTTGCCGTCATTCCGGGGCGCCGCACAGCGGCGAGCCCGGAATCCATACTCCCGGTTTGTGGTTATGGATTCCGGGCTCGCGGGCTCTGCCCGCGCCCCGGAATGACGGCGGAGAGATTCTCAAAGAAAGGAAACTTAGATGTCCCTGAAAATCCGGCTCGCACGTGCGGGCACCAAGAAACGTCCGGTCTATCACATTGTCGTGGCCGACAGCCGGTCGCCGCGCGACGGCCGCTTCATCGAGCGCCTCGGCTATTTCAATCCGCTGCTACCGAAGGACAAGACCGAGCGCCTCAAGTTCGATCTCGAGAAGACGCAGGCCTGGATCGCCAAGGGCGCAACGCCGAGCGACCGCATCATGCGCTTCCTCGACGAGGCCGGCGTTGCGAAGCGCGAGAAGCGCAACAATCCCGAGAAGGCGATCCCGCGCAAGCAACGCAAGGTGATGAAGGAAGAGGCCGAGAAGGCCAAGGCCGAGGCTGCTGCTGCTGCTGCTGCTGCTGCTGCTGCCGCTGCCGCTGCCGCTGCCGCTGCCGCTGCCGCTGCCGCTGCCGCCGAAAAGGCCAAGGCCGCTGCCGCCGCGGCGAGCTGATTGTAGACCTCGTGTCGCCGCGCACTCAACGCATCTGCGTCGCCCAGATCGGGGCGCCGCATGGCGTGCGCGGCGAGGTCAAGCTCTGGCCGTTCACCGCCGATCCCTTATCGGTCGCGACCTACGGGCCGCTAGAGAGCGAGGACCGCGCCGCGCGTTTCGAGATCGAAACGCTGCGCACCGCCAAGGATCACCTGGTCGCGCGGCTCAAGGGCGTGAACGACCGCGACACCGCCGTCCGTTTGACCAACACGAAGCTCTTCGTTTCCCGGGAGAAGCTGCCCGAGACCGACGCGGACGACGAGTTCTACCACACCGACCTGATCGGGCTCGCTGTGGTCGACACGGACGAAAACACCTTGGGCAGCGTCGCTGCGATCCATAATTTCGGCGCCGGCGACCTCATCGAGGTGATGCCCACGCAGGGTGGCACGACCGTACTGCTGCCGTTCACCGAGGCGATGGTGCCGGTGGTCGATGTTGCCGGACAACGGATCGTGGTCGATGCTGCGGCGTTTACGTCGGCAGCCGCCCCGGCGAGCGACGACGAACGGGAAGCACCATAACCATGTGGCGCGCGAGCGTGCTCACGATCTTTCCGGAAATGTTCCCGGGCGCGCTCGGCATGAGCCTCGCCGGCAAGGCGCTGACATCAGGCACCTGGGCGCTCGATGTCGTCGACATCCGCGCGCATGCGGCCGACAAGCATCGCACCGTCGACGACACCCCGGCCGGCGGCGGTCCCGGCATGGTGATGAAGGCCGACGTGCTCGCCCGCGCACTCGATACGGCGTCCTCCCCCGACGATACCCGCCCTCGCCTGCTGATGTCGCCCCGCGGCATGCCGCTGACCCAGGCGCGGGTCGCCACGCTCGCGCGCGGGGCGGGCGCGGTCATTCTGTGCGGACGGTTCGAAGGCGTCGACGAGCGCATCATCGAAAGCCGGAATGTCTCCGAAATCTCGATCGGCGACTATGTACTGTCAGGCGGCGAGGTCGCCGCCTTTGCCCTGATCGACGCCTGCGTGCGGCTCCTGCCCGGCGTCATGGGCCAGATGGCCTCGGCCGACGAGGAGAGCTTCGCCCAGGGCCTGCTCGAATACCCCCAATACACGCGGCCGCAGGTGTTCGAGGGCCGCGGCATTCCCGAGGTGCTGACCTCGGGCGACCACGCCAAGATCGCGGCCTGGCGCCGGGCCGAGGCCGAACGGTTGACCCGCGAGCGCCGGCCGGACCTCTGGGAGGTCTACCGGCAGCGCAAGACGTCCTGATTTTTCGGCCGTTTTGGGTTCCCAGTCATCGAAATAGACAAAGCCGACCCAGTGTCGTAGAAGCTCGCCGACCCAGACAGTCTGAAAAAGAGCGCGCACCTGCCCGGATCGGCGCTGCCCACGGAGACCTCCCATGAACCTGATCCAAGAGCTCGAAAAGGAGCAGGTGGCCAAGCTCACCGCCCGCAAGGAGATCCCCGACTTCCAGCCGGGCGACACCGTGATCGTCAACGTGAAGATCGTCGAAGGCGACAAGGCTCGCGTCCAGGCGTACGAGGGCGTCTGCATTGCTCGCTCGGGCGGCGGCCTGCAGGAGAACTTCACGGTCCGCAAGATCTCCTACGGCGAGGGCGTTGAGCGCGTATTCCCGCTCTACTCGCCGATGATCGATTCCATCAAGGTCGTGCGCCGCGGCAAGGTCCGCCGCGCCAAGCTCTATTATCTGCGTGGCCTGCGCGGCAAGCGCGCCCGCATCGTCGAGCGCCAGGATACGCGCAGTGAGGACGTCGCGTCCGGTTCCTGATGCGCCGATGAGCGCGATCGCAACGGGATACAAAAAGGCCGGCTTGCACGGCCTTTTTCTTTGGCTGGTGGCCACCGTCGTTTCTGCCAGCATGGCGCAGTCGCCGTCGCTGCTGGAGCAGCTCCAGAAGGGCGAACCGACCGCACCGCCGAAGAAGAGCCTGTTGCCGCCGCTCAGGCTCCAGGTGCAGAAAGCCGAGGCTTCGCTCGCCGCGGGAACGAATGATCCGGTTGTCGTGATCACCATGTCGGCGCGGTCGGGCAGGATGTTCCACGAATTGACCCTCAACAATATTGGCCGAAGACTTGTGCTTCGGATCGACGGGCAGGTCGCCGCCGAACCCGTCATCCGGGAGGCCATTGCCCGCGGTGTCGTCCAGATCTCCGGCGACTTAACCCCCAAAGACGCGGCCGACCTAGCCGAGCGCTTGAGCACGGGCGAAGCCAAGGTTGAGGTCGAGCTGGTCGCGGACTAGCGCCGGAATTCGCCACTTTTCTGAATGCTTCTAAGGCACTAAATAGAGCCGCACAGACAGACAATCGGATCGACGAATGGCCAAAGCGCGTACCCTCTACGACAAGATCTGGGAAGACCACCTGGTCGACGAACAGCCGGACGGCACCTGCCTGATCTATATCGACCGGCATCTCGTCCACGAAGTCACCTCTCCGCAGGCGTTCGAGGGTCTGCGGCTTTCCGGGCGCAAAGTTCGCGCTCCTGAAAAGACGCTGCTCGTGGTCGATCACAACGTGCCGACCACCGACCGCAGCAAGCCCAATCCCGATCCGGAGAGCGCCGCGCAGATCGCCTATCTCGCGGAGAATGCCAAGTTCTTCAACCTCGAATACTACAACGAGTTCGATAAGCGGCAGGGCATCGTCCACATCATCGGCCCTGAGCAGGGCTTCACACTGCCGGGCACGACCATCGTCTGCGGCGACAGCCATACCGCGACGCATGGCGCGTTCGGCGCGCTCGCCTATGGCATCGGCACGTCGGAAGTCGAGCACGTGCTGGCCACGCAGACGCTGATCCAGTCGAAGTCGAAGAACATGCGCGCGATCGTCGACGGCAAGCTGCCGGACGGCGTCACCGCGAAGGACATCATCCTTGCGATCATCGGCGAGATCGGCACCGCGGGCGGCACCGGCTATGCGCTGGAATATGCCGGCGAGGCGATCCGCGCGCTGTCGATGGAAGGCCGCATGACGGTCTGCAACATGTCGGTCGAAGGCGGTGCCAAGGCCGGCTTCATCGCGCCCGACGAGAAGGCCTATGCGTTCGTGAAGGACCGCCCGAAATCGCCGAAGGGCAAGGCGTGGGACCAAGCAATGCGCTACTGGGAGACGCTTCGTTCCGACGACGGCGCGCATTTCGACCGCGAGATCAGGCTCGACGCGGCGAAGCTTCCGCCGCTCGTCACCTGGGGCACCAGCCCGGAGCAGGTGATCTCGATCACCGGCTGCGTGCCGGTCCCGAGCGAGATATCAGACGAGAACAAGCGGCGCGCCGCGGAAACCTCGCTCCAATACATGGGCCTCAACGGCGGCGAGAAGATCACCGACATCGCAATCAACCGCGTGTTCATCGGCTCGTGCACCAATGGGCGGATCGAGGACCTGCGCGCCGCCGCCAAGGTCGCAGAAGGCAAGGCGGTGCGCGAAGGCGTCAATGCGATGATCGTGCCGGGCTCCGGGCTGGTGAAGGAGCAGGCCGAGTCGGAAGGCCTCGACAAGATATTCGTGAAGGCCGGTTTCGAATGGCGCGAGCCCGGCTGCTCGATGTGCCTGGCGATGAACCCCGACAAGCTCGCGCCCGGCGAACGTTGCGCCTCGACCTCGAACCGCAACTTCGAAGGCCGGCAGGGCTATAAGGGCCGCACCCATCTGGTGTCGCCGGCAATGGCGGCGGCGGCAGCAATTGCCGGACACTTCGTGGATGTGCGGGAGTGGAACTGACGCTTCTGAACCATCACACCAGCGCGCGTCCCGTTCCGAAAGGACATCCGCCACTAAAAAATCCAGAGCGCATAACGATGAACCTCACCGGAATGCGCTCTAAACAAATCAGGCCCGCCACATGGCGGGCCTGATGCATTCTGATGTTCGCATCAAGCAACGCGTTACCACACTCCGATCCCGACCGGTCCAATGCCGATGCCGATAAACGGGCGAGGCCGATAGTACCGCCGATAGTAAGGATATGGCGCATAGGCGTAGGGATACCCGCCGTAGTAATACGGCCCGCCTCCGTAGAAGCGGCGAGGTCCATAGTGCCCGCGCCATCTCGGCCCGCGCCAGTGGCGGCGATGGTAGCGGCGATGATAGCGGCGGTATTGAACGGTTTCGACGTTCGACTGGTGTTCGGCGATGCCGGACACATGACGGATCGCTGCGGCATTCGCCGGTACACTCGGCAGAGTGACGACGGCCAAGATTGCCGCAGCCGCAATGCCCGTGAGACTCTTGACCATATCAAGTCTCCTAGAAGTCGCTCCCGAACAATAACGCTCGGAGACCGTTTCGGTTTCAGGAGATCGAACCGCCAAGAGATACGCCACGCAGATCAGCCACGCTCCCACCAGCAGCGCATTTGCGGCGTCACCACGGTTCCGCTTAGGCGGTATTCAGTTGCCAACCACGATGTGCATTGCCGCACGGCGTTACGACCGGGGAAACCGAGATTGTCGGAGCGTGGAAATTCCGTTGAGTCGAGCCGCTCGCGCAGCATCGGTCGCGGCCGCACGATGATGCGTGTCGGTGCGCGCTGTTGCCGAACTGTCCGCTTCGGAGCGGGCCGCCGCTGAGCGCGTCGAACCGCAGACGCTGGCGGCCGCGGAGCGGCTTGTGACGGAGCCGCTTGTGGCGGAGTCTCGTCCTTCGGCACCGGACCAACGGTATAGTCGAAGTCGGGGACAGGTCCCTTCGCAGGCGCTTGTGCTTGCGCCATGGCGGCATCCGCGACGCCGAGCAACAGCGCCGCAACGATACCGATTGTGGCTCTTGCCGTCATGACCGCCCCACCATCCCACCGAGTCGGTACGGTCGCTGATTGGGGGCCGACCGTCAACGCCTGGCGCATCGGGCCTGGTGGTCCGATTCTAACATTCGCATCCCATTTCCGCGAGCGACTTTGCGAATGTTAGAATCGAAGGACCACCAGCAAGTATAAGCTGCTAGTGGAGTTTAGATTTGACATTCGCGTCGGGCGCTTGCTGCCAGGTTGATCGCGAATGTCAAATCCACTCCACTAGGAGCCTGTCTGAGTAGTCACTGGTCAAGGCGTGGCGAG
>WHTP01000125.1 GCA_009377695.1 Hyphomicrobiales bacterium | reverse complement strand
GGCAACAGAGACTGTGCTTTAGAAGACCGTCAACGCTCCAAGTGCGCGCAGAAGATAGAGCACGCCGATGACGATCACGATGACGCGTACGATCTGCTTTGCGCGACTGTCGATCGGAAGCATGTTGACCAGGTAGAGAATGAGGATGATGACCAGAAACGTAATGAGGACGCTAATGAGCAAATTCATCGGTGCTGGTCCTTGAACAGCTGAAGCGAGGCAAGTGTCCCGATTCCGAAGTTCGTACCCATTTCGCAGCGGCCTTTTATACGAACTTTGGAATCGAAGGACACTAGCCTGTCGAGATGATCGCTTCTCACTTTAGCGGGATTTCGACGGCCATGCCAGGTAAGGTGGAGGGGCTCGCAAGCCTCGAAACGCGACGCCCGCAAAGCGGTTCCGGCGTTGACGCTTGCGCATGGAGCGCATTCACGGAGGGCGGGGCAATTCCTTGGCGACGGCATTGACCACGCGCGGGTCCATCGGCTCGACATTGGTCGCGAACACCGCTGCGATGCGCCCGTCGCGACCGATCAGATATTTGTGGAAATTCCAGCGCGGCGTATCGAGCGGCCGTTCGGCGGCGGCCCAGCGATAGAACGGATGCGGATTGGCGCCGCGGACGCCGGCCTTTGCCGCAATCGGGAAACTGACGCCGTATTCCTTTTCCGCAGTTTGTGAAATCTCGCTGACCCCGCCTGGCTCCTGGCCGCCGAAATCATTCGACGGGACGCCGATGACCAGGAGCCCGCGGTCGCGGAAGCGGGACCACAGCTGTTGTAGGCCGGTGTATTGCGGCGTGTATCCGCACAGCGACGCGGTGTTGACGATCAGAATCGGCTTGCCGGCATGATCCGCCAAACGGATATCGTCGCCTTTGAGGCCGGCGAAGGTGAAGACATAGGCGGTGACGCGGCTCATGGCCGGAGATTGTGCATGCCCCGTGCTCGGCGCACTACCGGGTAGCGCAAGCGCGCCAAGCAGCGTCAGCAGCGATCGTCGGTCGATCGGCATGGCACCATGGTCTACTGACCGTATTTGACCAGCACTCCCTGGCACGCCCTGCTGATCCGCTTGCGATTATCCTGCAGGCAGTTGAGGACGCGCAACTGGTCCGGAACGGCTGCCTTGCAGTGACGCTTGACGTCCGGTTCGCACGCGGCGCGATCCTCCGGCGTGCCCTGCGCCACGGGCAACGGAAGCGGCAATTGCGCGAGCGCGCCGGTCGGCCCAGCGGCAACTGCGATGGTCAGCACGATTGCGATTTTAGGAAACATGCATGGTTCTCCCCGACGGCGGCCATCATAGGTGCATGTTCTATTCGTCACAATGCCGCGAAAGACACACCTCCGATGAAACTGCAGGGGCGGATCGCTGATTGTGGCCGCGTCGGGCAGGGAACTTTTAACTGCGGTTGCCGGTTTCCTATCCAGGGTTCAACCTGGAGGACGCTATGACAGATTATCGCGACCCGAATTACCGCGATCCAATACGCCCCGGCTATCGGGGCCCGGGCTCCCCGGCCGATTCAACTTGGTCGACGGCGACCTGGGGCTGGATTGCCGGCATTTCGGTGGTGCTGTTGGCGCTGATCTTCGCATTCGGCCTCGGCAGCGACCGTGATCGCACGGCGACGGAGAACCCCAGCGCGCCGGCGACCTCCGGCCAGCGAACACTACCGCCGGCTCCGCCGGCTGGAGCGCCATCGCAGGCACCGTCAATGAATCCGGCACCTGCGGATCCGGCCCCGGCGACACCGCCGGCCAAGTGAGCGGCCCAAGTAAATGAGCGGCCCAAGTAAGTGACCGGCCAAAGTAATACAGAGAGGCTTGTCCGTTTGACTCCAACACCCTCGGCGTCCTGCCGGGGTCTTTTTTTGTAGGCCCGTCAGGGCACGTAGCCGATCGCCTCGACCTCAAGGCCGCAATCCATCGGCGTGCGCCCAGCCTGTATACGTGTGCGCGCCGGCAGCGTTTCGGCACTGGAAAAATAGCTGCGATAGATACGGTCGAATCCTCCTGCTGCTGGCGCTGATCTTTCAGCCAGACGACGTCCGCGGCACGCCCGCCTTGATCAGCTGCTTCTTCATGGCTTTCATGGTTGCTCCGCGGTTAAACCTGTTGAGCCAAACTGGTATTCCACCATGGGCTGACACGGCTGTCGACGCGTGGACCACGGCCATGGCAATGCCAGAATCGTGAATGCGCCCCGACAAACGATTGACACCATCATTTGCTGCCATAGTTGGAAGGAGGGGACCCTCGCGGTGTAGGCACAAAGGAGTGACTTCAATGTGCGATTACAGTCTGCAACACGTCGCCTCACGGGCGGCTAAGGTCCAGGATCGGCTGGTCACAGCCACGTTTCCCAACTCGATCACACGCGGCTTCGTTGCTGTCGGAGAACCGGGCGTCGCGGTCTGCCTGATGCCAGGCACCGAGATTGCTTTCGATAATGACGTCGAGTGTCAGCCGGCGTTTCGTCTCTTCCGCACCAGGAAGATCGGGCAGCGGTTGGCGCGCTTTCGGCAGATCGATCCCAACCAGCCGAGTGTCCATCACGATGCGCTCGAGTTTCCCGACGGGCAGGTCGTGATGGTGACGCGGCTCCGTCCCGGGCAAACCGCAACGGTACTGCAGTTGCCGGCGACGGCGACGCAATCTGAGGTCAAGCCCGAGGCCATCAGGCACGGCGAGATCGCGGGTGAGCAGGTTTGAGAGGATGAGATCAAAACTCAAAGAGCCATCACGTACGATGGCTCTTTGAAGTTTTTGAACTCGCGGCGACCATTTCCTGTCGCGAAGCGTCGTCGTCATTCCGGAAAGGCGACGACCGTTTCGAAGCGGTAGCCGCAGGCATCGCACGACCAGAGATGGCGCACGCGATGCTCGTTCAGATGTTCCGACCACTCCGGCATGAACATCACCTCACCGCACTGGGCGCAGTAATTGCTCAAGCGAGGATAGTTGGCGACACGTGTACGGGCTCGCAATTCCATGGGGCGGCACTCCCTATGTGGCTTTTTATCCCCCGTCCCATCGGACGAGACGCTAGCGAAAAATTCCGCGCGATGAAGCAGTCACGCTGACCTAATCGGCCCGAAAAGAAATTCGAATGCAGATCATCGCCGGTTTCGGTGTCCGGGCGATGTCGACACCGTGTCAGTTCGGTGTCGGCAGGGCGAACCATTCGGCCGTCGATCCAATGAAGACGATGATCATCAGTCCGCCGCCCACGACCGCGGTGGCGTAAGGCTTGATCGGTCGCTTGGTGACGATGCTGATGGTGTAGAGTCCGAGGACGAACATCCAGATCAATATCATCAACGCAATACTGTGGCTGACCAGGACGGAGAGGTCATCGACGCGCGCGGGATCAACAACGCGGCTCGCCGCTCGATGCAAGCCGGGCAGGAATAAACGTTCCGCAACCCGCTCGCCAAATGCCAGCACGGTGCTGAGCATGAAGTCGCGCGCGATCATGGTGGTCCAGGGCAGGTATTGTGGCGTCAGCAATGACACAGCTGGCCTTATCTCCCATCAATAGCACGCACGGTGCGGGCTAGTGTCCCGATTCCGAAGTTTCGTATCGTTTCGCAGCGGTCTCTTATACGAACCTAGGTTCAGAAGCCGCATGTCGGACTCGTCGCGAGAATGATGCGGACTTCTGAACCGCCACACTAGCTAGGCGGCATTCCATAATGCGGTTAGCGCCGCAACGCCACTGTGCGTTTGACCCACCTCGGGTCTGAGGCGACCACGGCCGGCCGCCCGCGTTTGCGTTCAGTTAAGCCTGTGCGCGGGTTCTTCGGTCGCGCTAATGCCCCCCGCGGGTGGACTGATGTAGCGTCTCGGAACACCGTGGGAGCCCGTGCGTTGCTTGGGCACGCCGGGGGCGGACGGGGCTCAAGGAGAGACCTTCATGCCTGCGTCACCAGCCGGCGCGATCCCGTCCCAGGTCGACGCGTCACAGTTTCATCCCGAGTTCGGCTATCTCGCACCGACGATCCGCTTCCGTCGCCAGGTCGCCCTCACGGTCAAGGGCGCGGCGTGCGGAACGCTCCTCGGCGCAGTCGTCATGTTTTTCATGGTGATGGACCGTGAGGAGAAGGGGCTCAGGATGCTGGCCGCGCCGATGTTGTCGACGCAGTCAAAAGCTGCAGCGGTCGACAAGCCTGCGCCGATACCTTTCGTTCCAGAATCGATCGCCTTGCCTGCCGCTGCACCCGCATCGTCGCATGCCCAAGCCGTCGCGGCGGTGGTTCCGGCAGTTACGGCAGCCGCAGCAGTGCTGGAAACAGAGGAGACGCCCGCGATCGCCGCATCGCATGCAACACCCGCCGTCGCGCCAGAGGCCGAACCTGCGCCCGGCGCTGCGCCGTCGGCCGAGCCTGCACCCGCCGCCGCGCCATCGCCTGCAACCACCGCTGCGCCATCGCCCGAGCCTGCGACCGCCGCCGCGCCCGCGCCCGCCGCGGCCAAGGTTGTCGGCACGCGGAACAAGGTTGTCGTCAAGCGGAAAAGAAGGATCGTCCGCCGGGCGGCGAGGACTGAGCCAGATCGGCGCACGGCCTTCGCCGCGCCATACCGGCGCTTCGGCGAGCCATACGCGTCCGGCTACGGCCGTCCGTTCTTTGGCTTCGGCTGGTAACGCACTTCCGGCTCTCATCCTGTCGTTGCAGAAGCATTGCGTTGCCGCATTGCGGCCGCTCTAATGCCGGTTGCCAAGCAGGGGAGACGGGTATGCCGGAAGTCTACGTTCACGTGGTCAAGGGGCGCACGTTCGAGCAGAAGAAAGCGCTGGTGCAGGACATCACCACGGCTGTCATGAAGCACATGAACGCGCCCGCCGACGCGGTTGTGGTGTCGATCATCGAGACCGAGGCCGATTCCAAGGCCAAAGGTGGCGTGATGTTCAGCGAGCGCGGTCGCTAGAACATCTCCCACTTCGGCTGCTTGTATCCTCCGTCCTTTGGACCTCCTGGGTCCCCGTTCGTGGGGACGAGCGGGGAGAGAGCGAGTCAACTCAACTGGGAACTGATCTAGCGTTTCCGAATCTGAAGTTCGCCAAACTCCGCGTTCACATGTCGCGACCGTGGAAAGGCGTCGGCGACAACGCCGTGAGGTCAACGCCGTCGAGGCAGCGGACATTGATTGCCACCATCTCCTTGCCGTCAGGCGCTTTGCCGCGGGCGAAGGATTCGATGCCGCAATCCGGGCACATGAGATGATGGATCATCTTTTTGTTGAACTGGTAGTCGGTCAGTCCGCCGTCGCCCGCCACGGGCTTGAACTTGTCCGGCGTCACGAAGGTCAATAGGAGGCCGCGCTTGCTGCAGTGCGAGCAATTGCATTCCATCACCATGGCGAGATCGGTCGCGACCTCATAACGAACACGACCGCAGTGACAGCCGCCGGTGTAGGTCTTGGTCTCGGGCATTTGCTGAATTTCTCCGTGGCCGATCCATGTCACTCCCATGTGGCACATCAGGCGTGTGGCACAAGGGGCTCGCGTCTCGTGCAGGAACCGCTAAACTAAGCAGGAACCAGAAACGACAGGAGGAACCACAGTGGCGAACGAAGCAACAGTCATGGAAACGAAGGATATCGACACCGCGATCGTGCCGCAAATCATCAGTCTCCGCACGCAACTGGTCAGCCAGGGCTTTACCCGCGTCCTCCTCGCCGAGACCGATAATTCGACGTTCCGCATTCATTGCTATGGACCGAAAAGCGGCGAGAACGGCCTGCACGTCCATACCGATGAAGACCACGTGTTTTGTAGTGTTGCAGGGCGAGGCTCAGTTCCATGATTTGAACGGGCCGCTGCCGGTCCTGCGCAAGCATCAGGCGTTGATGCTGCCGAAGGGCTGCTTTTACTCGTTCAGCAATGATACCGAGGAACCCTTGGTGATGCTCCGCTTCGGCGCCATGGAGAAGAACTGGAAAGGCGACCGGCTCGATCCGAACGGCAAGCCGATCCCCGGGCGTGGTCACGCGCCCGGCGCCAAGCCGACGGTGCTCATCGAGAACGTCTTTTTCGAATAGTCACGGCCGCTCGGCCTCGCTTTCTTCTACGAGTGCGGCGCAGGCGCCGACTTGGCGCGGGAGCGCGTCGCGCGCCGGAAACAGCGCGATCGGATCGGCGGCGGCACGGCGGCAGTCGAGCGCCGCGCGGATGAGCGGAACGTGGAATCCGGGCAGGGGACGGCGCTTCAGCCACTCCACCGCGGTATCGTTCGAGCCCACGCGGCCGGTCATGAAGCTGTAGGCGAACCGCGCCGGATAGAGATGCGCGCGTAGATAAGACTTGTAGGACTTCGGCTCGAGCATCGTGGGCGCTGCGAGCGCCGCGAATTCTGCCGCGCCCTGTGACCAAGCTTCGAACGGTTTGCCCGTGAGATAGGCGCGGACTTCTGCCAATCCGGGTCGCGCCGGCGCGATCCGCTCACGTTCCACGAGCGCGACACCATGATCGAGATAGTCGGCGCGATCGAGGAGCGGGAAGCGCCCGGCCGAAAATGTCCGGTCGGTCCAGAAGATCGAGAGTTTTGCCGCGAGCTCGCTTGAGAGCGCGGCTGCGTCCGCGCGCATCGCGTCGAGATCCGCCGGCGTGAGACCGGCCTCGACGACAACCGCCACGTCGATATCGCTGTAGCGCCGCGAAAACCCGCCATGCGCGAGGCTGCCGATCAGATAGACCCCGAGCAGGGCGTCGCCAAGGCGTACCTGCCAATGAGAAGCGAGCCCTTTGGCGAAATCGCGGGCGGCATTGGCGGCAAGAATGTCGGGCGCATCAGTCACGCTTGCGGTTATCGCGCAAAACGTGACCGCCGTCACATCACGCAGCTACCCCCCTGCATCATGCTCCTGATCAAGGTGGATATTGGCGCACGCGTGAGGTGTCACGGCAGTTGTATTGCGTCTGCCGTGAAGACCCTCTCGCTTGTGAGAGGGCGGGTGAGGGCGAGCTGGATGCCACCATCCCCAGTCGAACCCTCACCCGGCTTCACCCAAGCCCGGAACCGTCCTCTGAATGGCCGGCGTCCCGATGCATCCCTGACGGCATCCCGCTATAATCGACGGACAGCGGCATATCGCCGACTGTGTGCCACATGGGAGGATCGCATGCCGACATTCGTCTGTTCGCTCGGCTGGACCGAGCAGGGCATCAAAACGGTAAAGGATGTGCCCAAGCGCGCCAAGGCCGCGCGCAAACTCGCCGAGAAACTCAGCATCGACATCAAGCAGGTCTACATGACCAACGGCGAGGACGACCTGCTGGTCATCCTGGAGGCCGCCAACGGCGACAACGTCGCGAAATTCGCGTTGGCGCTGAGCTCGCAGGGCAATGTGCGCACCCGCACGGTGCGGGCCTGGAGCGAAGAGGAAATGACCAAGCTGATTTCCGAGTTGCCGTAGGGCCCTAAGTCAACCCGGCGACAGGCACCCCGACGTGATCACCGGAGCGACCTCGGGACCGGTGGCGAAATTGAGATAGATCTTGGCGGCAGCCGCGTCGCCCGTGGCGGTACCGATGCTGCCGTGAACACGATCGTGCGCTGCAAGTCCTTTGGATAGTCGAGGAAGGCGCCGCAGGCACGCAGCGAATCTCGTGCTCGGCCTGCACCGCGAGATCGGCTTTCCCCTTCACGACACGTTCGGCGTGATGAACGCTGCAGCGGTTGGGCACGAGCTTCTTGCGCATGATCTTACCCGAAAACCGGTGCCCACCCCGGATCAAGACTGGGGCAGGCCTTTTCGGGATCATGCCCGCAAGCCACGTACAGCGTGAGCGGTTTGTCGCGCGGAGCAAGGCGGTTGGCGCAGCTTTGCCATTCCACCGGCATGTTGCAATAACACGCGCCAGTGTGGCGGTTCAGAAGGCCGCATCATTCTCGCGGTGAGTCCGACATGCGGATTTCTGAACCAAAGCCACACGAGATTCAAAGGGCTGCTAATGTGTCCTTCGATTCCGAAGTTCAGAGATGAACGCGCTGCAAGATACGAATTCCGGAATCGGGACACTAGTTAGGGAGTTCTTGAATGAGCCTTCTCAAACTGACGATCGCGACCACCGACTACGACCACTTCCGGGACTTCCGTCTCGGTCTCGTGAAGGCCGAAGGGATCGACCACACCTGGCTGACGCTCGGTCACCACGAGGTGTTCGCGCGCTTCACCTTCAATCGCGAATGGGACGTGTCCGAATTGTCCTTCGCCAAGTTCATGGCGCAGGTGACGCGCAAGGACTCAGACATCGTCGGGCTGCCGGTGGTCTGCTCGCGGCTGTTCCGCTTCTCGTCGTTCTACGTGAACAAGAAGAGCAAGATCAAAACCGCGAAGGACCTCAAGGGTAAGACCATCGGCTCGCCCGAGTGGGCGCATACCGCCGCGGTCTATATGCGCGGCTGGCTCAACGATGAGCACGGCGTCGCCCTCAAGGACGTGCATTGGTATCAGGCCGGCGCTAACGAGGCCGGCCGCGTCGAGAAGGTCGAGTTGTCGCTGCCCGAAGGCGTCAAGCTCACGCGCGTGTCCGACAAGTCATTGAGCGAGATGCTGGCCGCCGGTGAGATCGATTGCGCCCTGATCGCGCGGCCGCCGACCTGCTTCCTGGAAGGGCATCCGGATATCGTACGCCTATTCCCGGATTACTGGTCGATGGAGGAGGAGTACTACAAGCGCACTAAGGTGTGGCCGATCATGCACATCATCTGCGTGCAGAAGGCGATCCTCGACGAGAACCCTTGGGTGGCGCGCAATTTGCTCAATGCCTTCGAGGAATCGAAGCGGCGCAGCGTCGAGCGTCTGCTCGATCCCGCGGTGTCGCGCTACCCCGTCGCGTGGCTGCCGACCTACATGCGCAAGATGCGTGATATGTTCGACGGCGACACTTTCCCCTATGGCATCGAGGAGAATCGGCCGACGCTCGAGCAGTTCGCGCGCTACACCTACGAGCAGGGCATCGCCCACCGCCACGCCAAGCCGGAGGAGTTGTTCCCGAAGGGCGTGATGACACTGGTGCGGGTCTGATCGCGGCTCCACGTGCTGGAACGTACAGGAGGCCTGACCTATATTTTGCTCTCTTGTTGCGGCTGGGGCCTGAAGGCGTGCCGTCATGAGCGAAAAGACCATCGTCAAGCCGAAGACTGCGGTGAAGCCGAAAACGCAGCGCCCGAAGCTGTGGAAGGTCATCCTGCTCAACGACGATTATACGCCGCGCGAATTCGTCGTGCAGGTGCTCAAGGCGGTGTTCCGCATGAACGCGGACCGGGCCTACCACGTCATGATGACCGCGCACCGGCGCGGCGCCTGCGTGATCGCGGTCTACACCAAGGATGTCGCGGACACGAAAGCCAAGGAGGCAACCGAGCTCGGCAAGGAGAACGGCTATCCGCTTTATTTCACGACCGAGCCCGAGGAGTAGTGCGGTGCTGTCGAATGGCCGTACCGCAGGACGCAGCCGCGTGATCTGCACTCTTGAGCTCCAAAACGAATTGCGCCAAAGGCAAACGCGTTTGCGCATTGTCGGCGCCGGCGATTGATTTCGCAAGTCTGTGAACGCGCATGTTCCATCGCAATGCGTTGTTGCATACTGGTTGCGATGCGAACGGATCGTCGTGACGGCGGAGGGACGCGTGCCGAAGCGAAGCGCGGGACTGTTGATGTACCGGAGATCGGGCCTCCGGCTCGAACTGTTGCTGGTGCATCCGGGCGGGCCGTTCTGGGCGCGCAAGGATGAGGGCGCGTGGTCGATCCCGAAAGGTGAATACGGCGAAGGCGAAGACGCGCTCGCGGCCGCAAGGCGCGAGTTTGCGGAGGAGGTGGGCGTCGCGGCGGGTGGTGCCTTCGTCGATCTCGGCGAAGTGGTTCAGCCTGGCCGCAAGATCGTGCGCGCCTTTGCGCTCGAGGGCGATGTCGACGTGAGCCGCCTCGCGTCGAATACATTCGAGATGGAGTGCGCCGAAGAGCGGACGCCGGAAATCGTTTCCCGAAGTCGATCGCGCCGAATGGTTCGCACCTGACGATGCGCGCAAGAAGGTCCTCGCCGGACAGCGGCCATTCATCGACCGGCTGCTGGAACGGATGGATGGGGGCGGCCCTACTCCCGCGTCGGCGTGATTTCGTGGTATCTATAATGATCGCGTATGCGTGCGTTGAAAAACTCGCCCTTCGAGCCGGCGGCGTCGAATTCCGCCATGACGACCGACGGCACGTCCTCGTAGACGTAGATCCGGCCGGTGACGAATGTGATCGTCAGGCGCGACGTGCTTGCGTCGTAATGTCGGTCATAGATGACGCTCGACGGCATGTCCGATAAACGGTCCGGGTCTGGATGGGTTCCCCTGGCGTCACATCATGTATGGTTCGACTGGTCATCGAAGCGGAGGACGTTGCCGAACGGATCGGTGAGCTTCGGTGCGGTATCGGTCGGGCTCGGATGCGCGAATCGCGCCCGCTTGTCGTTGAGTTCCTTCGCCAGCGCGGCGATGTTCTCGCCGCGGATGTAGACCACCGAACCCGGCGTGCCGTCGCCGTAGTGCTCACTCAGGTGCAGCTTCACGCCCGCGCGTGACACCTGGAAATAGAGCGGCGCGTTGTCATCGAACCGGTGCTCCCAGTCGAGCGTGAAGCCGAGGAAGTCAATGTAGAACTCCTTGGCCTTCGCCACGTCGTAGATGCGCAGGACAGGAATGGCGGGGTTGAGCTTGATGTCCGGCATCTGCGTTTCCTGTCCGTGGACGGTCGCCGGTTCAGTCTCCCGGCGGCTGCCGATTGGGATAAGCGAGGGAGAGCGCGATGCCAAGCGCGATTCCGATCCCGATACCGCCCGCGATGTTGTCCATCATGGCGCCGATCGCGACGCCAAAGGCGAGACCGATGGCGATGCCGGTGCCCAGGGTCATGCGGCTTATTTAGGTTCGGAACCGCGGCGTGAAATCCCGCGGACGACGTTCCACCCCGCAGCCGACACATCAGCACGCCTCGCGGGACCAAGACCGGTCCGCGGCGCAAATCGGAAAGGCGCAATCCTACCGCTCCCGGATGGCGCCTCGCGTCATCGGGCGAAGATCGGCGCGATCATGCGGGCGTCAGGAGCCGCGGCGTCGTATCTTCGCGGGCGCCTTGGCAACGGTCTCGACGTTCGAATTGGCGGCCTTGCGACTCGCTCGCTTCTTCTCAGCGGGCGCCGGCGCGGTGGCGGCGAATTCCCCCAAGAGCTCGCGCTCGGCTACAAGCCAATGCCGGTCGGATTCGCCGTCGCGGCATCCTTCGGCCACCCACAAGTGATACGCCCGCTCACGAATTTTCTGCTCAAGGTCTTCTTGCACGACAGCCTCCTGATCGTGACGAAAGGGATGTTCAATGATGAGCGCGAATCATCACAAAGTGTGGCAGAAAAATCAGACAGGCTGCGCAATATTTGATCGCAGCTCATGAATAGCGATCACGAGCGATTCTTCGTCATCACCGGCGGTCCCGGCTCCGGTAAGAGCACACTGATCGACGCGCTCGCGGCGCGCGGCTTCGCGCGCACGATCGAGGCGGGCCGTGCGATCATCCAGGAACAGGTTGCAAGCGGTGGCGCCGCGCTGCCGTGGTCCGACCCGCGCGCATTTGCGGACCTCATGTTCGAATGGGAGCTGCGCTCCTATTCTGAAGCGACCGAGCAGGACGGTATCGTGTTCTTCGATCGCGGCGTTGCCGACGTCGTCGGCTATCTGCGCTCATGAACCTGTCGGTGCCCGCGCATATGGACGCCGCGGTCCGCTCGCATCCCTACAACGCCCGAGTCTTCGTCGCGCCGCCGTGGTCGGAGATTTTCGCGCAAGACGCCGAGCGCAAGCAGACGCCCGCGGAGGCCGAGCGGACGTATCGGGTGCTGGCCGCGACCTATGCGGAGTATGGCTACGAGCTGATCGACCTGCCACAGGTGCATGTGGCGGAGCGGGTGGAGTTCGTGCGCCGGCAGGTGAGGGCCTAATACGTGGCTTGCATGAGTGAACCGACATGCAGAATGAGGGTTGCCTCGGCTGCGCTTGCTACGAGTCGGTCGTGTTGTACGAGCCACAAAGGGTGCAGCGAATGATCAGGTTATGTACTTGACCCGCCTCGGCATGTAACAATGTGGCATCACAGCGCCCGCAGGTGTGTTCGACGGTGTGGTCAGTCGCGTTCAAGACCGGTGGCGCGCTCACCACAACTCCGATGCCTGGTGCGACGACCGTCTTCAGTTTTATTTTCTGGTGGCGATGATTGTTCGCTTGTCGTGACAACTCGCTTGAGGGGTTCGTTGTCCGAAGAATCTCGTACTGCAGCGCTGCCTCGGCCCACGTTCGCGCCAACTGCAGATACGATCGCTCCTGCGAATGGTTGGCAGCGTCCGCGGCTGATGCCAAGCATTCACGGGCGTAACGTTGAAATTTTTCGGTGGACATGCGGGTAGACCCTTTCATGGTCCGTGCCACCGCATGATTATGGGAAAACGAAAGAGCTTCAATCCCGCGAAAGCTAAGATGGCGGTTTGTTAGCTACCTGCGCTTTTTGCATCTCCGTCGGTGGTGGGGGAGGAAAGTACGCCGTAATCCCGGGACTTGGAGTTGTCAGCCTGGTTGAAAACGCCGACCGCCGTCAGCCCCCGGCGAATGAGCTCACGTACCGCTGCCGCTCGGCTGGGCATCCGGTTCGAAAAACGAAACGTGTCCACGGCAGATAATTCCTCGGGCGCGAGCATGATCTGAAGACGCTCTTCGCGGTGCTTTGCCTTTCCGTTGCCATCGCGTTTCATCGCTGGTCCTCCAGCTCGTTAGCTTGTGCCTCTAAACGCGCTACTTACTCATTTGTTTCAAGAAGCTAAAACGTTGCGCATTCCGCGCTCGTCATTTTGGTAAATTGATACCAGTACGACAACGTGAGCGGTGCGACAGCCATGACGACAGTGCGTAGGATGTGTCGAGGAAGCGAAACCCATGCTCGCGAAGCCCTGCGGTGGGTCTTGCAAAGGCGCAAACCATCTTACGGGGTGAGGCGCGATCCGGCGATTACTTGCCACAGGAGCAGATCGTATGCCGGTGAAGTGGTGTGAGCATTCCGATCAAATCCATGACGTGACGCCGAGCGCGCTCGGCTGCGAGGACTGCCTGAAGACCGGCGACCAGTGGGTGCATCTGCGGCTGTGCCGCACCTGCGGGCATGTCGGTTGTTGCGACTCGTCGCCGAACAAGCACGCCACCGCGCATTTCCACGCCACCAGTCATCCCATCATCGAAGGCTACGATCCGCCGGAGGGGTGGGGCTGGTGCTATCTCGATGAGGCGTTCGTGAAGATTGGCCCGCCGACCAAGCAGCGCGGGCCGATCAAACGGTGGTAGAACTCGCAAGCATGAGGCGCGGCGGTGGAGCCGCAGCAGGCGAGATCAGTAACGTGGAAGGGTTGAGCGGAGCGAGATCCGGCGCAGCGTGCCAACATGGAGGTCGTGAACCTCGCAACCGCTCAACCCTTCCCGGCGGGCCCTACGCGCGCCGCCCGGAGGGCAGCCGGTAGGCAATGCGCGCATGGCCCGCGCAATACGAAATTCCGGGGATCGCTTCATCGCCGCAGAAGCCGAAGTCGATCTTGCCCGGATCGCTGAGCGGCCACCGGCATCGGCCCCCGGCAAGCTCGATCAGCGAGCAGCGCTGCGCGTTCTCGGCAGGCTGCACCTCGATCGTCGTCAAGGGCGCGACGGTCGGCTCCTCCACCGCGGCCGCGCGCAAAAGTCGCGAGAGCAGCGTTGGCCGTGCGCGCGGCCGCGCAGGCGCCGTCCGCATTTGCTGTGCCAACGCAGCGGGCTTCCGGCCGGGCCGCCCGCCCGGCGACAGGCCAAGACGGTGGATCTTGCCGATGACGGCATTACGCGTCACGCCGATCTCGTCGGCGATCTGGCTGCAGGTGAATCCTGCGGTGACGTAACTGCGGAGCTGTTGCACGCGCTCCGTGGTCCAAGTTGCTTCTCTACAAGCTGCCGCTGTGTTCATGGATGGCCTCCCCTCGTGAAAACATCCACGGCGGGCTGGGCCGCCGGGGGCGAGGGCGATTGCGCGCAACGAACCGTCCGCGGCGGTGACACGTCCATAAGCGCGAAATCGGTGCGCACGGCGCATGACGCCGCGATCACCGAGCCGCATCCGTGCTGCCGGAATGCACGCCCGCCATTGTGATGGACCACGGACCCGTCCGCTTGGGCCCCGTGTTGTTCGTTGAGCGAAGTCCCTTCGCCGGCGTTAACCGTCCCACGATTCGATTCGCGTGCCAAGGGTTAAAACAGTATTATAACCAGGTTTTAATCCTGGACTTTAGTCCCGAGGAGGGCACGGCGTGGCGCGACCTGAAAACCGCTCGGAGGCGAGGGCGCTCAGCCTGACTCTGCCGATCGAGACCTTCAACTATCTTGCTCTCCTGGCCACGCTCGGAAAGCTCGGCCGCACGGAAAACGAGGTCGCGGCCCACATCCTCGTGCGCGAGACCTACGCCATGCTCGAGCGCGGCTTCCACGAGACGCGCATTCCGGCGCCGGACGACGAGGGGAAGCCGGGCGGGTAAGTGCATTGCCGGGTCTGATCGGGTCGAAACGGCGTTTCTGTCGCAACGGCAGTTGATCGTCGGCGCAGCGACAAAGGAGGTCCCCGATGCCGCCTGACCGCATCTCGCCCGCCGAGCACCAGCAGACGATCGAGGCCCTGAAGCCGCCCAAGCGGCAACGGCCGGCCATTGCGATTCTCGCGTTGAACGAGCGCACGGAAGTCTCCGACCTCCTGACCGCCTATGGCGTGCTTGCGGAATCGGGTGTCGCGGATGTCACCGTCGTCGCGGAGCGACCTGATCCGATCCGGCTCTATCCGGGCAACCTCAGGGTCGAGACGCCTGCGACGACGGCCCGGTTTGACGCGTCCTGTCCCGAGGGCGCCGACTACGTCGTCGTTCCCGCGATGGAGCCGCACGACGACCCGGCCGTCATCGCCTGGATCAAGGCGCAGCAAAGGAAGGGCGCGACCATCGTATCGATCTGCGACGGGTCGCTGACGCTGGCGGCGGCAGGGCTGCTCGACGAACGCCGGGCCACCGGCCACTGGTATTCGATCAGGCAGCTCCGGAGGAAACACCCGGCGATGACATGGGTGCGCGACCGGCGTTATGTGGTCGATCGCGGCGTTGCGACGTCGACCGGCATCACGGCCTCGATTCCATTCATGATAGCCCTGGTCGAAGCGATCGGCGGCCGTGCCGTGGCGGAGACGCTGGCGATGCGCCTCGGGGTGGCCGACTGGGATGCTCGCCACAACAGTTCGGCTTTCCGGCTCACCCCCGCGCACAAGAAGACCTTCCTTCGTAACAAGCTGACCTTCTGGCGGCACAAGACCATCGGCGTGAAGGTCGACGATAAGGTCAACGAAATTGCGCTCGGGCTCATGGTCGATGCGCATGCGAGGACGGAGCTGACCAAGGTGATCACCGTCGGCGCCGCTGGCGGGTCTGTGCAAAGCCGGCGCGGGCTCTCCCTCCGCCCGGGCGCACCGGCTGCGACCGTCGGCACCGTGCTTGAACCGCAATCCGATCAGCCGGCGCGAACGCTCGACCACGAGTTGGCGCGCATTGCATCGCGACATGATGGCTCGACGGCCGCGCTCGTCGCCTTGGTCATGGAATATCCCTGGTCCGAGCAGCAGGCGTGACTGGGGAATGTTGCAGCGTCTTGACGGGCACGCGGCGCAACGGCTCACACGGCCTCGTCCATCACAGACGCTGATACTCCATGTTGCGCAGGTACCCTGGCGCGATTGCAGAACGTGCTGTTTCGATTATGGCGTCTCATTTTCCTCGAAACCGAAAATAGGTTCGCCGTAGAGCCCGATGCTCTTCCACAAGTCTTCGCCGTCGACCCAGCGCTGCATCCATTCTTCGAAAGAATGCGCATGCAAGCTGAAGGCGCAGTCCCAAGGCCCATGGCCGTGCGAGTTCTCATCAAAACCCATGACGGGCGCCTGCGGCAGTGCGCAATCCAGATACGAATAATAGGTGCAGCCCCAGTGACAGATCGGCAGGAGCTTTTCGGCCCAAGGTTCGTTGCGGGTGCGGTGGCGAAGGAAGGATCGGTAAATGAACGCGATGTCGCCGTCGTTCGCGCCCTCGTATAGCGACGCGCCGTCCTCTAGACCAATTAAACCAAATCCCGGGCCGAAGCCGCCATTCGCGACCTGCATGTACAGATCGCGCAGCAGCGGTGGCAACGCGAAGCCGAGTAACGTCTCGGTCTGCGCAACCTGCTCGGCGCTGGCTGGTGGATAGAGCCTGCACGGTGCGGCTTCCATCGACGCAGCGAGAAGGCCAGCTTGTGCGCGCCGTTGAAGTTCTGCAATGAGCGGCATGGTCTTGCCTCGGGTTTATTGGGCGCAGGTGCCAAGCTTATTCGCGTTGATTAAAGCTGCAAAGAAACGCGTCGCGGACGGCTATTTCAGATGTGCTCAAAATCGATGTCGCTGACGATCCGATATTTATCTTCGTATATTAGCACGACTATTTGAGACCTGCACTCTGGAAGCACATCTTCGAATTGTCCTATCGGAATTGTAATGGAGAAGTCATTTCCTTGAGCGATTGCATTGTGCAGTCGCCACCAATCCTCAAAAGCGTTGTATTCAGGATCGCAGCCGAACGCTGGCGCTGTAAGCCGTCGAGCCATATCCTCCTTTTTTATGAGTCGCCCGGTATCCGCGATTGGCGGGTCACCATTGCTCATGAGGTAAACACCCGAGTCTCCTACGAGCCAGAGAGAGGGCTTTGGTTTACGTTGTTTGTAGCTTGCAATCGACTGCTTTGAATTTCGAGCGTGATCAACCAGGCGCCATACCGTGGTAATATCAAATTTAAGAACGATCTCGCCGGCCGCAGTGCATAGTACTCGACTCCCTATCGGAAAGCCAAAGAACGCAGGGATTTGATGGGTAGTTTTTGGGAAAGCAGTTGGTCGAGGAAGGCGACGACTTGAGCGGGACTTGCGGCGACGAAGATTTTCCGGAGCGTGTGCAGGC
>WHTP01000120.1 GCA_009377695.1 Hyphomicrobiales bacterium | reverse complement strand
TCGATGTGGTGACTGCGATCTGCAACAGTCTCGACCGGCGGCGGCCGGCCGGCGCACCGCACCAGCGGCTGATCACGCGCGTCGCGGATCGGCCCGGCCATGACCGGCGTTACGCGATCGACGCGCGCAAGCTGCAGCGCGGTTTGAAGTGGACCGCCGAGGTCGCATTCGAGGACGGTCTCGACGCGACCGTGCAATGGTATCTCGCCAATGAATGGTGGTGGCGTCCGCTCCGGCAGCGCTACGCCGGCGAGCGCCTCGGCCTCATCGATTGCCAGGCGAATTGATGGCGCGGATCCGGATCGCGGTCACCGGCACCGACGGGCAGGTCGCGCGCTCGCTGGTCGAGCGCTCGGCAATGACGGCCTGCGACGTCATCTGCATTGGACGCCCCATGCTCGATCTCAGCAGGCCGACGACGATCGAGAGCGCCCTCGCCTCGATCGCAGCCGACGTCGTGGTCAGTGCCGCCGCCTATACCGACGTGAACAAGGCGGAAACCGAGGGTGCCCTCGCCGACCTTGTCAACGGCCGCGCGCCGGGCCTGCTCGCAGCACATGCCTACGCGCGTGGCATCCCGCTGATCCAGCTGTCGACCGACTACGTGTTCGACGGCTCCAAGAGCACTCCTTACACGGAAGACGATCCCATCGCTCCGATCAATGCTTACGGGCGGTCGAAGGCCGCGGGCGAGCGTGCAGTCGCAGCCGCTCATCCCCATCACGTCATCTTGCGGACATCGTGGATCTACAGCCCATTCAATCGGAATTTCGTCAGGACCATGCTCGCGCTTGCCCGCAAGCAGGACGAGGTGCGCGTGGTGGCCGATCAGATCGGCAATCCCACGGCTGCGGCCGACATCGCAGACGGGATCCTGGAGGTCGCGCGGAATCTCATCGAGGGACGCAACGAGGAGCGCGCCGGCATCTTCCACATGGCGGCAGCGGGAACCACAAGCTGGGCGGAATTTGCGTCAGCTATCTTTTCAGCGTCAGCCGAACGCGGCGGCCCGACCGCACGTGTTGCTCCAATTGCGAGCGCGGAGTATCAGACGCCGGCGCGGAGGCCCGCCAATTCGCGGCTGGATTGTGCGAGGCTATCGCGTGTGCATGGGGTTTCATTGCTGCACTGGCACTCATCGCTCGGTCCATGCGTCGGCCGGATCCTGGAGCAAGGGACATGAAGGGGATCATCCTCGCCGGTGGCACCGGTTCGCGGCTGCATCCAATGACCTACGCGGTCTCGAAGCAGCTTCTGCCGGTCTACGACAAGCCGATGATCTACTATCCGCTCACCACGCTGATGTTCGCAGACATCCGCGAGATCTTGATTATCTCGACACCGAACGATCTTCCGAGCTTTCGGCGCCTGCTTGGCGACGGCAAGCAGTGGGGGCTGACGCTCCACTATGCCGAGCAGCCGAAACCGGACGGGCTCGCCCAGGCTTACGTCATCGGCGCGGATTTTGTGCGCGGCGAACCGTCTGCGCTGGTGCTCGGCGACAACATCTTCTTCGGCCGCGAATTGCCGGCGCTGCTGGCGGCAGCGTCGGCGCGGCCGAGCGGAGCGACCGTGTTCGGTTATCGCGTGCGCAATCCCGAGCAATACGGTGTGGTGGAATTCGACGATCAAGGAAAGGTCTTGTCGATCGAGGAGAAACCGCGCGCGCCGCGCTCCCAATGGGCGCTGACCGGGCTTTATTTTTTCGACCGGCACGCTACCGCGATCGCATCATCGGTCAAGCCGTCGGGGCGCAATGAATACGAGATAACCGACGTCATTCGCACCTACGCCGAGCGCAACGAGCTGCGCGTCGAACTATTGGGCCGCGGCTTCGCGTGGCTCGATACTGGAACGTCGGACAGCCTCTTGGAAGCGGCTGAGTTCGTGCGCGCGCTGGAGCGGCGTCAGGCTCTGCGTATCGCTTGTCCGGAGGAGGTCGCCTTCGAGATGGGCTTTATCGACAAGACGCAACTCGAGCGTCTCGGCCGCGCGATGCCCAACAGCGAATACGGGAAGTATTTGCTCGGGCTCGCAAGCGAGCATTGAGGGGCCAGGAGAGGCGATCCTCAGCCCTCGCGTAGCGAACGCCGAACGGCCTGGACCGGCCAGGCCGCGCTCGCTTCCAGGACCCGTACGCGGGATCCGCCTGCGCGATCGATCAACACGTGCGAACAAATTTCATCATCGATGGCCGCAACATCGAGCTCGGTCGTCGACAACCACCGTAACGTCTTCGGTGTGTCGCCCGGCCATATCCGCCACGCGGAACCGTCGCTGAGCTCCACGAGATGACTTCTGTCGTGTCGTTTGATTCGCATCGCTACTTCTCAGAGCGTTTGCGGCTATTTGGGCGACGAGCGGATGCGTTTAACGATTTTTTCGCGAACCGCAGGATCATTCTGTGCCACCACCAGAATGGAGACGTATTCCTCTACTGACAGGCCCTGGTCGGTGATTGCCTTCACAAGGGCACCTTTGCCCTCTTCAGCAATGCTCTCGCCCTCGGAAGGGGGCGCTGACTCGATCCGCTCCTGGTAACCTTGCCTTACGTTGGCCACTTGTTCCAAGGCAGCCGCTACCGCGTCGAGCTTCTGGTCTGAAAGGTCCGGTGCCTGTTTCTGGTCTGAAGCGTCCGGCGACTGCTCAGAGTCAGACGGAGCTTGCGCCTGAGCATGTTGGACCCGAGCATCTGCGGCAGGCGCAGAGAGAAGCCATGACGCACTTAGAACCCCTCCAGCAACAAACAATAATCGTCGCACCAATCCTTGCATATCTGTCTCCCACTTAGCTCAGGTGTGCTAGCTCGTTTGAGGGCGGCCCATGCCACGAAAGCGACGCACGCCAAAAGGCGCCCGCAATCGCGGATCGCAGTGGAACAACGGCAGGTGCAGAAGGAAGTTCCCACAAATTCACGCGGCCCTGGCATGTCGAAAGACATATGGGAGAATGAGGTACGCAAATTGCACGCTGCAAATTGCATGCTGACATCTCATCATGCAGACATTGCATGCGGATAGAGCCGCCAGCAGCGCAGATAGAAGGAACTGCCTAAAACTAGATCAGTATGCTTGTGGCCTGCTGGTCAAGTTGTCGCGGATGCGCATGAATCTGCTGCAATGGCGCGATCAAATCCAAGGCAGTCCTCGGCCACAGCCGGTCGCGCCAATACGGATTGTGCAAATCTGATTGTTGATTGTGTTGTTTGTGGTGCTGGGTTTCTTGACCACGCGCGGAGACACCCTACGTGGTGCACGCAGCATCGAATTGCGCATCGCGGGCTGCCCGCCTTGAGCGGAACCCACAGCAGGGAACCCACCGCGCGCGTGAATAGAAGAAGCGCGTGAATAGAAGGAAGGAGTGAACGATGAAATTGACTTCCGCACAGGTCGAGCGAACCCTGAGCCAATTCGAAGCTCAGGCTATTCCTGACGGCCATCCAATGGTTCCGCGGCTGAGCGAATTGTTCGGGGACCACACGTTTTTCCTCAACGGCGATGGACTGAACATTCTGGAGCCGACGGAGTCTTCCAGGTCGGAAGTTGAGGCGGCGAGGGTCGTAAACCTTGCGAATTGGAGCGACCCGAATCTCACCAGCCTCGCGCCTCACGAGCCTGAGCTGACCGACGCCGTCATCGAGCTCGGGTCCAAACACTAAGTCTGAATTCCAGGGAGTGGATCATGGGCCCAGGGAAGCGGGTGAGCGTGCCCGCTTTTGGGCCCCAAATCTGGCGATACCTTGTGCGCTCGATGGCGAGGTGTTGGAGGGCGTTGACCGACCCTTTGATCACACATTGGCCGACATCCTTTGCTCGCGGGCGATGAGCATCGATTACGCGCCTAATTCGTCCACCCATAATCGCGGGGCTATGAATTCGATTCATAGCTTTCGGGTTACGGATTTGGCCGCCAAATCGCGGAGCTCGCCATTGCGGAGCTGGGCCGCTGAACGCCCTTTCAGACGGCTTCCGCGATCCGGTAGCCGACGCCCGGCTCTGTGACGATGATCTGCGGGTCGTCGGGCTTATCCTCGATCTTCTGCCGCAGATGGCCGACATAGACGCGCAGATATTGCGTGTCTTCGGTGTGGGCGGGGCCCCAGACGGCGGCGAGGATCTGCTTGTGCGTGAGGACTTTGCCGGCGTGACGCGCGAGGAATGACAGAAGCTCGAATTCCTTTGGCGTCAGCTTGATATCCTGCCCGTCCCGGCGGGCCCAATGGCGGACGTTATCGATCTCCAGCGTGCCGAGCTTGAGCAGTGGCGCTTCGGCCTTGCGCTGCATGCGATGGCGCAGTGCGGTGCGCATGCGTGCCAACAGCTCCCCGACGCCGAACGGCTTGTTGACGAAATCATCGGCGCCGAGGTCGAGCGCTTCAATCTTCTCGGTCTCGCGATCGCGCGCCGAGAGCACCACGATCGGGACATCCGACCATTCGCGCACCCGCCGGATGACGTCCTTGCCGTCGCCGTCCGGCAATCCGAGATCGAGCACGACGATATCGGGCGCGTCGGCCGCCGTTCGCCTGATCGCCTCCGCTACCGTGCCCGCGGCCACCAGTTCATAGCTGTTCGCCTCGAGCGTCGGCTTGAGAAAGCGCAGGATCGCCGCCTCATCGTCCACCAGGAGAACGCGTGTCTTGCCGGTCATGACGGCATCTCCGTCCGCGGAAAGGCCAAGGTGATGCGGGTGCCGCGGCGGCGATCGACAGGACTCTCCGCGGCAATCGAGCCACCATGGGCCTCGACGATCCCCTTCGCAATCGCGAGACCGAGACCGGCGCCCTCCCCGCCTTCGGACCGGCTCGTGTCGCGACGCACCCGCACGAACTTATCGAAGATGCGTGGCAGGACGTCGGGGGGAATGCCGGGGCCGTCGTCGATGATGCACACTGCGATGCTTTGCGGAGTCACCACTGCATCGATGACGACCTTGGTCTCCTTGGGCGTATGGGCAATCGCATTGCCGAGGACATTGCCGATCGCCTGTTCGACCAGCGACGCGTCCGCCCTGACCAGTGGCAGCTCGGCCGGCAGCTTGCTTTCGATGGCTTGGCCCGCGCTGCGTCGCAGCGCCGCATTCACGACCCGGCCGACGACGTCACGCAGGTCGAGCCAGTCCCACCGCAGCTCCAGCCCGCCGGCGTCGATGCGGGTAATAGCGAGGAGGTTGCGCACCATCTCGTCGAGGTTCTCGGCTTCTTCCTTGATCTGTCCGAGCAGGTCACTGCGCCCAGCCTGGTCGAGCTTGTCCCCGTAATCGAGGACGCTCGTCGCCGATCCCATGATCGAGGCCAGCGGCGTCCGGAAGTCGTGGGAGATGGATGCCAGCAACGTGTTGCGGACGCGCTCGGTTTCCGCGGCGCTTCGCGTCGCCACGATGTCGCGCGCGAGCGCGCCCCGATCGAGCGCGGCGGCGGTCTGTTCGGCAAGCGTGTCGAGCAGGATCCGTGCTTCGGAATCGAGCATCGAATTCGGATCGTCCTGTGCAACGCCGAGCACACCGACGCAGCCGCGCGGCGTCTGGAGCGGCAGGAACAGCCACGGAACGATGGGAAGTGTGGCGGTGCTGGCGCCGGCAGGCTCGACATGGGTGAAGGCCCATCGCGCCGCGCTCATGCTTGCGGGATTAAGCGCGTCCTCCGGCGGCCAGGCCGCGCGCAACTCAAGGTCGCCGTCACTTTCGAGCAGCACCACGGTCGGCCGCTCCAGGCTGACATTGATCTCGGTTGCCGCCGCCTCCGCGATGTCGTCCAATGTTGCCAGTGCCGAAAGCCTGCGGGTGAATTCATAAAGACGACGCGTGGCGCGCATCCGCGTGGCTGCGATGCGGGCCTGATCGCGCACCCGCCCCGCCAGGGCTGAAGTCATGACCGCGACCGCAAGAAAGACCACCAACGCGAAGAACTCATAAGGCTGCGCGATCGTGAAGGTATGGCGTGGCTCGATAAAGAAGAAATTGTACGCGAGGAATGATAGTGCCGAAGCGTAGATTGCGGGCCACATTCCGAAACTGATCGCGGAAATCAGAACCGCCATCAGAAAGACCATGGAGACGTTCGGCAGCGTCGTCACCATGCTCAACAGCCACCCCACGACAACGGCGGCGGCGACGGCGAGCGTCGACCAGAGAAAGGACAACGGCCGAGGCGAGTACGGCAATGAGAATCGTTGTGGCAGCCAGGACGACCCCTCCTCGCGGCCGGTGACGAGATGGATCGCGATATCGTCGACACGTCGCATCAACTCGTGCGGTAGCGAACGCCGGAACAACTCCGCAAAGAAACCACCGCGCGAGCGCCCGATCACGATCTGCGTGACGTTCTCGAACTTCGCGAAGCGGAGGATTTCCGCAGGCAGATCGTTGCCGATGAGCACCTTGGTTTCCGCACCCAATGACTCGGCAAGCTTGAGCGCCTCATCGAGCCGGGCTCTCTGCTGTCGACTCAATTGGATACCCGGGCGCTCGGCCGTGACAACGATCCACGGCGCGTCCATCAGGTCGGCCAGTCGCCTCGCGGTGCGAACAATCATCGGCGAGATCAGGTCCGGACCGACACATGCCAGAATGCGTTCTCCGGCGGCCCAGGGCCCTTCGATGGCCTGCGCCTGCATCCGCTCGATCAACGCAGAGTCAATTCGCTCGGCCGCGCGCCGCAAGGCCAGCTCCCGCAGTGCGGTCAGGTTCTGCGGCTTGAAGAAGTTTTCGACCGCACGATTGGCGGTGTCCTGAACATAGACCTTGCCTTCCGCCAGGCGCTTCAGGAGCTCGTCGGACGGAAGGTCGACCAGAACGATCTCGTCGGCATTCTCAAACACCTCGTCGGGAATGGTTTCCCGCACCCGCACCCGAGTAATCTTCTGGATCACATCGTTGAGGCTTTCGAGATGCTGGATATTGAGCGTCGTCCAGACATCGATGCCGGCCGCGCGCAATTCCTCGATATCCTGCCACCGCTTGGGATGCCGGCTGCCAGGGATGTTCGTGTGTGCGAATTCATCGACCAGCAGCAGCTGCGGCTTGCGGGCGAGCGCTGCGTCGATGTCGAACTCGTGCAGGATGCGGTTACGATAGACAATCGGCTTGCGCGGCAGGACGTCCAGTTCGTCCAGCAGCACCTCGGTCTCCCTGCGCCCATGCGTCTCGACGAGACCCACCACGACATCCCGGCCGCCGGCCTTCTCCGTCCGTGCGGCCACCAGCATGGCGTAGGTCTTGCCCACGCCCGGCGCCGCCCCAAGGAAGATCTTGAGATGGCCGCGGCCCTCCTTGCTCGCGAGAGCCAGAAGTGCGTCCGGCGATGCTCTTCGGGTTTGTTCAGAGGGCATGGCGCGCCTATGCCCGCCTTATTTAGGGCTGAAGCGTATCGAGTGCGAGGTTAAGCCGAAGAACGTTAACGCGTGGCTCGCCGATGAACCCCAACAAGCGACGTTCGATCCGGCCCTCGACCAGTGCGCGAACACGCTCTTCCGGCAGACCGCGCGCCTTCGCGACCGTCGCGAGCTGCAGCAGCGCATAATCCGGGCTGATGTGCGGATCGAGCCCGCTGGCAGACGCGGTGGCCGCGTCTACCGGCACGGTGGTGAGGCCATACTCCTTCTTAAGGCTGGACGCATCGTCCTTCACCCGGTCGGCGAGCTTCTGCGAGGTCGGGCCGAGGTTCGAGCCGCTCGAATTGGCGGCGTTGTAGGGCGCGCCGCCCGTCGCCGACGGACGCGGCTGGAAGTACCGATCCGAGGTGAACGGCTGCCCTATCCTGCCAGAGCCGATAACCGTGCCGTTGCGTTCGATCAGGGTACCGTTGGCCTGACCCGGCAGAGCAATCTGGGCGACGCCTGTCATTGCCAGGGGATACGCGATTCCCGTCAGCGCAACGAACAGTGCAAGCAGGACAATCGCCGGTCGAAGATGTGCAAACATGATGGCCTCCTTCAGGCGAGCACGATTCAAGCGAGTCCAAGCGCCGCGACGACGAGATCGATGATCTTGATGCCAATGAACGGCACCAGCATGCCACCGAGCCCGTAGATCAAGAGATTGCGGCGCAGGAGCGAAGCGGCGCCGACCGCACGATAGGCGACGCCGCGCAGCGCGAGTGGGATCAGCGCGACAATGATCAGCGCATTGAAGATGACCGCCGACAGAATCGCGCTCTTCGGGGATGAGAGCGCCATGACGTTGAGCGCCTGCAGTTGCGGATACGTGACGACGAACAGCGCCGGGATGATCGCAAAATATTTGGCGACATCATTGGCAATCGAGAACGTCGTCAGCGATCCGCGCGTCATCAGGAGCTGCTTGCCGATCTCGACGACCTCGATGAGCTTGGTCGGATCGGAGTCGAGGTCGACCATATTGCCAGCTTCGCGTGCGGGCTGCGTGCCGGTCTGCATTGCGACGCCGACGTCGGCCTGCGCCAGAGCGGGCGCGTCGTTGGTGCCGTCGCCGCACATCGCGATCAACCGGCCTTTCGCCTGCTCGTCGCGAATGTAGCGCAGCTTGTCCTCCGGCGTCGCTTCAGCAATGAAATCATCGACACCGGCCTCGGATGCAATCGCCGCGGCGGTCACGGGATTGTCACCTGTCACCATCACCGTGCGGATGCCCATGCGGCGGAGCGCGGCGAAACGCTCCTTGATATCGGCCTTGACGACATCCTTGAGATGAATGACGCCGAGCAGCCGGCCGCCATCGGTGAGACCCAGCGGCGTCCCTCCCGTGCGAGCAATCCGGTCCACCGCGGCGCGAAACTCGGCGGGCTCGTGCAAGTCGCGCCCAGCCTGTTCGCGCGCAAACCGGAACACCGCATCAACTGCACCCTTGCGAAGCCGGCGGCTGCCGATATCCACACCAGACAGCCGCGTCGTGGCCGAGAATTCGATGAATTTCGCATTCGGGTCGCTCGACTCGGCGACGCGATACTTCTCTTGCATCAGCGTGACGATCGAGCGGCCTTCCGCCGTTTCGTCGGCGAGGCTCGCCAGCAACGCGGCTTCCGCCGCCTCACGCTCCGACACGCCGGCCAAAACAATGATTTCCGTCGCCTGCCGATTGCCGAATGTGATGGTCCCGGTCTTGTCGAGCAGCAGGGTGTCGACGTCGCCAGCCGCTTCCACCGCGCGTCCCGAGGTGGCGACCACGTTAAAGCGGACCAGGCGATCCATCCCCGCAATACCGATGGCCGAGAGCAGGCCGCCAATCGTGGTCGGAATGAGCGTGACGAGCAGCGCGATCAGAACCGTGATCGACAGCACCGTTCCCGAATACCCGGCGAGGCCCCACAACGTCACCACCGCGATGAGGAAAATCAATGTCATGCCGGACAGCAGGATCGAGAGCGCCAGTTCGTTCGGCGTTCGCTGCCGGGCCGCGCCTTCGACCAGCGCAATCATCCGATCGAGGAAGGTCGAGCCTGAGGCAGCGGTCACCTTCACTTTGATGCGGTCGGACACAACCTTGGTGCCGCCGGTGACGGCGGAGCGGTCGCCCCCAGCCTCGCGGATGACCGGCGCGGACTCGCCTGTCACCGCCGACTCGTTCACCATGGCGATGCCTTCGGTTACCTCGCCGTCGGCAGGAATGAGATCGCCGGCTTCGACCAGCACAATGTCGCCGATGTCGAGATCCTCAGCCGGAACGCGCTGATAGGCATCGTCAACCACGCCCGGCACGGCGAGACGCTTGGCGGTCACGTCGCTGCGCATCCCTCGCAAGGCCGCTGCCTGCGCCTTGCCGCGCCCCTCCGCCACCGCCTCGGCGAAATTGGCGAACAACACCGTGAACCACAGCCAAGCCGCGATCTGGCCGGAGAACGCCGGATCGCCTGAGCCGGTGAGCAGCTCACGCAAGACAATCGCTGAGACCACTGCAGCGACCACTTCGGTGACGAAGATCACGGGGTTTCGAACAAGCTGGCGCGGATCGAGCTTGGCGAAGGCGTCGCGCGCAGCCGCCCCGAGAATGCCGGTGTCGAACAGCGATGCAGCCCGAAGTCTGGAGGCCATGAGAGTTCTCCGTCAGAAGGTCTTGCCGGCGATCATCGAGAAGTGCTCGACGATCGGCCCGAGCGCGAGCGCGGGGAAGAATTCGAGCCCAGCCATGATCAGGATGACGCCCACCAGCAAGGCGACGAACAGCGGCGTATGGGTCGGGAACGTGCCGGCCGACGCGGCAACCTTGGTTTTGCCGGCGATCGAGCCGGCAATCGCCATCATCGGAATGATGTAGCCGAAGCGGCCGAGCAGCATCGCGAGGCCGAGGGTCGTGTTGTACCAGGGCGTGTTTGCGTTCAATCCGCCGAATGCCGAGCCGTTGTTGCCGGTCGCGGACGAATACGCATAGAGGATTTCGGACAGGCCGTGCGGGCCGGCGTTGGCGAGGCTCGCCAATGCCGAGGGCAGCATGGCGGCCGCCGAAGAGAAGCCGAGGATCGACAGCGGCAGGATCAGCAGAGCAAGCATGGTGAGCTTCATCTCGCGCGCCTCGATCTTCTTGCCGAGGTATTCCGGCGTACGCCCGACCATGAGGCCGGCGACAAACACCGTAACGATCGCAAAGACGAGCATGCCGTAGAGTCCGGAGCCGACGCCGCCCGGCAACACTTCGCCGAGTTGAATCAGCAGCAGCGGCACGAGACCGCCGAGCGGCGTGAACGAGTCGTGCATGGCATTGACGCAACCGCACGAGAGACCGGTCGTGACCGCGGCGTAGAGCGCCGACATCGCGACGCCGAACCGGACCTCCTTGCCCTCCATGTTGCCGCCGGACGGATCGAGGCCGAGCGCGGTGAGGATCGGATTGCCTTGTGCCTCGGCCCAATAGGCCACGAAGACGCCGGCGATCAGGATCGAGAACATAGCACCGAGCAGTGCCCAGCCCTGACGCGTGTCACCAACCATGCGGCCGAATGTGTAAGGAAGTGCCGCGGCGATTAGCAGCATCGACCAGATCGACAGGACGTTGCTGATGGCGCTCGGGTTCTCGAACGGATGTGCGGCATTGGCACTGAAGAATCCGCCGCCATTGGTGCCGAGCTGCTTGATCGCCTCCTGCGAAGCGACAGGACCGAGCGCAATGGTCTGTTTGGCGCCATCGAGCGTGACTGCGTCGACCGACCCTTGCAGCGTCTGAGGCATGCCGGAGATGGCAAAGGCGAGCGCCAAGAGGATCGAAATCGGCAGGAGGACGTAGAGCGTCGCACGGGTCATATCGACCCAGAAGTTGCCCAGGGTGGTCGCGCCGGAACGCGCGAAGGCGCGCACCAGCGCGAGCGCCAGCGCCATGCCGGTGGCGGCTGACAGGAAGTTCTGGACCGTGAGACCCGCCATCTGAACGAAATGGCCCATGGTGGTCTCACCGCCATAGGACTGCCAGTTGGTATTGCTGACGAAGCTGACGGCCGTGTTGAAAGCCTGGTCTGGCGCTACCGGACCGAAGCCCTGCGGGTTGAGCGGCAGCACGGCTTGAAGCCGCATCAATCCATAAAGGAGGACGAAGCCGGCCGCGTTGAAGACCAGCATGGCCAGTGCGTAAGCAAGCCAGCCCTGCTCCCTTGTGGGATCGACGCCGGCCAGTCGATAGAAGCCACGCTCGACTGGGCCAAACACGGGTGCGAGAAATGTGCGCTCATTGCTGAATAGCCGCGCCATGAAGGCGCCAAGCGGCTTCACGCAAGCGAGCACTAGCGCAAAGATCAGCGCGATCTGCAACCAACCAATCGCAGTCATCGAATGAGCTCCCGGATTGTCAGAACCGTTCGGGACGCAGCAGCGTGACCAAGAGGTAGGCGCCGAGCGCGAGCGCAATGATGAGGCCGAAGACGGGTTCGATCATGGTGGCGCCCTGCTAGAGGCGGTTCACGGCCATGGCGTAGAGGCCGAGCAGGCCGAACATGCCAAGGCCAAGCGCGAGATAGATGAGATCCGGCATCGGGTCCTCTCCAATTGAGTGAACTGGACCTATGCCTGCGGAACTAAAGGATCGATGGGAAATTGCGCGGTTGGATATAAAGGTGGCGTAAAGGGATATATTCCTAATCGATAGCGCGTTCGCAACTATCGCGTTGGTGGCATGATGCCCGCGAAGGCTCGCAGGCGGCGGAAGCCGTCACGCAGCCACCGCGTTGGCAGGCTCAGATAATATTTGCGGATGAACTGCAGGCGACCGATCCCGCGCACCCGCATCGGATGGTTGTTTGGAACATACCAGCCGTTGAAGTCGACCCGCTGTACCCATTTGTAGCCGCGGCCTTGCAGCAGGCGGTGCAGCTTCAAATTCAGCACGTGGTCCTCGATTACCAGGAGCCGCGGCCGCCAGTGCTTAAGGTCGAACCCGGCCAGCACCTCGGACTCGTGCCCCTCAACGTCGATCGACACGAAATCGATCGGCGCGGTCATCCTGGCTTCGGTCAGGACATCGTCAAGGGTGCGAACGGCAACCGTGATTTCGCCCTTGGACATCAAGCCGGCAACGACGAAGTGATCGTTGAGCGAGGAATGCCCGCCGGCGAGGTTGAGCGTCATCGTCGTGCCCGCCCGCGCCGGCGACGAACAGGCGACCTCGAACACTGGCGAGCGACGTTCACGCCGCAACTGCTCGGCACAATCGGGCCTCGGCTCAATGAGAACGCCCGACCAGCCGGCCTGCTCGAGATCATAAGTCTGCGAATTCCGTTGCACGTCGGCAGCGCCGACGTCGACGAACGTCCCGCGATAGCCCTCGCCAAAGAACGCGGTGACGAGACGCTGTTGATGCTCGGGCCCGAAAATGGCGCGCACGATGTCGGCCTCAGCAGCTAGTGTGGCGGTTCAGAAGTCCGCATCATTCTCGCGGCGAGTCCGACATGCGGACTTCTGAACCAAAGCCACACTAGATTCAAAGAGTTGCTAGTGTCCTTCGATTCCGAAGTTCGTATAGGAGGCCGCCGCAAATGGTACGAACTTCGGAATCGGGACACTAGCGTTTACGCGCGCGGTTCATGAGCCACAGCTTCATGTAGCGATAATAGGTGCCTTCGGCATTGAGCACCGCCAACAGAAAACCTTCGCGGCCGTCGAGAAAGCCCGCGCGCAACACGTAGGTCCGGAAGAATGCGTAGGCGCCGCGCACGATGCCGGTCACGAACCAGACGCGCCGGCCCTTCGCGAACAGCATCTCGGCGCTCGCCGTCGAATAGCGGTCCATGCGCGACAGGGCGTCGTCGATCTTGCGGACCGGGACGTGGATGATCGGTTGCGTCAGGCGAGTGACCGGCCCGTCGCAGACCGGACGCGGATGAACGAGATCGTCGCTCCAGCGCGCACAACCGCGCTTGAACAGGCGCAGCACATAGTCGGGATACCAGCCGGAGTGGCGCATCACGCGGCCGCAGAACGAGGATGAGCGCGGCATCTCGTAACCGTCGAACGTCCCTTCGCGCACCGCCTTTTGAATCTCCGCCGCCAGCGCCGGGCTCACTCGCTCGTCAGCGTCGATCGAGAGCACCCAGTCACCCTCGGCGAGCGACAGGGCGTGGTTGAACTGGCGACCGAACCCCTCGAATGCGTGGAACGTCACGCGCGCCCCCCTGCCTTCGGCGATCCTCACGGTGTCGTCGTCGCTGCCGCAATCGACGACAACGCGCTCGTCGCAAAACGCGACGCTGTCGAGACATTCCGCAATGTTCGCCGCTTCATTCTTGGTGATAATGATCGCGCTCAGGACCGGCATGGTGTTCCCGCGCGCCATCAGCGCTTCGATTTCGCCCCGGTGACTGCCGGCGCGCGCACGGAATTGGCGGCCGAGCGCTGCACCAGCGCGGTGGTCGAATAGCCCGGCGCCAGGCCGACCAGGATCACCTTGCCGCCGATCTCCTCGACCAGTTCGCGACCAACCACCTCGTCGATCTTGTAGTCGGCCCCCTTCACCAGCACCGTCGGCTTGAGGCGACGGATGAGATCAACCGGGGTATCCTGCTCAAAGATCACCACAAGATCGACCGCTTCCAGGGCCGCTAGAACCTCAGCGCGCGCCTGCTGATCCTGCACTGGACGTTCCTTGCCCTTCAGCCGCCGCACCGACGCGTCGCTGTTGAGCCCGACCACGAGACGGTCGCAGGCCGCCCGCGCCTCGGTCATCAGCTTGATGTGGCCGGGATGCAGGAGATCGAAGCAGCCGTTGGTAAATCCGATTCGCAATCCGCGCCACTCGGCAAGTCGATCATCCAGAACCGACCAGTCAAAGACCACCTTTTCCTCAGCGGCAAGCGATGCGGGTGGCAACAATCGGTGGCGCAGCTCCGCAGTCGAGGCCGTCGAGGTTCCGCGCTTGCCGACGACGACGGCCGCCGCTGCGTTGGCGGCGCGGGCCGCAGCTTCGAAATCGGCGCCGGCGGCGAGCATCACCGTCATGACAGCCGCGACCGTATCGCCGGCGCCCGACACGTCGCGGACCTTGACTGGATAGGCCGGCACGTGCAGCGCGCCGCGCGCCGTATAGAGCGTCATGCCGTCTTCGCTGCGGGTCACCAGCACGCCGGCGCTTTCGACCGTCGCTGCGAGTTGTTTCGCCGCCGCGGCAATCTCGGAATCGCTGCGTGCCGCACGGCGGGTGGCATCGGCGAGCTCCCTGCGGTTCGGCGTTACCAGCGTGACGCCGCGATAGACGCTGAAGTCGGCGCCCTTCGGATCGACGATTACGGGCTTGCCGAGCTCGCGCGCCTTGTCGATCACCGCGCGGAGAACCGCCGGGCTGAGCACGCCCTTGGCATAATCGGAGAGCACCACCGCGTCTGCCCTCGGCAACGCCATCAGGCAGGCCCGGATCAGCGCCTGCTCGATGTCCGGCCGCAATGGTGCGGCCAGCTCCCAATCCGCTCGCAGCAGATGGGTCGAATGGTGATCGGAGACGAAGCGGACCTTGCGCGTGGTTGGACGCGATGCGTCAACCAGGAGATGGGTCTCGATCGTGTCACCATAGTCGTCCGCAAAGGTGCGCCCGAGTGCGCGACCGCTTTCATCCTCCCCGATGACGCCAACGAAAATGCAGCGTGCGCCGAGCGCCGCGATCCCGCGCGCGACGTTGCCGGCGCCGCCGAGCAATTGCTCCTCCCGGGTGGCTGCGATCACCAGCGACGGTGCTTCCGGCGATACCCGCGACACCTCCCCATAGACGAAATGGTCGAGCATGAGGTCGCCCACGCACAGGACCGTCATCTCGCCGAATGTCGCCAACTGCTGGTCGATGGGGTGCATGGTGATTACCGGTAACGATCCGGTTGGTCGAGATATCGGCCAACATAGCGTGACACCGCCTCTTCGATCGGTGTGAAGTCACCATTGTAGCCCGCGCGCCGCAGCTTCTCGACATTGGCTTGCGTGAAATACTGATAGCGGGCACGAATCGCGAACGGCATGTCGACATACTCGATCTCGGGCGCGCGTTCGAGGGCACGAAACATCGCCGTCACCAGATCGCGGAAGCTGCGCGCCTGTCCGGTGCCGACATTGAAGATGCCGCACACGGATGGAGAATCCAGAAGCCAACGCACCACCGCCACCGCGTCGTCGACATAGATGAAGTCGCGCCGCTGCTCACCGTCGGCAATCCCGTCGCGATGCGACTTGAACAGACGGATCGGCTTTCCGGCCTTGGCGTCATCGAAGCGCTTGGCGACGAGACTCATCATCTCGCCCTTGTGATACTCGTTCGTCCCGAACACGTTGAAGAATTTCAGCCCCGCCCACTGCGGCGGCAGTCCGGCGCGCTTCTTCACGCGCTCCGCCACCGCAAGGTCGAACAGATGCTTGCTCCAGCCATAAAGATTGAGCGGCCGCAGCCGGTCGAGCCCCGCGGGCGTTTCGTCATCGTCAAAGCCCTGATCACCGTCGCCGTAGGTGGCAGCCGACGACGCATAGATGAACGGTGTGCGGGTGGCTGTGCACCAGTCGAGCAGCCGCAGCGACAGGCGGAAATTGGTTTCAAGCACGAGGTCGGCGTCGGTGGCGGTGGTATCCGAGATGGCGCCGAGGTGGATGACGGCGTCGAGCTTGCGGTTCTCCAGCCAGCCGACGAGCGCGCCGGGCGGCACCACGTCGGCCAGCCGCCGCTTGCTGAGATTGCGCCACTTGTCGTCGCTGCCGAAGTGGTCATTGACCACGACATCGCTGCGCCCGGTCTCGTTCAGGCTCGCGACCACGTTCGACCCGATAAATCCGGCTCCGCCGGTAACCAACAGCATCCCTACCCCGCTAGTGTCCCGATTCCGAAGTTCGTACCATTTTGCGGCGGCCTCCTATACGAACTTCGGAATCGAAGGACACTAGCAACTCTTTGAATCTAGTGTGGCTTTGGTTCAGAAGTCCGCATGTCGGATTCGCCGCGAGAACGATGCGGACTTCTGAACCGCCACACTGGGCGTGATAGCCTTCCCTTTGCCCCAGAGCGCCCGGCGGTGCAACGTAGCGGCCGAGGGAGAACCGCTGGACAGGGGTGGACCGGCGCGATAACGCCTCCCCGGTTCGGCGGGCCGCCTCCCTAAAGACATGAATCTAGATTCAAAAAACAATCTGGCAGGCCAGATTTCGGCGCATGGGAGCCCGGCGACAGGAGCCTCGCCCGAGGCCCCAATCCTGCTGGTCCCCTATATGTGGATCGGCGACTTCGTGCGGTGCCATACCGTCGTCCGCCTCTTGAATCAGCGATTTCCCGGCCGTCCCGTCGATGTGCTGGGCACCCGCATGGTCTCTCCCCTCGCCGACTACATGCCGGGCGTACGCAAGGCGGTCGTCGCCGACCTTCCACGCAAGCGGCTGGCGCTTACGGAGCACCAAGCCCTTGCTGCGAGGCTCAAGGCGGAAGGCTATGGCGATGCCCTCATCATGCCGCGGACGTGGAAATCGGCGCTGGCGCCGTTTCTCGCTGGCATCGTACGGCGCACGGGCTTTTTCGGCGAGGCCCGAATCGGCCTGCTGAACGATCTGCGCTCCGGGGAGCGCGCACTGCCACGCATGATCGACCGCTGCGCGGCCCTCGCCATGCCGAAGGGCGAGAACGCTCCCGCGGACCTGCCGCTTCCGCAACTCGTCGTGCCAATGAACGAGATCGCGAGCTGGAAGCACCGCAACGGTATTGCCGACGACCCGCGTCCCGCGGTGGCGCTGGCGCCTGGTGCCGTCGGGCCGTCCAAACGATGGACCACCGAAGGCTTCGCCGAGCTTGCAAAGCGTCTCACGGCCGCAGGCATCCAGGTCTGGGTGCTGGGAGGTCCCGATGAAGGGGCGCTCGCTAATGAGATCGCCGGCCCCGAGCAGGCGAATGTGCGCAATATGACGGGACCGGATCTTCGCAACGCCATTCTCGCGCTCGCCGCCGCCGACGTCGCGGTGTCGAACGATTCCGGGCTGCTGCATGTCGCTGCCGCGATCGGAACGCCGGCGATCGGCATCTTCGGTCCGACCAGCCCATGGCATTGGGCACCGCTCAATCCACTCGCGGCCGTGGTCGAGACAACGACGGATGTGTCATGCCGGCCATGCCACAAGCCGACCTGTCGCATGGGACATCATCTCTGCATGCGCGACATTGCGGCCGATCGCATCGTCGCACTCACGATGCAGGCGCTGCGCTAACACACGCTTGGTGTCCCGATTCCGAAATTCGTGCCATTGCGCAGCAGCTTCTTATACGAACTTCGGAATCGAAGGACACTGGCAGCTCTATGAATCTAGTGCGGCTTTGGTTCAGAAGTCGCATGTCGGGCTCGCCGCGAGAATGATGCGGAGTTCTGAACCGCCGACACTAGTGGAGTGGATTTGACATTCGCTACCCTGTAGACCGCAGATTCGCAAAGCGAATGTCAAATCCAAAACTCCACTAGCAGCTTATATTTGCTAGTGGTCCTTTGATTCTAACATTCGCAAAGTCGCCCGCTGAGAAGGGATGCGAATGTTAGAATCGG
>WHTP01000210.1 GCA_009377695.1 Hyphomicrobiales bacterium | reverse complement strand
GTTCGCGCTGATCGCGGCGAATTCGCTGCCAAGGCCGCTCACGCTGATCATCATCGCTGTCGCAGCCGTCATCCAGATTCTGGTTCACCTGCGCTATTTCCTGCACCTCGACCTGAAGTCGACGCCGCGCGAGAACCTCGCGGCGCTCGCGTTCGCCATCGTTCTTATCGCCATCATGGTCGGCGGCAGCTTCTGGATCATGTTCGACCTGCACCACCGGATGGCGATGTGACCCCGGTCACACCAGCAGAATGCCGGATCGGCTCTTCAGGTGTCCGTCATGGTCGGCCGTGAAGAATTCCTGGGCGACTGATTGCTGATGTCCGCCCCTGGCAAGGTGTGGCGCCCGCACGCCGGACTCCTGTGAACCGAGCTGCCGCACGCCGCCTTGGCCCGTGCGGGCACTCGAAGGGAAAGCTTTTTCGGCTGAGCCCGGGGCGGCGCTGGTCTTCGCCCCCAGCCACGAGCAGACGACAATCAGCGAGATCATTGAAAGGCCGGTGTCTCGGAGTGGCGGCGCATGTCTCCACTTCTGTTCGACGTGCCGATCCTCAAAGACTCTGAGCGATATCATTCGACTCTGTTCATCTTTGTTAAGGGACTATCCTTTGACCACGCCCATCCTTGCTCTGGCCTCCGGATGCCGCGTGAGAGCGATAGATGGCTAGATCAGGACGATGCGTGGTCGGGGTGCGCGCGGCTTTCCGCATCGGTGTCGCTGATGCAGCAGCTTGCATCCGTCCGACCACTTCCACAACCTCGCGCTGCAAGGTCGAGCAGACGCTTCCTTCGGCAATTCTTGAGGACTAAGATTGCTTCACGCTTCAATTGAAAGGAGTGAACATGCTCCGGAAGGTCTTACTTGTTGCGCTGGTCTCCGCGGGAGGCGCCGGTGCTTTTATCGGGCAGCCCGCCACTGCCGCAGGCTTCACCTGTCCCTACATCAAGGCGGTGGACGCGCCCAAAGATGCGCCCTCGCTTGCCGAGCTTTTCACCGGGGCAACCGACGCGACCGCAGATGAGCGGCTCGGCATACTCGTCATCGATTTACGCAAGAGCGGCATGAGACCGGCGTTGATCGTCGACCATCTGGTCGGAGCCTACTGTCCGCTCGTCGTCGCCGACACCAGCCTCTCGGACGCGCAGAAGACTATCCGCGTTCGCCGATTTGCACGCCAAGTGGCCGGACTTGCATACGTGCCTTCAGAACAGGACGAACTGGCGGTCCTCGTCGATCTGCCTCTAGCACCGCGTTTGCTCGATCAAGTCAACAAAGCTGCCGACAAGTCGGGTATTTCGCGCGACACCTGGATTGATCGAGCGATCAGCCGACAGTTGGCCGCGCCATGATCCTATGGGCCGAATGCAAACAATATCGGGCTTGGTCAAGAAGCTCTACGCGTCGCTGCAAATATCCTCGAGCAAGTAAAGCCTACCACCCTGAGCATGCAGATTCAGATCAGTCGCAGCTAAGGCGCGCTTCAGCATACGTGCGACGTACTCTTCGAAAAGCGTGTTCATCTCAAAAAGTAGAGAGAACCCCGAGCCGGACCCAGCCGATGTCGTCTGGACGAGCGGCGGGACGAGTGGGAGCTGCTGCGCGACTTCAAGCGCCTCGACCGCGACCGCACCTATATCCTCTACTGCGCGCACGGCATTCGGACCGCATACCTTGCCGAGCAGATGCAGCGCGCCGGGTTCGAAGCCTACTCGTTCCGCGGCGGCCTCCACGGCGTGATGCAGTACGCACGAGAGCACGGCCTCGACCCGCACGCGTTCGGAGGCGTCCGTTGATCCTCGGAGCGAGGGCGTCTCGCTCTCGCCGGCGTGGCGCGCGCCTTCGGAGGGTCTCGGCTTGACCGGCCGTGACATCGATTGGCGCATGGCACAATTAGCCGTTGCGCTGGCATTCGTCGGCGGCTACGTCGACGCCGTCGGCTTCGTCGCTCTGGCTCACGTGTTCACCGGGCACGTCACGGGCAACACGGTTCTGCTCGCAATCGACGTGGCCGAAGGAACGTGGACCGGCATGCTTCAGCGCATGCTCGCGATCGTCATGTTCCTCGCCGGTATGGTGCTCGGTGCGGTGTTGCACGCGCAGATCGTCCGGCGCGGGTTCTGCTCGCGTTTCGCGCCGGCGTTCGCGCTCGAGGCCGTCCTGCTCACCCCGCTGATGCTCGGCGACGGAGCGTTCACGCACGGTGCAACGCAGATTCCGCGCTCCGGTTGGACGTTGTACGCGCTCCTCGCGCTCGCGGCGACCGCGCTCGGGTTGCAGAACGGCACGCTCCGGAAGGTGAGCGGCTCGACGGCGCACACGACGTACATCTCGGGCGCCGTGTCGACGGTGACGGAGAGCTTGCTCGAGCGCTGGCTCGGGCGGCGCGACCGGAAGCCGGACCGGTCAGCGACGCCGGCGGATGCGGAGACGGCCGTAAACGCGGACGCACCGGGTCGCGCCACGCTGGTCTTGCTGGCCGGCATCACTGTGAGCTTCGCGGCTGGCGCGCTGGCTGGCGTCTTGCTCTACGTATCGCGCGGACTCGCATCACTGGCCGTCCCGTTCGTGCTCCTGCTTGTCCTGGCGGTGGTCGACGCAAGGCGACCGCTTGCGGAAACGGGGTGAGAGGTCCGCGGATTTGCCTTTCATGGGGCGGGAACTTCGAGGGTGCGGCCGTGGTTCATGTGGTCGGATGTGCGGAACGTTACACGCGCGCGGCGCGGCGGGGTGGGTAGAGTCAGCTCGTAGCGCATTGTGACAAACGGTGGATGCAACCCTGGCGCGCGTTTCGCCATCCAATGATACGACTCGACGACGGTAGAGCATGAAACCAGAACGCCGCGATCGTCGTAGTCAGATTAGCGGCGGCAGGGAGCCGTCGAGAACTCATAGATCGGAGGGTATTGTGGGACTGGCTCGGAAGATTCGTCACTGGTTCGTCGCCCGGATCGACTGGCGCATCCGGGCTGCTCGGCTCCGGACCGGGACCAGCGCCCTCCGCGCCCGCTAGACTAGACGCGAGGGGCGAGCGCGACAGCGCCGCCCCTCGACGCTGCTCGCCTCTCCAGCCCGAGCGTGGTCGTCGCACCGTTTCGCGTCCTTCGCGCTCTCTGACTGTTGCGACATATTGCGACGCGCCCGCGCGCTCAGTAGCATTCCACTGTACAATCCTGTCTGCGCTCGACCTGGAAGTTGGGAGGCATGATGTCTGATGGTGCAGGTCTAATGGCCCTTGCCCGTGCCTTGGGATTCCTCGGCCCCGCCACTGCTGTGGCGCTCAGCGCCTGCAGCGGGCGAGCAGGGTGCGGCAACGGAGGACGACGAGGGATCGTCGTCGGCAAACGTCGGCTTCATGGTGCCGGAGTCGATGCTGATGGATACCATCGCCGACGTCTACCTCGTTTCGAACATCAACGGCTCGCCGGTCGAAGAGGATGGCAACGGCTTTATCTCTCGGCTGACGCCCGACGGGCAAGTCGAGGAACTCAAGTGGATCAACGGCGAAGATCCGGCGGTGACGCTGAACGCGCCCAAGGGCATGGCGCTGCGCGGTGACAGCTTGTTCGTCGCCGACATCGACTGCGTCCGCGTCTTCAACCACGTAACAGGCCAGAAAATCGGAAACGACGTCGAATGCCACGTGCCCGACGAGGCGTGGCGAGTTCTGCAATCGATGCCGCAGGTCACTGATCGAATTTTCCCCTACGGCAGCGACTCCATCTCTGCTGCCTTCACCAAGGCGTGTACCTTCCTCGGGATCGAAGATCTGCATTTTCACGATCTACGCCATGATGTGTCTCTCGCCTTTTCGAGATGGACTGGGACATTCCGCACGTCTCGCGCGTCAGTGGCCATCGCGACTGGAATTCGCTGCGGCGCTACACTCATCTCAAATGGCGCGACGATCCATACAAAAACTGGAAGTGGCTCAAACCGATCGTCGATCAAGAGGCGCAGATCGGCGAGACATCGGTCCGCCCGGAGGTGGTCGCCAGACGCGCAATGCGAGACGTAACGCGCGCCAAAGAAGGCAGGACCGGAAAATAACAGGCCTGGCACTGCGGCAGTCCAGTACGGAAAACACACTGCTTGTTGTATTCCGGCTATTTTTGAGCCGCATAGCAGTCTTTATCCCATGAGCACGATCATATGACCGTCCGGGTCGCGGATGGCCGCTGCCTTTCCGCCGCCCTTCAAGGTCACCACACCTGGGGACACAAACGTCACGCCTTCCGCCTCAAGCCGCCCGACAAGCGCATCGAGATCGTCAACCCTGTGAATTTGCCGCGCTGAAGCCACGTCATTAGCCCGGATCTCCGAAGTCAAAGTCCGGCTGGGCGGCGTCCGATAATGCAAGAGCTCCACGTGCGGCGTGACCTCGGATGTGGGTTCGAGCGCTACCACGTCGACCTCGCAATCCGTCAATCCATCGAGGCGATCCTGCTCGACTCCCCTGTTCAATGAGCGGGCGCCGATCTTGAAGCCGAGCAGCTCGGTGTAGAAGGCGACGCTGCGGTTGACGTCCATCACCGAGACGGCAGTGTGATCGTAACCGACAATGCCCGAAACGGTCTTGCCCTGCCATTGCGGATCGCCGACCTCTGGCGGAAAGAAGATCAGCTCCAGCGGGTGCCCTTCGGGATCGCGGAACTTGAACGCAGTGACACCGCCGGTATTGGCCGGCAGACGCACTGGCGCGCCCTTTGTGATCTCCGCCGGCGAGCCGCCTTCGAGCCCTTCCCAGACCCTCGCGATGTCATCACTGACGAGAGAGAAATGCTGAAACCACTGATCGTTCGAGGCCCGCTCGGAAGGGTATGGCCGTCCCGGCGGATCGAACGCCACGAGCTTGACCACCTGCCGTCCGATAGCGACATCCGCAGTTCGCGCCGTAGTGCCTTGCTCGAGTCCAAGCAGGCTGTTCCAGGCCGGATCCCCCAGCGTCT
>WHTP01000097.1 GCA_009377695.1 Hyphomicrobiales bacterium | reverse complement strand
GCGTCCACGAACTCGCGCGGACAGCGGATCATCATCAGCACCGGTTTTCTCTTCTCCAGCATCGAATCACCTCTCGGCTTGATGTTCACCATATGTTCAATATACCCCTGGGGGGTATACTTCGCAAGGCGTAAGCGCCAGTTCTGGCGCAGGGGTGCCGGGGCAGCCACGAGATCTCGGGCCAAAACAAAACCGCCCGGCTGTGAACCGGGCGGCGCAATTGTTGGAGCTCACGTGAACTCGAACTCCTAGCTGTGCATCGCCCACAGCGTTAGAGCGAAGATGGCAAGCGCCAGTGCGGTCGACAGCGAGCACAGAACACACAGAACCGCCGCAGCCGGGTGGTCCGGCGGTGGTGGGTCGAAATAGTCGCGAGGTGTGCTGATCTCTATTTTTCGTTCGGTCATGACGCCACCGGGGCGTCGAGCTCAAACCAAAAATTGGGATTGGCGTCTAGGACCGCATCTATGAGGTCCAAGGAAAACCGCCTATCCCAGTCGAGATCGTTTCTCGGCTTGTTGTAGAGGTGACGATTTGCGATCCGCGCCGCCATCGCTTTGACGGCGAGCCCGGTGATCGTCGTCGCCGGCAGGGAGTTGATCTGCGTCATCAGGCCGTCCACTTTTTCCCAGTGATCCTGATCCTTCTTGAGCAACTCCAGCCATTGCGGCATCAGCTTTTCTGCCTCGACGTGCGCGGCTATGTGCAGGTAGCAGTGCCGTTCAGTCCATTCCTTCTGATTGTCGGGGATGCCGGCCGATGAAGAGATGCGATTGACGATCGAGTGGTAGCGGTCGCGCATCCCACCCCGCTCGATCTCGTGGTTATAGACCCTTTGCTGCGCCCAGGCCTCTTGGAGGCGGCGCCCTAGCTCGATCAGCTCGTGGTCCGCGGCAACGGCAACGACAGGGACCTCCGCGGTGTAACCCGCGGCGAGTGCCGAGTTGATGAATCCGAACGCGGTCGGCGCCGCGACGGCGGCCTTGAGCGCATTGCGGCGAGATATAGATTGGCAGTTAGCCTGTGACATGATGGTGGTCCATCTGTTGCGGGTTAGGGCCGTTCCGGTGAGGGAAACACCGGAGCGGCCCGCTTGCTTTAGCAAGCAAAATAATGCTAAACAAAAAATATGAAACGGTCAATATCTGCTAAACAAAAAAAGCGGCGTCCGGGGCGCCCTAAGACGGGCATCCGGCCCATGATCGGGCTGCGCCTCTCCGAGGCCGAGGTCGAGCGCGTGGATCAATGGGCAGAGCATAATGGTCATCGCGACCGCTCGACTGCGATCCGGGCGATGATAGAGACGGCACTATCCGACTGGCGGCCGAAGAAATCGTAATCGAGCTCGACGTGAGGCCCTGAACGCATTCCTAAAATCGGGTATCGGATACGAAAGACGGCCCCGGTTGGAGGGCGAGGCCGTAGTTGGGGCTGCCGCCGAGCGTTCTGCCCGGGTCAGGGACAGCGGGCTTGACGCTGTCGGGCGCCTCAGCGGCAGAATAGGCTAGCATGGCTGATGGTCATGTGAAGTCGTCCAGGCTGTCGCCCGTGGGGCCCAAGGCCAGGCTTGTTGAAGCGTCGGTAGGTGGTGATCGCGCCCGCGGCCGATCGGATCGTCGCCGTCGCCTCGGTGAGCGCCTCCGCTTGCATTGCAAGCCGGTGTAGTGTACACATTACGTCGGCGCGCGCAACAATTTATACACTACGTCATGTTCATCCGCTGGCAGTCCCGAAAGCTCAAGAAGGCGAAGTTCGGCCGTGGCCGCGACGGCGGCGACACGTCGTGGACCGCAATCCTGGCGGAGGCCGAACGCGTGGATGGCAGGCCGGTGCAGCGCCACATCGCCTATCTCGGCAGCATCACGGATAGCGCCATCAACCTGCCCACGCCGGCACAGCGCGTGTTCTTCTATGACCGCATTCTGGAGGAGCTCGCCGCCCTGAAACTCGCACCGGCACAGCGCAAGGCGATCCTGGCAGCCATCGCGAAGAAGGTGCCAGCCGTGACAGCCGCTGATCGGCGGCAGGTCGTGAAGAACCGGAAGGCGCTTGGGCTCTAGGTGCGGGAAATCCCGCGGGCAGTGTCAGATTCTTGACGGCAGCGGTGCATTTGCACCAGGCAGGTGCGGGAAATCCCGCGGGGGCGTGATTGCCGTGCGTAGAATGTTGGCGAACGGTGACAATCCAAGGGAGCAAACCATGAAGCCCGGAACCAGGATCGAGTTCAAGAAGGCATTCACGGTCTGGCGAAAGACGGAAGAGACCGTCGGCCTGTGTGATGTGTGCCTCGCGGAGGCGAAGGAGAGGAACGAGCCCCTAAGCGTCGTGGGTAAGGCCCGCTACCGATTCCCAATGCAGGGCGAGACCGCCGGCCTGTGCGAGGATCACTTCCCCGAATACGTGCAGGTGGTGGACAATTAAGGTGCGCGCGGTGCGCGCGCCGACGTAAGCCACCGCCTTACATGCAGCGCCGCTATAGCAGGGCGGCCCCTATGCAGCAGCCATCTCAAGGTGCGGCTTCAGGCTGGCCCGTTCCGCAAGGATCAGCAGCGCCTCAAGCGTGAACGCGAGCCTCAGCTTTAGCCTTGCGAGGCCGCTCGACCTCGAACCGGAAGTGCGGCCGCATGTGCGCCCTGACCGCAATGTCGATCAGAGCATCCATCGAGAACTTGCTGATCCGACCGCGCAGCAGATCGTTCACCCGGGGCTGCGTCAGGCCGAGGCGGGAAGCCACATCCGATTGGGAGAGATTCCAGCCGCGAATGACGCGCACGATCTCCGACATCACCTCCGACCGCGCCGTCATGTGCGCGGCCTGCTCCGGGGTGTCCATCAACGCATCCCAAACGTTGTCGAATGCCTTCGTTTTCATTTGTCCCTCCTGTAATCACACAACTCACGAAAGCGTTTGGTTGCTAACTCGACGTCCTTCTTCGGCGTCTTCCTCGTCTTCTTCGTGAACGCATGCAGCACGTAAACGGCCTCGGGAAACGTCGCTACGTAGACCACCCTGCATTGGAGGCCTTCGCTATCGGCACGGACCTCGTTCACGCCGGGGCCGATCGTTTTCATTGGCCTCCAGTCGGCCGGCTCTTGCCCATCTTGGATATCCCGAAGGGCGTGGCCGATATCCTTCATAGCCCCCACCGGAAAGTCCCGGAGCCGATCCATGCTCCTTCCCAGGAACTCGATCCGCTTCCTCCCCATGCGGGCGAATATATCCGTTTTGATATAGGCCGCAAGAGAAAAAGAACCCGGACCAGCGTTCTTTATGATGTGGGGCGACGCGCCGGCGCGACCCTAAAGTCCAAGCAATATCAGCAGGTTACGGTTTCAAAAGGACGTTTTCGGCGCGCTCAGCCTCGCCAGAAGTCCTTGAAGCGGTCGGGCGCCAGCTCGGTATAGCGCACCGTATGCTGAATGTTGCGGTGTCCGAGGTAGGCCTGCAGCGAGCGCGTATCGTGGCCCTTGTTGGCCAGCGCGAAGCCGCAAGCGTGGCGCAGCATGTGCGGGTGCGCCTTGAACTCGAAGCCGGCGGCAGCGCCTGCACGCTCCACCATCCTGGCAAGGCCGGCGGTCGTGAACGGCGTGGCACGCTCCGAGGTGAACACGAATGGCGATCGCGGCTCCTGCTCCCGCTGCAGCCGGCGCAGTGCCCGCAATTCATCGCCCCGGATCGGGTGTGTGGATGGCGAGCCGTTCTTGACGCGGCGGACGTGCAGGGTGGCGGTCGTGAAGTCGATCTGATCCCAGCGCAGGTCCGTGAGTTCGGAGGCACGCAGGCCGTGCCGGTAGCCAATCAGGATCATGGTTGAGTCGCGCAGGCCCCAGCGGTTGCCCCTGGCAGCCTCGATCAGCTTCTCGACCTCGACCTCAGTCAGGTGCTCGCGGGTGCGCAGCGCCTTGTTCGGCTTCCGCGTCGGCATCGACCGTTCAACTGTTCGGTTTTCGGTGGCTGGCATGACCAGGCGAAGCGCTGCAGTCATTGGCAAATTCCCCCGTTCCCTGTGCTGACTGTTCGTAGAATACATATTTTCCGAACAGTTGCAAGAGGGGATTTGCGTGACCAGGCCGTGGCGGTGTGCTAGAACACTCGCGCCGCTGAGAAACTCGGGAACGTCGTCCCTGCGACGTTGTGCAAGCCGAGCAACCTCAGCTGCACGCCGAACTTGCGGCCTCGACGTCCTAGCCGGGGCCGCCCTTCCCCAAAGTCGCAGATTTGATTTGTCTTTCAACGGGTTAGCCTGATCCGGTCCCCGATACTGGGATAATATGCCTGATAGACGGGTTAATATACCTGTTCCGCCCTGTTCTCAGGAATGATTTCCGTCGATAGATTTTCATGCAATCAGGAACGCGATGGGACACTCGCCGCAGTGCGGGCGCCCCTTCGCGACTGAAGTCGGCGCAGTGCCTCCTGATCTTCCTTGATCATGCTCTCGACGTGCCGGTAAACGGCAAAGAGGCGCCTCCCGGACGTCGTCGCAATAGTCGTCGTCGTCACCCAATTGCTCGAAGACCGCTTCACACTCCTCATCAAGCGCAGCGAAAAGAACACTACGCCGTGCGAGATTGCGGCGGATTATGCTCTGCGGCTCCACTTTGGTCATGGTCCTCTCCCGTGTTGGATGTTTCGACTGGCTTCAAACTGTGTCTCGGTTCCGACCAATTGGTCGTTGCGTTTGGTGCTATTTGGATCGAGGACGCTGCGCAAGTGATGGGCGGCCGCGGTACCGCGCTCTACCTCATGAACGAGACGCCGTCCGTCCAGGTGACCCCCCATGACGCCAAAATAGAACCTGAGTTTAGATTCTCCGTCTTTGAATTCAAGAACTCGCATGCGGTACGATTTACCGAGGAAAAACCCTGCATCACCAAGTTGCCTCGGCTCTGCGTCTTCCGGAAGCGGACGGAAGCGGAGTGCTCCGGATATCTCAACCTCGACCACCAGCCGTGCGCCGAGGTATTCTACGTCATGGAAGTCAGGCTCCCTACCACAACGCCGCGCCTTGTCGTCGATCCAGTCGGACACTACGTCGTCCATGTCGTCGAGTGTGTCGGTATCCAAGATCGCGACAAACTCCTTACCGTGTTTCTCGCCAGGCGTCTCGACCATAAAGCGTGCTCGGTATTTGCGGTCCTCATTATCCTCGACCGTCTTAAACCAGATAATCTTCACGACGTGTGTCTCGCCCAGGCAATGGACACCCAGGCTCAGATCATCTTCCTTCGGCCCCGTGGACTGCTCTTTGGACGAAGTGCCGGGCTTACGTTCTTTCGCCGCGGACTTATGGTCCCCGAACAGCGACGGTCCATCTTCCAGCCAGCGCTCCTCCGCCAGCCACTTGTACAGCCGCTTGCGCCATTGCGCCTTCGTCTCCGCGCCGTCGTAGGCGGCGCGCCACCTCTTCGCCGCCGTGACCAGCTCCGCGTGCAGTTCGGGGTCCGGCCCGAGATCCTGATACGCTGTCTTCGCCTTGCTGCGGTCGCGCCTGAAGCCATAAGCTTCCCATAGCTCCTCGAACCCGCCAGGCGGGTGCCCGCACCCTCCGGGGACCCCGCCGCCGGAGGAGGCCCCGCCAGGGGCCGACGACGCCGGCGGCGGGGAACCTACTTCCAGTACGCCGGCGATAAGCCGGGTACTGTAAGTAGGTTTGGGCATCGCAGGCGATGCCACTAGCGGCTCTAGTGGCATCGTGGGCGATGCCACTAGCACCGTCTTCGTGGGGAGCATCGCCGGCGGTAGAGGTGTCCTGCAGGGCACCGCCTGCAAGCTCCCAGTTGGGCAGATACTCGCTAGGCCGCGTGCCGACGCCGGCCCTTATGAGCTGGATATAACCGGCCTCTATCAAACGCTGCACGGCCCGGGTCGCGTTTTGCCGCTTGATGCCGACACCGTTGGCCAGGTAGGTGAAAGAGGTCCGCGAGTTGCCGTGCTTCTTCATGAAGCGATCGACGATTACGCCGAGCACGGGGCAACGTCGACGCGCCATAGACGCGGGTCGCGGGTGCCGGCCAGCAGCAGCTTGAATTGATCTTTCAGAGTAATCATTTAAATCATCCTTCATTGAAAACGGCGCGCGTCGTCACGACGAGCGCTGTGGTTGACCACGGCGCGGCCGATCGGAGGGTTGCGGGTGCGGTCTTTGATTGAGGAGATGCGGCGCGCTGTCATATCTCACCCCGCACGATGAGCGGCCGCCTGGTGCCGGGCTCGCTGACAACACCCTCGACAGCGTTCTCGCTGCCGGCAGCCATCGCCGCACGCATTGCAGCGGCAAAGTCCGAGTTCATCCGCTCGAGCTGGCCGTCGGTGTATGTTGGGGTGCCGAGTTCGGCGTCGTCGGACTTCGAGGACGGGCGCTTGCGGGGCTTGCTCATGGGCGGCCTCGCGGGAGGTCGAGCTCCGTCGAAGGGCCCTCGGGAAGTGCCGTTTTATATGAGGAAAATGACGCTGAACGCCGGGAAATGGGGGTGAGGGCCATCCTACCGCCCCCTCGCCTTATCGGCGCATTTTTCGGTGCAGAACCGGCAGTCTTTCCGGGTGGCCTTGCCGTTCTTCCACCTCGGGATTGGCCGGGTGCAGCCGGGGCGCTGACATAGCCGCTTGTGGCTGGGCGACATGCCCGCCTCGGCCATCAGCTTGGCGTTGTCCCGCCGATCGCGATGCTCGCGCTCGCAGTCACGCGAGCAACAGCGCAGGCCCTTGGAGTCGAACTGCCGGCCACAGCCCTTGCAGTTGATCAGGGAGCCGTGCTTGCCGAGCGGCAGGGTGTACCAGCGCTGATTATTCTTGTTGGTGTAGGTCGGATCGTAGGGAGGCGCCCCGGAGTCGAAGTAATCGACGCATCCTTGGGAACAGAACCTCCGCACACTTCCAGACTGACCCCACATGAACGGCCTGCCACAGGCGAAGCAGGCGTGGGTTTCGTTCGAGGATTGTGGACGGTCGCGATCTTCAAGAATCGCTGCCGTCAGACGCTCGACGCGCCCAGCCGTCTCGGCGCCGTCCGGCCTGGTGTAGGTGTCAGGGGTGCTCATGCCGCGGCTTCCGCAAGCGGTGCCCGCAGCGCGCGGCGCGCGACGGCCAGTACGACGACCTTGTTGCGCAACATCGCGGCCGCCTGCAGCCGCTTCACGGCGCGATACAGGGCTGGCAGCGTCTTCGCGTAGGACGTCTCACGAAAGCGGGCGATTGCCGGGATCGACATCGGCGGCTCGCGCAACCTCAGCTTGATCAGCGCCTGGTCGTTCGGATTGAGCTTGGCGAGCGCGGGCTCGACTGCGTCAGGCGGGATCGCGGCGAAGACCTCGAGCACGTCGGTCTCGGTCAGCATCGGCTTGCGATACGACCAACATTTTTCACGGACGAGGGCGACCTTGACGATCTTGAGATCGCGACTGCCGTCGATGCCGAGGCTGACGAGCAGTTCACGGTTGGCGGCGCGGGTTCGCGTCCCCGCCGGCGGCATCCATCGGGGCTTGGTGTTCACGGCGCGCCGACCTGCCGCTTTGGTGGCCGAGCCGACGATGCGCAGTAGCTTTCGCTCTCGCGGGAGCAACGCCAACCAGTCCTCCAAGCCAACCAGACTTGGACCGACGTGATTTACACGGCCTGCCGCTGGGATAGCGGGGAGCCAGCCTTTAACCCTGCGCCGACGCTCCAGCCCCGTGGCCTCGTGCGCGTGCGCGTAGCCCCAACGGGACAGCACCGGTGGCATCAAAGCCGGCCCTGCCACGACCTCGACGCGGCGCTCGGTCCTGAACGTTGCGTGGTCGCCCGGCCAACGTTGAGCCTTGAACCAGGCGGGTTCGACTTGCGAGATGTTAGAGATGTTGCGCGGAAGTTCGGCAGGCGGTCGGTCAGACCATAGGTACCACCGCGACGGCGCAGGCTTGATGTGCTTCGCGCGTCTCGGGTTGGTCAGCAGCGCTGCAGCGCGGTCGACGAGGCCGCACCAGATTTGGTCAACCCGAGCCCTGGTGATACCGAGTTCGGCGGCGATCTCCTTCGAGGGCAGGCCGTCAAGGCGCTCCTCAACGAGGCGACGATCACGAAGAGTGAGATCGAGGGTGAGAAGTGCGCCGCGAACCTTGTCGTTCGACAAGATGGTCAGCAGATCATCTTCGCTGAGCGCGTTCGTGTCCGCGACGAGATCATGACGATTACCGTCGTCCTCGTCTTCGCCATCGGCGCTAGGGATAGGCTCGTCGAAGGAGACAACGTGAGGGCGAGCCGCCTTCACGGTCTCGGATGTCGACTTGGTGGGCGTCAAGCCGCTGCTGGAGAGCTTGCGGCAAGCCTCGCGCACCTCGGCATCGACCTTGTGCCGATAGTAGGTGTTGAAGCGCCAACCAAGATCGGGATCGAAGTCCGCGGCGGCTTTCAGAAGACCTTCGAAGGCGTGACCTTTGAGGTCATCCGCAGCGACGCCGTGAGTGGCGGCATAGGCCCGCGCTACCTTGTCGGCATAGGGCTTATGGGCGAGGACGAGTTCGTCGCGCGCGGCAACATCGCCGTGCTTTCGCCACCGAACAGCAAGGTCGCGCTCGGATTTCTTGTCTAACATTAAGTGCTTGCCGGATGACCCGGCTGGGGCTACATTCTTGATTGTCACAATGGAAGTCTTTCCTTTGCCCGGCTGGTCCGTCCAAGATCAAGCCGGGCTTTTCTTTGCCCGGACGCCGGCGCGGTTGCTGAATTGGTTCACGCAACAAAAAGGCCACCGGCCAGGCCGGCAGCCCCTCCCTCCCCGTGAATTGGGTCTTGACTATCAAGCGGCTACCGACCTCTGGCCGACACTGTCGAGCAGACGCTCCATAGCCCGCACCGGCACGCGCAATAGTCGTCCAATCCTGATCGTCGGGATGTCGCCGCGACAGGCTGCGGCGTAGGCAGCGTTGCGGGAAATTCCAAAATATTTCTCCCCGGCCTCAGCCACGGAGATCGTCAGCGGTACGGTCTTGTCGCTCATGTTAGCTCCTATCTGATGGGGTCGTTTGTGACCCCTCAATATATAGCCGGAAGCTAAGGAGAACGCAAGGGGTCGCTTGTGGCCCCACGCCTTTTGTACTATCTTGTCCCTTCCAGTGAAGACGGAGGGATACGGTGCCGCGCAAACCAACGGATCAAATCCAACTGAAATTGCGCTTTGACGAGAGGCTGCGCCGCCGACTTGAGCAGGCCGCCGCTCGCAACAATCACTCCATGAACGCTGAAATTATCAGCCGGCTGGAGCAGTCGTTTCGAGACGCGGACATATTGACGAAGATTCAGAGTGAGCATGCCTCGGTCATGGATAAGATGAAGGAAGTGCTGGGGAAAACAGAAGCAGTGCTGAAAGAGCGTATCGAAGATTTGTTCAAGCAGTATGTGGAGGAGGAAGCAGCGCAAGCCGCAGCAGACGCCCAGGAAGATTATTCGAGGGACCAATCATGACCGGCCACATCCGACGCCGCGGCAAGAACTCGTTCGAGCTGAAATTCGACGCTGGCCGCGATCCAGCCACGGGCAAGCGGCGGATTCGGTATCACTCGTTCAAAGGCGGCAAGCGCGCTGCCGAGCTGGAGCTGGTCCGGTTGGTCGCCGAGCATGACGCGGGCAACTCCGTCGATCCAAGCAGGGTGACGGTCGCCGAGTTCTTCGATCGATGGGATCGGGACTGGGCCTCTGCAAATGTGTCTCCGAAGACCCTGGAGCGGTACCGACAGATTGCCAGGCTGCAGATCAAGCCGCACGTCGGCAATCTGGCAATTCAGAAACTGCGCCCACTTCACCTTGCCGATCTCTATGCGAAGCTGGGCCGCGGGGAGAAGGCACTGGCGGCGCGCAGCGTCGGCCACGTTCATCGCCTCATCCATCGGGTCCTGCGCCACGCGGCGGCCTGGGGCGTGGTGACGCAGAACGTCGCCGCCCACGTTCAACCGCCAACCGTCGACGAAACGGAAATCAGCATCTTGACCGAAGACCAGATTGGCAGGGTTCTCGACCATCTGCAGGGCCGTACGCTGCGCCCGATCGTGTCCCTAGCCCTCGTGACCGGGATGCGGCGCGGCGAGCTGCTGGCCCTGCGCTGGAAGGATGCCGACCTCGATAGCGGCATGATCACGGTCGCGCGGTCGCTGGAACAGACTAAGGGCTCGTTGCGGTTCAAGGGGCCGAAGACCAAGCACGGCCGGCGCAAGATCAGCATCCCACCTTGGATGGTCGCCGAGCTTCGCGCGCATAAGGCACGGCAACAGGAACTCCGCCTGAGGCTTGGCATGGGCCGAGCGCCCGATGATTCGCTGGTCTTCGCCAAGTGGAACGGCGCGCCGCGGGCGCCGCATCCGGTGTCGCAGAAATTCCGCATGGCGATGGCCGCACTCAAGATCGAGGGCGTGACCTTCCATAGCCTGCGCCACTTTCACGCGAGCGCGCTGATCGCGTCCGGTATGGATGTCCTGACGATCAGCCGCCGACTCGGCCACGGCTCACCGGTGATCACGCTGAAGACCTACGGCCACCTGTTCAGCAACACCGACGCGCGGGCGGCCGAGATCATGCAAGCGGCCTTTGCCAAGGCGCGAACCGAATGAGAACAGATGGCCCGAATCCCGGTGGCAATCGGGTGGCAATTTTCGAGGGAGAGTGTAAGAAACCCCCACGGTCCCGTAGCTCAGCTGGATAGAGCACCGGTTTCCTAAACCGGGGGTCGCAGGTTCGAGCCCTGCCGGGATCGCCATCCATCCATCCTGCCGTGCCCCTGTTCTCTCGCATTCAGCCAGCAAAGAAGCCAACAACAAGAATGGACGTCCTCTTCACGCCGGAGATCGGCCCGCTCCTGTTCGCCGGCCTTTCCGCAGCATCGTTCATCTCGGGCTTCATCGGCGTCTTTACCGGCGCCGCCGGCGGCGTGCTGCTGCTGGCGCTGATGGCCATGGTGATGCCGCCCACGGCGCTGATCCCGGTGCATACCGTGGTGATGCTCGGCACCGGCGCCGCGCGCACGCTGATCATGTGGCGCCACGTCATGCGCGGCACGCTGGCGCCGTTCGTGCTCGGCTCCGCGATCGGCGCCGCTATTGGCGCCAAGGTGTTCGTGGCGCTGCCGATCACATCGCTGCAGGCGATCCTCGGCGGCTTCGTGCTCCTGGTCACCTGGATGCCCAAGCTCGGGCGCGTCGGCGCCGAGCGTGGCCGCTTCGCGTTCCTGGGGTTCGGCGCGACGTTCCTCGGCGTGTTCGTCAGCGCGACTGGCACGCTGCTGGCGCCGTTCGTCGCCAGCGCCGCGCCAAACCGCTATAACCACGCCGCCACGCTCGGCGCGCTGATGCTGATCTCGCACATCGCCAAGCTCGTCGCCTTCGGCTTCATCGGCTTCGCCATCGGCAGCTTCGTGCCATTGATGGCCGCGATGATCCTTGCCGGTGCACTCGGCAACTGGCTCGGCGAGTTGGCGCTCGACTACACCAGCGAGGGACGCTTCCGGCTGATCCTGCAACTGATGCTCACCGCGCTCGGTCTGCGGCTGATCTGGATGGCGGTGCCGGAGCTGGGGTGGTTTTGAGCGCTCTCGTGTCCCGGGCGAGCGCAGCGAGACCCGGACCCCGGTTGTTTAAGCAAGCAAGCTGGGCCCCGGATCAGCGGTGCATCGTTTCGCTTTGCTCACGCTGCACCGCGTCCGGGGCACGAGGGAGTGCCTTCACAACCCCGGCACGTTGTAGCGCGAAAAATCGTGGCCTTCCTTCACCACGAATTCGAGCAGGAACGGCGAGCCCGTCTCGGTGACCGTCACCGCTTCCTTGATCGCTCCGACGATGTTTGCGGGCTTGTCGACCCGCACCGCCGGCACGTTCAAACCTTCGGCGACCTTGGTGTAGTTGCCGCCGACAGTCATCGTGCCGTATTTCTCGTCGGAAATTTTCAGCACGTCGCGCTCGGCACCCATGACGCCGTTGTTGAACACGATCGTGAGGATCGCAATCTTGTTGCGTGAGGCGGTCTCGATGTCCATGCCGGTCATGCCGATCGCGGCGTCGCCCATCACGTTGACACAGAGTTTCTTCGGCTCCGCGAGCTTCGCGCCCATGGTGATGCCGAGCCCGTAGCCGAGCTGCGTGGACTTGCCCCAGCCCATATAGGAGCCGGCCTTGGTGGTCTCCCAGAACGGCAGCAGTTGTTCGCGTGGGCTGCCGGAATCGTGGGTGATGATGACGTTGCCGCGATCCATGGTGCGCATGAGATCGCGGATCACGCGGTACTGGTTCATCGGCGTCTCGTCCGAATCGAGGTGCTTCGCCCATTCCGCGAGCCAAGCCTTCTTCACCGACGCAATCTCTTCCTTGAGCGACGCCAGCGCGTTGCCGCCGCGCGCCGCGCCCTTTTGTTTCTCGACCTCGGCGATGAGCGCCTCGATCACCAGGGCAGCGTCCCCGACCACGGAGAGCGCGGCGCGGCTCTCCTTGTTGATGTCGCTCGGATCGTTGGTCGAATGGATGAGCGTCTTGCCGGGCGGCATGTTGGGACCAAAGTTCGTCTTGGTCACGCTCGATCCGATCGCCATGACGACGTCGGCCTTGGCCATGAACTCCGCGAACATCTTCGAACGCGAGCGGGTCGAGCCGCCGAGCGCGAGCGGATGCGAGTCCGGGATCGCGCTCTTGCCGGGATTGGTCGCGGCCACGGGCGCGGGCAAGAGCTCGGCCAGCGCGGCGAGCTGGTCGCTGGCCTCGGCATAGTGCACGCCCTGGCCGGCCCACAGGATCGGGTTCTTGGCGGCGAGCAGCATGCGTGCCGCCTCCTTGATCGCGGTGGGATCGGGCGCGGCGCGCTGCACCGGCACCGGCGTGTAATCGATCTCGCCCTTGAACTCGGCCTCGAAGATCTCGTTCGGCACCTCGACCATGACCGGGCCGCCTTTGCCGCTGCGCAGCGCCTGATAGGCGCGGCGCATCAGGTCAGGCAACTCCTGCACGTTGTGCGCCAGCCCCGCCCATTTGGTCACCGGCCGGTAGACGTCGGCGGCGCGGAACGTCGGCTTCACATAATGCTTCGACAGCGGCAGCCCGGCCGGGATCATCAGCATCGGCACGTTTTCCGTGTAGGCCTGCGCAACGCCAGGGAATGCGTTCTCGATGCCGGGACCGGCTTGCGCGGCGAACACGCCGTTCTTCTTGCCGCGCTTGATGCGCGAGTAGCCGTCGGCGAGCCCGACGCCGACGCGTTCCTGCCGGCAGAAGATAGGACGGATGTTGAGCGCGGCGCAGCTCTCGATCAGCGGATTGCGCGGATAGGCCGACAGGAACTCCGTCCCTTCGCGGCGGAGGATTTCAGCGACGACGTCTGCGCCGTTCATGAGCGTGGTCCCTTTCCCGATGTGCAGCGGGTGAGTGTAGCGACAATTGAGGCTTGTTCTACATCCCATCTGGAATCATTCAAACCTGAAGGCCATTGTTATGACCGGCGCTTGTGTCGCTGTGGCGGACATGCTGACCATCGCCTCAAACAAGGGAGACCTGACGTCATGTCACTATCGTCCCCAGTTGCTGCTCCTGTTGATGCGGACCCGCGCGCGCCGCAGCGCGTGCGCCATCAGCCGCGCCGCCGCGAGCTCGAGGTCGTGCGCGTGGAGAAGATCGCAGCCCACATGGTCCGCGTCACGCTCGGCGGCGATCTCGACGGCTTCGTGAGCCTCGGCTTCGACGATCATGTGAAACTGTTCTTTCCGACTGGTGCCGTCGGCGCAGACGGCGAGCCTGAGTTTGAATCGCGCGATTACACGCCGCGGCGCTACGATCCGCAGGCGAAGACGCTCGACATCGAGTTCGTCCTGCACGACGCCGGACCGGCGACGCGCTGGGCGGAGCAGGCGAACCCGGGGCAGAGCCTGCGCATCGGCGGGCCGCGCGGCTCCTTCGTGATCCCGACGACATTCGACTGGCACCTCCTCATTGGCGATGACACCGGGCTGCCGGCGATCGCGCGGCGGCTCGAGGAACTGCCGGCGGGCACACGCGCTGTGGTGCTGGCGGAGGTCGACGACGCCGCCGACCAGGTAGCGTTCAAGAGCGCGGCCGACGTGTCGGTCACCTGGGTACATCGCGACGGGGCCGAGCCCGGCGCCAGCGATGCGCTCGCACGTGGGCTTGCGTCACTGAAATTGCCGAAGGGCGACTATTATGCGTGGGTGGCGTGCGAGTCGCTCACCGCCAAGGCGCTGCGCGCGACGCTGATCGCAGACCACGGCGCCAATCCGAAATGGATCAGGGCCGCGGGCTACTGGCGCCGCGGCGCGGTCGCCGTGCATGAGAATCATAACGATTGAGGGATGGTTGGTGGGGTCATTCCGGGGGCGGCCGTAGGCCGGAGCCCGGAATCCATTATGCCGCGGAGAATGGATTCTGGACAGCCGCTTCGCGGCTTCCGGAATGACGGCGGACCGTTCCGGGCGCTCCTTTACTTGAACTTCATCCGGAAATCGCGGCTCAGCAATTCCTGCAGCCAGGCGATGGACGCTTGATCCATGTTGCCGATCGCGGCGATGTTCTTCTCGAGCTGCTCACCGGTGTTGAAGCCGTAGCCTTCGAGCACGCTCTCGGCGCTTTTCATATATTCGGGATCCTTGATCATTGCCTCGATGCCGCGCTTGAGGGCCGCGCGCGCCTCATCCGGTGCGTCGCTGTGAATCATGAGAATCTTGCCGCCATTGCCGATCGCGCGCGCGACCGCTTTGTAGGAATTCCACGCTGGACCCGACGGCGCGACGCCGTGGACCATCTGATAGGCCTCGGCAACCGAGGGCACATCCGGTGCGGCTGGGTCGCGCACGAGCTTGTCGCCCTCCATGAAGCCTTGCGCGAACAACGGGATCGCCTGACCGTCCTTCACGGTGGGGCGCACGCTCTGCTCGAAGATCGGCGTCGACTGAGAATCGAGGTTGATCTCGTTACGCAACAGCGCGAGCCGCACGTCGGCCTTGCCGGGATAGCCGGTGATCGACTTGAACTTGGCCTTGAGCACGGTGAGCCCCAGCACCGCGTCGATGGTTGAGATCACTTCGGGCACGCCGAGGACGAGAGGTTCACGCGGATGGAGCAGGTCCTTGCTCGACTTGATTCCCGCCTGCGGCGACGCATAGGCGATGCGCCCCATCGGGGTCGCGACCAGCGCCTGGAAGTCGGAAATCTTCGCGCGCGCACCGTTGAGGCCGAGCAGCAGGCGCACGAGCAACTGGCCGGTGCCGATCAGCACAGTGGTGCCGTCGCGCGCCACACGGTTGGCATAGTTGTTCATCGCGATGACGCTGCCGGCGCCTGGCTGGTTCTGAACGACGATGGAGGGCTTGCCCTCCACATGCCGCATCAGCCCTTCAGCGATAACGCGGGCGTAGAGATCGCTGCCGCCGCCGGGCGGAAAGCCGACCAGCCACCTTGAGCTGCTTGCCCTGGAAATACGGTGTCTGCGCGGCGGCCGGATTCGCGGCAAGCGCTACCAGCAGCGCCGCGGCTGCAATACGGATCAACATTGAGAAACCCCTTATTCAGCCGCGATCAGGGACTCGCGGGTCTCGCGCTCAGCGAAAATCGGCAGGCCGACGAATAGAACCTCCATTCCTTCTTCGGAGGTCAGTTCGAATTCTTCCCGGCCCGAAAACGCCGAGTACTTGCGCAAGCCTTGTCCATTGACCGCCCCGCCGCCGTGCAGCACGAAACCGACCTGAATGCCGCCGCGCGAGGGCTGAACGCCACGCGCGCCCGGCTCGATTTTCATGACCGAGAACTGCAGGCTGCGTTCGGAGAACGTGCAGAGCTGCTTCTTCGCGATGCCGAGTTCGTTCTCGGACGGCTCCCAGTCGAAGTTCTCTGGCTTCATCAGGATCGCTTCGCCATAGCGCGGCTTCGGATAGACGAGCTTGCGCTTGTTGACGTGCTCCCAGATCGCTTCATAGCTGTCCTGGTTGCGCTTCTCGCCGGGCGCCAATTGCCCGGTCCGCTTGAAGATGCCCTTTTCGAAGGTGCCGAACTCCTTCATCTCGTCCATGGCCTTTTGCACGCTCGCCGAGCTGATGAAGCCGGACCGGCTCGCGCCACCGAACTGCAGCGTGATGCTGAGCCGCTCAGTGTCGCTTTTTTCGGGACCGTAGGGTGTGCCTTCCGGGAAATACGCGATCTCGCCGGGCGCGATCCATTTGCCTTCGCCATAGTTCTGCTTGCCGCCCTCGAGGCACACGCGGATCTGATCGAAATTGTGCTTGTGGCGCGGCACGTCGACCTCGCCCTGCTGGCGGACGAAATAAAGGCGGAAGTTGTCGAGTGCGCCGTCCTCGCCTGTCAGCAGCGTCTTGAACTGGCGCTCCTTGCCGGTCCGCGTGCTGGCGATCTGTGTCGAGTCTTCGGCATGGGCAACTTGCATGGTTGCGTTCTCCTTGTGCGGTTTCTTCTGTGCTTGTCGGCCGGATGTTCGATCAGTGCAGCGCAGAATTGATTGCGGGGCAAGGCCTTCCAGCGTCATTGCCGGACTTGCCCCGGCAACCCATCGTCTTCGCATGAAGAATGGATGCGCAGGTCAAGCTCGCACATGACGTGGAGAGAATCACTTCGCCGACGCCGGCTCGCGCGGCGCCTTTGCCGGCGCCGGATCGCGCAGCCCCAGAATGCGGCGCGCGTTGTCGTAGAACAGTTTCTGCTTGTGCTCGGCCGATAAGTTAAGCTCGTCGATGAGCTTGAGCGCCTGCGCCGGTTCCCAGCACGGATAGTCGGTTCCATACATCACGTTGTCGATACCATAGTATTCGATCGCGAATTTCATTCCGGCCGCGTGCGGCGACACCGTGTCGGTGTACATGCGCTTGAGATAGGTGCTGGCGGGCTTCGGCAACTTCGCCTTCGGCGTGTTCTTGTCCATGCGGCCGGACTGGTAGGGCAGGGCGCCGCCAGTATGCGACATCACCACCTTCAGCTTCGGATGCCGCTCCATGATGCCGGAGAGCACGAGCCGCATTGCCGCGACGCTCACCTCGATCACACGCCCGAGACTCAGATGCAGCGAACCGTCGTAGCCGGTCAGCGCATCCGCAAACACCGCATCGGTCGGATGCAGGAACAAGGGCAAGCCGAGTTCCTCGACGCGCGCATAGAATGGCTCGAACCGTTCGGCGTCGATACGCGGATCGGAGCCGATCGAACCCGGCATGTTGACGCCCATCAGGCCGAGCCGGCCGACCGCGTCGTCGAGCACCTCGATCGCGACCCGTGTGTCGGTAAGTGGCACCGCTGCGCTCGCCCACAACCGGCCGGGATATTTCTTCTGCGCGCCAGCCATCTCCTCGTTCCAGTGGGTGGCGGCTTCACGGCCTTCCTCGCCCTGCAGGTCGGAGAAGAACACCGAGAACGGACCGATGGAGCAGACGACATCGACTTGATGGCCGAGCCCGTCCATGTGCTCGAGTTGCTTCTCGAGGTCGAACCATTCGGCCCAGCTGTTGAGGATGTAATCGACGCCGTGCTGCCGCAGGTAGGTGTAGCCGCCGCGGTCATTGGCACGCGCATAAGGGAAGGTCTTGCGCTTGCAGAACCGCTCGGACACCGAGCGCGGCCACCAGTGGAAGTGTGAATCGATAATGTGCATGGCCAAAGAATCCCCGAGCACTGCGTCGAGTTCCATTTTAGCGCGCCTGCCACATTGTTGCCACCGGTCTTGCCGTGGGCTCGGTGCAGGCGCCACTAGGGTTTCCATTCCTTTCGTCACGGGCGCTAACCACGCAATAACGTTAATGCAAGTTTAGCGAAATGGCTGCAATTGCAGCCTCATTCCCGCCAGCCTCCGACACCACGTTACACTTGGTTGCGGGGGGGTCCCAGAAGCAGGAGACGATCTGAATGCGAGATTTACTCGCCGCGCCATCTGCTGATCGCATGTCCAGCGCCACCTCATGGATGGCGTGGGGGCTGGCGGGTGCCTTCTTCACCCTTGTCGCGCTGCCGCTTGCATCCTCCTCTCCTTATCCAACGCCCAGCCGGCAGGATTGGTCCATTCCGCAATCACAGGCGACGACGTTCTCGCTCGCCTCAGCCTCGTCGGTTCAGGGGTCGACGGGGGACGAGTCGGTTCCGCTGGTGACGACGGTGAAGACGTTGTCGATCAAGCGGCCGATCGGCAATGGCTCCGAACCGGATGCCGACCACACGATCGTCGCGGCGAGCATCAGCGACCCTCCGACGGCCGATGCGGCCAATGAGCCGAAATTGACCTCGGCGCCGTCGACGACGGACGATGAAGACGATGAAGATGAAGCTGCTCCCGCGGGATCGCGCGCAACACCGAGCGTGAGCGAGATAGACGCGTATCTCTGGAAGGTCTATCAGCGCCAGCCGCTCAAGAAGGACCGCGGCGGCGATTTTAGCTGGAAGGATCCGGCGGCGGCGAAGCGCATGGGCAAGACGCTGCAGTCCTACGTGATCCTCGGCATGGAGGCCGATTTCCGGGAGCTTGTCTACCACGCCGGCAGGGCGATGGACGCGGACGGGATCGAATGGCACATCGTGAGCGGTTTCCGCGACGACTGGCGGCAGAGCATCGCAACGGGCGTCAAGGCTCGCACCGGCTATTCGCGTCACGGTGGGTCGCGCGCGGTCGGCGGCTACGGCCATGGTCGTGCGATCGATATCGGTCACATCGACAGAGACAAGAACGAGGACGTGTGGCGCTGGATCGACGACAACGGCGCCAAGTATGGACTGCATCGTCCATTTCGCTCGTTCGATCCGCCGCATGTCGAGCCGCGCGTCGAGTGGCGCCGGGTCGCCTCCCGCCTGCGCCAGGAGCGCACCGGTATCGCGGTTGCTGAGGATGTGACCGGGACGGTTGAGGCGCGCGAGCCGGTCGAGGAAACGCGGCCCGTCAGACGAAAGGCGCGCGCTGCGGTCTCGAACCGCCGTTCGGCACGAGGCCGTCAGGCCAACCATCGCGCGACGCGTGGCCGCGTTGTTACCGTCAAGGCGAATAACCGCGGGACGCGCGGCCGCGCCGCCACCGTCAAGCGGCGGAACGTTGCAGCGCGCTCTGCGAAAGCAAAGCACGAGAAGCGGCGGCGCGTCGCAGCGCGCTCTGCGAAGGCAAAACAAGAGAAGCGGCGGCGCGTCGCAGCGCGCTGATTTCCTGCCGCGCCTCAATCGGAGGACTTGCCTCCGTCTTTCTTGCCGGTGCCGAGCGCGGCGCGGGCTTTCGACACGATGTGTGACGGCGTGTAGACCGTCGCGTTGACGAGCTGCGTCACGCGCTCGGCGCTGAGCGGGTTCATGTCGAGTCGCAAGCGATTGCCCGTGGCGATGTAGTCGGGGTCCTTCATGGTCGCGGCGAACGCCGTTCGTAGCGCCGCGACCCTTTCGGCCGGAACGTCGGGCGGCAGGAAGAACGGTCGCCCGAGCGCAGCCGGCGACGATATCAGCTCAAGGATTTGACGCTCCTCGTCGTTTCGCGCGAGTTCGTGCATCAGCGGCACGTCGGGGTATTCGGCGTCCTTCTCGGCGCCGGTCTGTACCAGCATCACGACTTTCTTCTCACTGATCCAGTGCGGGCGCTCCTGCTTGACCTCCGTGAGCGTCATGCCGCCGCGCGCCTGAACCTCACCGCGCTCGATCGCGAGATCGACCGAAGCGGAATCCTTGTACCCCATCACCATCTTGAATTTGGTGCCGAGGATGGCGTTCATCGCATTGGTATACATGTAGGTGCCGGAGCCGACGCCGGTCGCGCCGGTAAGCAGCTCGCGCTCGAACACGTCCTTGATGGTGTTGAAGCCGGCCGTGTGCCACGCCATCGTCATCAGATTGGCGAATCCGGTGGAGCCGAGCCAGATGAATTTGCCGGCATCGAAGCGCACGCCGCGGCCGTCGATCACCTGATGGGTCGGGATGCTGTTCACGACTCCGCCGATGGTGGTGCCGTCCTTCGGCGCCTGCGTGTACATGTAGTTCGACATCAGCACGTGGCCGCCGCCTGGCATGTTGCGCACGACAATGGTCGGATTGCCGGGGATGTGGCGGGCTAAGAATTTTGCCACCGTGCGGCAGGCGAGATCGATCGGCCCGCCAACGCCACCACTGGCGACGATGGTGACGGTCTTACCCTTGTAGAAATCCGCGATCGACTCGGTCTGGGCGTTCACGCTGTGCGGCGCAAGGCCGAGTGCGAGCGAGATGAGCAGGACGTGCGCAAACAGCGCGTGCAGACGCGGTGTCATTTTCTTTTTTGATCCTCCGGCGTTCCCTCGCTCCAGAGCATAGGTTCAAAGCGCGGCGCCGGCAATCGCGCGGGGTTGCGGCAGTTTGCGCAAACTCTCCGTCGTGATTCCGGAAGCCATCGCAGGCAAGTTTACTCAGTCTGCGTAGACTTGGCTGCGTGCGGCTGTCCGGAATCCATAATCACGGTCGTTGACGGAAATATCGGAGCTATGGATTCCGGGCTCCGGCCTGTCGGCCGGCCCCGGAATGACTAAAAAGGGTCAAGCGATCTTCAGCAATTTCCTCGCATTCCCCGAGAACACCTTCGCCTCGTCGGCCGGCGCGAGCTTGAGGTCGCGGATCAGCTGAATTCCGTCGCCCTTGATTGCGGTCAGCGGCGGCGCATCGGTACCGAACACGACCTTGTCCGCGCCGACAGTCTCGACGACGCAGCGCGCCGCCGGCAAGTGGTAACAGACGCTGTCGAGATAACACAGCTTGAGGTAATGCAGCGGCGGATGCTTGATCAGCATCGGCTCGTAGGAGCCGAGGAAGAACGCTTCCTCCTGCAGCGTGTAGGCATAGTTCATCCGTCCGATCACCTCGCAGATCCCGCCGCCGAGATGAGTGACAACGAGCTTGAGGGTCGGAAACTGCTCGAAAATGCCGCGGACGATCAACCGCGCCAGCGCAAGGCAATTGTCCTGCGGCCGGCCGACGCTCGATGCCAGGCGATAATCGTTCATCACTTCCTCGCCGTAGCCGACCGGCGGCGGATGGATCACGACCGGAACATCAAGATCGGTGCAGAGCTTGAAGAACGGCTTCGCGTCGTCGGCGTCGGGATAGACGTGCTGGTGGCTGGCTCGGATCATCACGCCCTTCATGCCGTCGACCTTGATCGCGCGCTCGAGCTCTTTAAGGGTGTCGTCGCGCCCGTTCGGGATCGAGCAGGCCAGCGCATAGATCTTGCCGGCGTGCTTGTGCTGCTGCTCGGCCAGGAACTTGTTGATCTCGCGGTGGTCGCCGAGGATGCGATCGGCGTCGGCGTGCCGCAGATATGGCGTGTGATTGCTGATCACGGTTGCGTCGACGCGGTGGCGCTCCTGTGCCGCCAGTACGTTCTCGATGGTCATCGGGCATTTGCCTTGCCAGGCGGGCGCGGCCTGCTGCTTCGGCGGATAGACGTGAGTATGGAAATCAATGATCACGCATTGTCCCCCTGCATTATATTGTGACGGCTACAACGAGTTTCGTTGGAATTGATGCGCACGCTTGCGGCGAACTCGGTGCGCTCCCTCCCCCTGAAAGGGGGAGGGTTGGGGTGGGGGTCCGTTGGCGGCACAGTTGAGCCCCATCCGATTGCAGTCGCACAGCGACTGCAATCGACCTCCCCCTTGCAGGGGGAGGTGCAGCCCGCGGCGCTGTTGTTGATTCAACAACAGGAGCGTACCGAGCTGCGGCTTGCATCGACTTTGCGTCATCGGACTACGCTCTATTTGTTGATCCGCGTCGCTTTCCAGCCTTCGGGCGCGGTGCCGCGGATCACATCGTTCTCGACGCGGCCGCGAAACACCCGCGGCCCGACGCCGAGATCGACGGCGAAGGTGATCTCGGTACCATTGAGCTTGCCCTCACGGATCTGCGTCGTATGCGCCTCGACCACCTTCGGCAGCGTGCGCCGCTCGACATCGACCGCGGCTTTAAAGGTCTGGAACGCCTGGTCAATATCCAGGGCGAAATTGCCGTCCTCGGTCTCGACCTGCCAACGTCCCACGACCTTGGCCGGAATGGTCCAAGTGTACAGGACGCGCCCGCGGACATTGTCGGTGGCGTCCGGCCACCAGTCGTCGCCCATGTGGAAGGCATGCGTCACCAGCCGCGCGCCCGGCCGCATCTGCTCGAGCAGGCGCGGGCGCAAATCGAGGTTCACCAGCGGCAACAGGTAGGTCGTCACCACATCGGCCTGGCTGATGTCGGTGTCGAACAGGTCCTTCATCGCGAACGTCGCGCGATCGCTGACGCCGGCCTTGGCGGCGTTGGCGACGGCCTCCTGCACGCGCTTCGGATCGAGATCGACGCCATAGGCGCGGGCACCGCGCTGCGCCGCCGCGACGACGATGCGGCCATCGCCGGAACCGAGATCGATCAGGTATTCGCCCGCCTTGACATTCGCCATGTTGAGCATGCGCTCGACCACGTCCTGCGGCGTCGGCACATAAGGCGTTTCGCGCTCAAAGAGGATGTCGTCTTCGGCGAGCGCAGCGCTCAGCGACAGGAAAACCACGGCCGTGCCAAGGATGGCGCGGGAGATCGACGCAACAACACGCATAGAGGGGTACTCCGTAATACGTTCAGCACCATAGAGGCGGCCTTGTCGCTCAAAATCCGGCGATTGCAAAGAGCAGGGATGGGCGGGCCAACGGGCTCAATCGCGGATTGGTGGTCAAGACAGGGGATGCGCAGCGGCGATTAGGAGCCCACCAATAATGCCGATGTTCGATAGCCAATTGTTGAAGGCCACGATGCGCGGCGTGCCCTCCATACTCCAAAATGGAAGCATCATGACGCTGGCGGCGATCGTGAAGATAGTCAGGCCGAGCGCGGCGGGGACAACGAACAAGCCAAACATCAACAGTGCACCCGCCGTGATCTGAAACGTAGTGCCGGCGGCGAGGGTGAGGCGAGGGAAATGCACCCCCATCTTTTTCATATCGCCT